>JAJFVF010000022.1 GCA_021371935.1 bacterium
TGCATTTCTTAGGCACGTCGCTAGCGTTCGTCCTGAGCCAGGATCAAACTCTCCATAAGAATATTTATGTCACTACGCAAGAAACGTAGATAAACAACTCAAGAGAGTCTATCTGTTGTTCATACTTTACCAACACCTGCAATAGCAGGCTGAAACTCATAACCTTATTTCACGCTTGCACTATTTAGTTTTCAAAGAACTTCGCTCTTACCAGGAGGTGTCTACCCCCAGGCGCGAGATATATAATACCACCCTGGATCAGCCTTGTCAATCGAATTCGGAGACTTTCTGCGTTTTTTTTGACCTTACCTAGTAGGGTATCGTCAACTTAAGCAGATGCCAGCCAGGCACAACCACCATGTTATGACTCAACACCAGATATGCAACACTTAGCGCTCCCATAGTAAGCAATGCCCCAATCCATAAGCCATAGTATAATCTTCTGCGCTTGTTTTCAGCCAATGAAAAAGCAATGAGACCATATGAACAAGCCAAGCCACTCATCATATAGCGGCCGCCGAAGCTGAAAGCGAAATCTATAAACCAGGCCTGATACTGCTGGGAGACGAAGATGGACATAATCAATACCCCCATCAGCCAGTGTGCCGGATCACATGCTGATCTACGTTTGGCGCTATGTCTACGTAACGATGTCAAAACTGCTGCAACAATCACGCAAAACACAACCCCACATAGCAGCAGCGTTATCAGTGGGAATGGCATCCAACCAAGCTCTACAAATGAACTCCCGAACGTACCAAAGAGTGTTGTCCATATCAGAAGCCCGGCCTTTCCGGACACCAATAGAAGCGGCCATCCTGGCAGAACACTGCTTATAGTGTGCGGAAAAACCACATGATATAACAAGCCGTTTCGGTAATACCACCAGCCTGCCAGTATCATAGCGGCTAGAAATGTTCCAAAAATTCCAAGTCTGCACTTCTCCCACCTCTTTGAAGCTTCAGCGGCAGGCGCAAAAATGTATGCCAGCACCACTACAGGCACCATGGAAAGTGCAGTAAGTTTGGTAAGAAGTCCCAAGCCAAGCGCTATACTCAAAATCACCTGGTCGGATCGCCTGGCTGTTCCTCTGGCAACCCTCATTGCCATCCAGAAAGCAAGTGTCGACCATAAAGCACACATAATGTCTGGATTGGGATAAGACGAATATTCCAGCACAAGAGGCGTGACACTTAATGCCGCCAAAGGCACAAGAGCAAGCTCATTATGATCCTTGAAATAATCTAGAAAGAATCCCCGAGCCACCCAAAATAGACAAACACCAATCAGTAATGAATACCACCTGAGAATCTGCCATCGCCAATTCTCAGGCAAAAAACTTGAAGCTCGATAAACTACAGCGCCTGTTGCATACATCAACGGAGGATGCTGACTTTCGTAGCCCGCTTCACCACCTCCATCCGGCTTCCATATCGGCAGACTGCCGGTGCGGGCCATATACTTGATATATTTAACATGTGCCGCCTCATCTGGCGACAGCCCCAATGGCAGAACGAGACTGTATATGATCCCTCCGCATAAAAACACCGCAAACAACAGTAATGTCCCTCGCCGAGTCGAGCGATGTGCAACATTTGTAATCACATCCGCAACAGACTTATTCATCATAAGCTCCATTATTCACACGGAACACAATTACCTGACCGCGTCTATAGACAGGTCTCAAACCTATTTTCTCCAGCTTATATGAATGTTTGTTATCGATCATTACTACATAATCGGCTTTACTTTCTTGAATGAACTGCTCACAAATGTTGAGCGGGATCAGGTTATTCTCCATCAGATGGAAAAACCGCACTTTGTGAGCATAATCTGGTGTTTCACTCCAATGGCCATAGCATACCTGCACACCAGTGAACGCAGGAGTAAACAACGCAAATGTTGGTGGAGCCAGAACACTATCGTTCCATTTAGCGCGCCTTTCAAGGAAATGCATTGCACCCCATTCTTGCTTGCTCATATATGTCTGGTATCCGGGAACTGTTATGCCATCCAATAGCATATTGACATCAGTTGCTACAAACCGAACATTGCTTATCACGGTCAGCAATATCAACACTATAAGAATATATTTGTATTTGCTTGCCGCTTTGGACGACAGCAATCGACCAACGGCATATGCGCAGAGTATGCACAATGGTATGTGCAGACCCATCACAAGTTTTCTCTGTTGTGCGATTGGTATAAACGGGACCAAGAAACCTACAAGCGCCCATACCGTGGGGAAAAAAAATGACAATCTGCCCCGGCATCGCCCTCCTGCCGACCATAGCACGACACCCGCTATTGCTCCTGCAAGGATAAGCCCGTAACCCGATAAGAGAAACCAGAATTCGGGCGATGGAGCACCTGAATTTGCACGAGCACGATATACCGCATCAACTGAATACAAATAGAACTGATAACCTGTTGATGGAATGGCTATTAACGCCGCAAGAATGCTCAATGCAATCGTCCTGGTTGGAAACTTCTTCATTACAATTGCATGACTTACAACATAAGCCACCCATATACATGCGATAGTAAGAATGTCATATGTATGAACGTTTCCCAAAATCAACAGGTAAGCACCAGCTGTAACAGCATCGCGCACCCGACCATTGCGTTCGGTAAGAATCAGATAATAAAACGTTCCCAACATTAATATCTGACTGAACAGAAACAGAGGATTAAGATATATGGAAAGAAACGTAATAGCCTCTGGCTGCCACAGGTCAACTGAGCGTGGAAGCTGACCTGGAGACACCAACCAACCAATTCCAGACGAGAAACCCACCAAAACCATCAATACAATTCTTTGCTTTGACTCATACAGGAAGAGCTTTGAAAACTTCCATATCGCCAGAATTAAACCAAAGCCAAAGACTATTCTGAACAGATGAAAAACGATAATCAGCGGCAGGTGCGTGACCCGAGCAAAATTGCCCATCACCAGAAAGAGAATGTTAAACGCTTTGGCGGATTGGGGATCGTTGGTGAATAGATTGCGTATGAAGAAATGGCCATCGGCTGCCTGACGCATCCAAGAAAGATAGACCGCGCCATCGTCGATATTATGAGTAAGACCCAGAAAATGGTAGCCCTTTGGAGTGAGGAACAAACCAAAGATATACGGCAGAGTGGTCAGCAGCATGATAGCTGCCGCACACATAAACACCCAGTTTCGTTCGGACCTGCTGCTCTTTTCCATCATCTATGACGATTATACTTCAGGAAGCGATATGTGCCAACTCCGCAGATCGTGCCGACACCGATGAGCATAAGGTACAGGCCGAAATAGAATGCGCGGAAGCCCATGGTCCATTTCGGGGGCTGTGCATGAATATAGTTGAGCGATTTATAGATGCGAACTCCGTCAATCGTATTGATCAGTTTGAGTGAAGCATCATTTATCTCATCACGTGACAAGATATACTTCGCTGCGCGGCCTACATCCGGCGTGTATCTGCGCATTAGCACCATATTGCCGTTTTCCTGTGGGCTGGAGTCCCCGCCCTGAATCCTGCTCGACCAGTCCTTATATGACTTTGTGAACAACGAATCGTATCCTTGCATATCATACAGCCCGTAGACCATTGCGGCATTTGGCGGAAGAATGGCATCGGGAGTATTGTATAGGCTCCAGTTCGGATTGATCGGCGCTATGCGCGAGCCGTCCATTGTTAGTGACTGGAGTTTCTTCGTAAGTGGCGTATCGGGATACACTTTTGATCGGGAACATGTGGGATTATAGTTGACTCCAAAAGCGAAGAGGTCGGCAGCAATTAAGACAACAACCATCACGGGATACATAGAGCGGGCGACAGTGTCTCTACTTCTCGCAAGCAGCAGACCCAGCGAAACCAGAATCAAAACCGTGAATATTCTTCCATTTGGACCGGCCAGACCAGAAAATGATTTGCCTATGATACCTGCAATATAACTTGCACCCAGTATATTTGTTATGGCAAAAAACACTCCGACAATCAAAAAAGCAAATAGTGCGGCGAGTTCACCCCACATCAATTCCCTGCCCCGCACACACACTTTCTCCTGCGCGCGTTCAGCAAAATAATCCGCTCCAAAGCCTGCCATTACGGCTATGCTGAAGAAATAAAGAAGCAAGATCCTGTTGGGTCCGCCGAAAGCACTAAAGCCTGGTATGAAGAAGTAAAAAGGCGCATTTATAGGTGTGCCCAGAGCACATAGCAGCGCAAATAGTGCAAGAAAAGCAAAGAAACCTATGCACGGCTTGTCTTTTACCCGGCCAAGCGAGATTATCGCAAACATCAATGGCAATATGCCTATATACAGTCCGTACTCCATAAAATCAGCGGCGCTGCCCAGGAAATATGTGTTTTTGCTCGGATTACCGAAGAAATTGGGGACGAACATAGTAATTAAGCGATACGGTTTCAGGGCGTTGCCGATAAACCAAGCATAACCCGCACCCGTTACCTGCCTGATACGATGGGAGTGCTGCGCAAGATCATGACTTGGAAGTATCTGCGGAGCCGATATGAGAAACGCAATCGCCACAAACACAACGAATTGAAGCATGGCATATTTTGCAGAATTATTCAGACCATCTGACCGCCACTTGCCGATACACTTCCATATCCACCAGAGCACAGACGCCATAGCTACATAAAACGCTATCTGGAAGTGACCGGCCAAAAATGCCAAACCCAAAGATCCCCCGGCGAGCATTGCATAAAAAGTGGATCGTTTCTCGACAGACCTGTGTATAAGAAAAAGTGTTAAAGGTAGATATACTGCTACACTTATAAAAGTCGGCAGTTCCAGCCACAGCACAATAAATGCGCTGAATGTAAAGCATATCGCCGATACTATACCGCCCAGCAGCCCTGCGCCGAGTTCACGCATAAACTTATAGGTGAACACCTGAGCCAGAAACAGGTGCAGTGCGGCAAATATAGTAAATGCGGTGATCGGATCGAAGATCAAAAACAGCAGATTGCCCGGATAGAGCACTGCCGACTGGCCGTTCGCCTGGAACGGTGTGCCGCAGAACTGATGTGGGTTCCACAACGGAATATGACCTGCTCGTATCGATTCGGCATAGAAAACTCGCCATGGGTAAAACTGAGCGATTGCGTCCCACTGCAGAGCGTTCCACTGAGGAGGCGGACTTGTGGGTTTTGTGACGCTGTTCCATGGAGACATCTGAGCCAGATAATCGCCAGGCAGCAGAGCATCTCCTCTAAATATAGGCCTCCAGAGGAATATGCACACCAGTATCAAAAACAGCACATACGGCAGTAGGCCTTTGATCCTAATACTTTTAGTGTCCTTGTCCAAGTCCAAACCCGATAAATGAAACCCCGGCGGAGATGAAAAACAGCCCCAGCCCCGCCAGTTTCCAGTTGACCCGTTCCTTCAAAACAGTTGCCGATAGAATCACGACCAGAAAATAGCTGATGCTGAGCATCGGATAAGCCACGCTCAATCTCACTTTGCTGAGCACCAGTATCCATAAAAATGCGCTTATCACATATAAAAATAATCCGGTCAGAACGCGTGGAGTAAACATCGCGCGCACGATGTTGAAAAGCGTCTTGACTATGGAATCGCCGATTAGGTTAACATTGCCAAGACCCAGTTTTTGCAGCACCTGTGCGGTCGCCATCAGTGTGACCGATGCGCACATCAAACCGAATGAACCTAGTGTGAGATTGCCCTGCACTTAACTGCCCTCCTGAGTGGGCTTTTCTTTCGCCTGGCCCAATCCTACACCTATGAAAGATACTCCTATTGAAATGAGAGCCAGACCGACGCCGGCCAGCATCCAGTTCACTTGTTCATGAAGCATGCACCCCGAAAGTATCACCACCAGAATATAGCTCATGCTTATCAGTGGATATGCGACACTCAGCCTTACTTTGCTGAGCACGACAATCCAAAACAGAGTGCTGACCACATACAGCCCAAGCCCAAGGAGCACATATGGAGCCATCATCGCGTGAAGAATATTGATGAAAGTCTGCATCATCGAGCTTGACGCCAGCTTCTTTGCGCCGAGGCCGAGCTTGAGAAATACCTGGCCGAATGCACCGAGGGTTATTGCAATACAGATGATGCCGAATGAAGCCGGAGTGAGATTGCCCTGCACGAGCAGTAACCTCCAAAATAGTGTTGACTCAATTATAGACCAAGATGGGGATTTAGGAAAGTCTGAAGTCAAAACAAAGGACGTCCGGGGCAAGAATACCCCGGACGATCAAGATCAAGGTAATCGTAAGTCCACTAAGTATAGGCCAGTATTTGTTGCACTTTGGGAACTGTTTCTTTGTACTCAACAATGCAAGATGATATACTGTTTATATGAAAATAATTTTTTTAGGGACTGCTGCTGCAACTTCATATCCTTTGGCTTTTTGCCAATGTGATTATTGCAAAGAGGCAAGAAAACTAGGAGGAAAAAATCTAAGAAAAAGGTCGTCGATAATCATTAACGACGATCTACTTATAGATTTGGGGCCAGACGTATTATCTGCTTCATTTATGTATAATAAATCAATTGCCGATATTAGGTACTGTCTGCAAACCCATCCTCATTCTGACCATTTTGATCCTTCACATCTTACAACTCGAATACCGGAATATATGGGAGTAAGTACCCCGCCACTAGAGATTTATGCATCTTTGGCAACCCTAACAAAGATGTCTGAAATGCTCAAGAATGAAGGCTACGTTGCAGACCTGTTTGATCTTAAAGAACAGAAGAAAATGAACCTCAAAATTAATCCAGTAGTTTCCCAGCAAACTTTCGTGGCAGGTAGTTATAAAATCACGGCATTTTCGAGCGACCACGACAAATCCGCAGATTCACTCATTTATAGTATATCTGAAGATGATTTTACCTTACTTTATGCAACTGATACCGATTCATTTCGCAAAGACGTCATAACAAGCTTTGTTAATAAGAAGATGCGTTTTAATGTCGTTATTTTAGACCATACCTACGGTCCAAACGCTGATAGTGGAGGTCATCTTAATGCAAATAGATTTATTGAGCAATTAGAGCTGCTTAAAGAGCAAAACCTATTATCAGATAATGCCCGAATACTCGCAACACATATATCACATGAAGGAAACCCTCCATATACAGAGCTTTCTAATTATGCTAAGCAGTTTGGATACGAAATTGCATATGATGGTATGGCGGTCTGATAGGGAATTGGCTCTGGGAATACCTCGGACGATATATATCAAGATTTAAGAAATATGAGGTAGAAACAAAACCGTCCGGGGCAAGAATACCCCGGACGATCAAAATAGGAAGTAGGTAATAGGAATTAGGAAACAGGTAATAGTGTGCAAGTTGCACCACCTATTTCCTAATACCTGATCCCTATTACCTGTTTTTTTACGCTATCTTGAGAAGTTCTTTTGCCTTGTCGACTGCGCTCGCCGCATCAGGAGCATAGCCGTCGGCATTGATCTCGTCGGCATAGTTCTGAGTGACTGGAGCGCCGCCGATCATAACAGAGATCCTGTCACGGACTCCCTCATTTTTCATCGCCTCAATGGTCTCTTTCATTGCAGGCATGGTGGTCGTCAACAAAGCAGAAAGCGCGACAAGGTCTGCGCCGTCCTTAATCGCCTGAACAAACGTCTGAGGCTTTACGTCGACGCCGAGATCGACAATTTCAAAACCGGCGCCCTCAAGCATCATCGCGACCAGGTTCTTGCCGATATCGTGAAGGTCACCGCTTACCGTGCCTATCGCAACCTTGCCCTTGGCCTCGACACCACTCGAAGCCAGTTTCGGACGAAGTACCTCCATTGCCATCTTCATAGCACGAGCGGCAATCAACACTTCCGGTACATAGAACTCATTGTTCTTGAACTTTGCGCCCACAACATTCATACCGGCCACAAGACCGTTATTCAGAATGTCACCGGGGTTCATCCCCTCGGCAAGCGCATTCTCTGTAATCTCTTTTGCGTCCGGCGCTTTGCCATTGATTATGGCCTGCGCCAGTGCTTCCATATCAGCCAATCTAGCTCCTCCTTAAATTGCTGACATCAGACAATGGTGATTCATATTACCACTGTCCGGTTTTGTTTCGCCATAAGTATAACCATTGTGCACATCAGATGCAAGGTTGTTTGAGAAAAAATGCAAAATATTTGACTTATAAAACTGCTCCTGCGCCTGGAAACATCATTCTCTCCATCAATTCCATCTGATAATATGGCGATACGGCAAGCTCGATATGCTCAGCCATTTGCGCCAACTGCCTGCCCAGTTCCATCTCTTTTTCACACAATAAAGCCAGCTTTGCGCCTGCACCTGCCGCATTGCCGATCGATATGACCCTCTCAGGCGTAATATCAGGAATCAAACCTATCCGAATAGCGCTCTCGACACGAATATAGCTGCCGAACGCACCGGCAAGCATTATCTGATCCAGGTGGGAATCGGTGATGCCTGCGGTCTTTATCAGCGTCTGGATTGCGGCATGGATCGAACCCTTTGCAAGCTGCATATGACGGATATCGCCGGATGTAAGAGTAATGGCTTTGCCCGAGCCGGACTGCATCTCGCTTGCCAATACGAACTCGACCCCGCACTCAGTCTCAATCAACCTTGCTCGAATTGCATCCGGCAGATTGGCTGCATCACTGGGTGAAACCATTCGACCGCTCTCATCGATAATTCCCGCATCCAGCATCTGCGCGACTGCATCCACCAAGCCGGACCCGCATATCCCAACCGGCGGTTTATTATGAATTGTAGTTATATGGACATCACCGTCTATAATCACGCTGTCGATTGCGCCCGGAGCGCCGCGCATGCCGCAGCTTATGCCCGCCCCCTCAAACGCGGGACCGGCAGCAGCCGAACATACATACAGATGCTGCTTGTGTATCAATGCCATCTCGCCGTTGGTGCCTATATCGACCGCAAGCCGGACGCTGCCGTTATCCTCATACAGGCTCGAAAGCAGCACCCCCACAGTGTCTGACCCGACAAATCCCGCAATATTGGGCAATATGACTACTTTTGCCTCGGGATTGACCTCAATGCCCAGATCATGTGAGCGCACGGTGATATCTGCGCATATGGACGGCACATATGGCGATTGGCCAAGACTCGTAGTATCGATCCCAAGCAGGAGATGGGTCATGCATGTGTTGCCGACCACAGTTACCTTATATATATTGTCCAGCGATATTTCGGAACTATCGGCAAGATCATGCGCAATAAGATTCAAAGCACCGACAGCAGCGGACTGCAATATATTCGCGCCGTCATCTTGAGTCGTGGCAAAGCTGATACGGGAGACCAAATCGTCGCCGTAGGCCATCTGGGGATTCATCACAGACGATACCGCCATCTCCTGACCGGTCGTCAGGTCCATCAGATAGCCGACTATGGTCGTGCTGCCCAGGTCATAGGCAATGCCGTAACACTTATCAGTGGTATCCCCCGGCTCGACCCCGATCAGCTCATCATCAAAAATTACTGCAGTGACTTTGTAGTCCGCACTGCGCATATCGGCTGAGAGTGTGCGCACTACATTCAGGCTCGGTTGAAGATGTATGTCGCGGGACTTCAAGCTAACTGCAAGCCGCTCGAACTCGGCCTGCTCATCTTCAAGGCTGGGCGCTGGAAGCTCGCAATAGACTTTGGCGACGTTCGAGAGCACCGCGCACTCTTTATGAATACCTCTGCTCAGTATCTTCTGAACCAGTGAGCGGCTGGACTCGGGTATCTCGACAGTCACATCGCCCAATGCGTTCGTCATGCATGCCAGTCTTACACCCGAAGCGAGTTCATCAGCGGTCAGGCGTTCGCGCTCGGTGGGGTCCGGCTCCGTTACATCACCATGCACGACTACCCTGCATTTGCCGCAGATGCCCATACCGCCGCATGGCGTCTCGACTCCTCGCCCTGTCGCGGCGGCTGCCCTTGATAGCAATGTGCCCGAGGGGACCATTACTTCCATCCCATCGGGCTCAAATATCACCTTTACCAATTTATCTTTGCTCATAATTGCACGAAATACATTATATTCTTCTTCGCGGTCTCGTTTTCCGGATCGGCCGAAAGCACGGCCTCGAACTCCGCTCTTGCCTCGTCACACATTCCCAGCATCGAGTATGTCAGCGCAAGGTCATTTCGTGCGCCAAGGTTGCCCTCGTCAAGGCGTACGGCAACGGTCAGCTCTTCTATGGCTTCATCGAACAGGCCTACGAAGCCGTAAACTAGCCCGAGCTGCCTGTGCGCCTCAACGCTCTCAGCGTCAATCTCGAGAGCATGTTTGAGTTCCGACTGAGCTTCATCGTAGCGCCCATCGTTTTTGAGGCTGACGCCGCGCTCTATGTGCTCTTCTATCTGCCCCATGACTTTCCTCGGTGGCACGCAAAACCGCGCTTGGATGCAGTATATCAGCATATCGACTTCAAATCAAGTTTACTTGACTCTTTTTGAGCATGGGGGTATAATATCCGAGCACAAAACACATTCGGGCGATTGGCTCAGTGGGAGAGCGCTTCGTTCACACCGAAGAGGTCACTGGTTCGAACCCAGTATCGCCCACCACGCTTCTTGTGATGGACTGCCTGCAATTTCGCTGTTACTCCAGAGTGGCAGGCTCCTCGTTATTAATCACCTTTATTTCACGCCACCTGCCGCTGCGATACCTCATCCAGAAAGCAATAAAGAGCACCATAAACCACAATATCATCGCCACCCAGCCTGCCTGAGCGCTGAGATGCATCACCCTAAACATGACAAACAGGATTACAACCATCAGCCAGTGCAGGATTACGGACATACACATGGCAAAGAATGTGTCTCCCGCACCTCGCAAAGCCCCGCAAAATGCAATTATGATCGCCTCAAGAAGCACATACAGCGACATTAACCGGACCATGAAGACAGTCAGAGGCATGGCATTCGTGAAAACAGTGTCATTTACGTCCGGTCGAAAGATATTGATAAGCGGGTATGGTATAGTCAAAAAAAGCACCATCATAACTGCGGAAAACAGTATCCCGGCCTTTATGCCCGACATCGCCACATGATGCGCTGTGTCGGGTCGCCCGGCTCCCATATAGCGCCCTACCAGGCTCGTTACGGCTATCTCTATGCCGATCAGAGGAACATACCCGACCATGTCCCAGTTGAAAGTGATTGTGGCGGCTGTGGCAACTGTCTGACCCAGTGATTGAAAAAGCATGATTATCGCAGTAAATGCGGAGAGCGTGAGAAAGAACTCCAACCCCGCCGGGTATCCGAATTTGAGGAGTTTGCGCATCACGTCAAGATCGAATCTGTATGATTTTCCAATGCTGTATTCCTTGTATTTGTTACCGAAGAAATATGCCGTCATCAGGATCAATAGACCACTCAGGCCACCTGCTATGGTTCCATATGCCGCTCCTCTGATCCCCATCGGCTGGAAACCGCAATGACCAAAGATAAGAACGTAGTTTGCAAAAATGTTGACCACCATGGCAGTCACTGACGCGACCATCACAGTGCGGGTCCTGCCGATGCCTGAAAAGAAACAACTGAAAACATTGCGCATAAGACCAATGATCGTGCCATAGATCATTATACTGAAATAAATAATCTGCGGACCCAGCTGTTCGGAGGCAATGCCGAAAGATCGAAAAGAAGCCTTGGCCAACGGGGCAATTAGAAGTATTATCGGATAAGCCACCAGCGCAATGACCGCTGCTTGTGTGACGACTATCGCACAATTGTTCTTGCGACCCGCACCGTAATATTGACCGATGAGTGCAGTGCTGTAACCGATCAGGCCGATGAAAAACGTCATTAGCATGAAGCTGGTCATTCCGCCGCCAAGCGCCGCATTCATTTGTGAAGAACCCAGCTTCGACAAAAACAGCCTGTCGGTGAAGGTCATCACTGTGTCGCATACACTCGATGCCATCATCGGTAGGGCTATTACCAGCAGTTCTCTGACGCTGCCCGGCGTGTATTTGGCGGTCTTGTCATGTGTTTCTTGCATCATTATTACTTCCTGTCATCACCGCCTCTGCTGAGTTATTGCCGGTGTGGATTGTCTTGTCCAAGGTACTGTATAGAGTGGAACAAGAGACACGCTAAAGACAATACAATAAATCACAAAAACCTATTTTACAACACGCACAATTATACCAGAACGAGGCAGAGTATGTTGGATACCCTATGTTTGGCCGCTATCTTGACTGGGTAAATGGCATCCGTTCATACAGACATCAATGATGGACAGGCGCTCCTATCTTTCTGCCTAGGCCGCCCGTAGAGCATTTGATATGGAGGTGCAATTATGAAGCTTATGCACCTGATGATCTTGGTCAGCATATTAATGACATTTGCTCAGGCACAAACGGCAGAGGCTGCCAGTCCACCTCAGCCCACATACGGCACAGCAGTCGTCGATGGGGATATCAGCGAATGGGACCTCACTAACGATTTCTTCGCCAACATGTATCGGGCGGGTAACCCGGCATTCAAAGTCGAGTCCAAGGCATATTTGCGGTATGATTGCAATACTCATACGCTTTATGTGCTGGTATTGGCCGTGCCGGGTGTCAAAGCGCTGGCTCAAGGATGGGAAACAGCTGCATGGGGAGCTATAGGAACTGTCGCCAATAAAGTATATACCGGAAACTCGGGAAACCCTCCCACACCACCGCAGTTTGCCTGGGTCAACCAGAGCGCTGATAAGCTGACAGCCGATGGATATGAGGCATCTTTCATAATCACTCCCGGCACTCCGACTTCACCGGCATTCTATTCGCTGTTCTTGCACGTTGAAGTATATGATGAAAACACAAGTCATACTTCAGCCACTTCGGGATCTCCCAGAACAGGCATACCTCTGGAGCTTATATGCTGCGATGCGTCTATTGATCTTCAAAAATCGTATACATGGACCACGGGAAACGGATCGCACGTCGGCGATGTTGTGACATATACCTATACCGTTACAAATACAGGCAACGGGCCTTTGAATTCAATCACAGTTGATGATGATGTATTCGGATCGATCACTTTGGCAAGCACAACACTTAACCCGGGTGAAAGTACTACGGGCAATGCAACGCTGACATTGACACAGGAACTGCTGGATATCGGATTCCAGATAAATACAGCTGATGCAAGCGGCACGACGCCTATTGGCTGTGTCGTGACCGACTCGGCCACTCAGACAGTCACATTTTTGACGACACCATCGATCGAGGTCGTAAAAGACTATGAGTGGACCACTGGAAATGGCTCTCATGTCGGCGATGTAGTTACATATACATATACTGTTACTAATACCGGCAACGTGACACTCGACCCGGTCTCGCTGACTGATGACAAGTACGGCACAATCACTCTTGCGGTGACCAGCCTTGCGCCTGGAGAATATACTACCGGCACGGCAACTCTCACTCTCACCCAGGAACTGCTGGATGCTGGGTCACAGACCAATGTCGCCACCGCCACCGGCACGCCGCCGACAGGACCGGATGTCACCAATACGGCCACAAAGACGGTGACGTTTATCACGACACCGGCAATCCATATAATAAAGACATTTGAGTGGACCAAAGGAGACGGTACTCAAGTCGGTGATGAGGTGACATATACCTATACGGTCACGAACGCGGGTAATGTCACTCTGGACCCCGTAAGCGTATCTGACGACCAGTTTGGTAATATCACCCTGCTCGATACCAGTCTGTCTCCCGGAGAGTCAACGACGGGGACCAAGGTGCTTGTTGTGACGCAGGAACTTTTGGATCAAGGCACGCTGACAAATATCGCAACTGCTACCGGCACACCGCCAAGCGGACCTGATGTTACAGATACAGACAGTCAGACAGTCACATTCGGCGGAGGAGCGTCCATCGACATCAAAAAGACATACGAATGGACCACAGGAGACGGCTCACACGTAGGTGATGTGGTGACATACACCTTTACCGTCAAGAATACCGGCACTGTAACACTCGACCCTGTGAGCGTTACGGATGACGTATTCGGCTCAATCACCCTGTCCGCAACCAGCCTTGCTCCGGGAGAGTCCGCCACCGGCACAGCTACACTGACACTGACACAAGAACTGCTGGACGCCGGATCGGAGACTAACACAGCCACAGCCACAGGCACGCCGCCCAGCGGACCCGATGTCACAGAAACATCCACACAAATAGTCACGTTTCTTACGACACCGGCAATAAAACTCGTAAAGGACTTCGCATGGACGACCGGAGACGGCTCTCATGTGGGCGACGTGGTCACATACACTTATACTGTGACTAATGAAGGCAACGTGACACTCGATCCGGTATCCGTGAGTGACGATAAACTGGGAAGCATTACACTGCTTGCCACAAGTCTGGCACCGGGTGAATCAACTACCGGCACGGCAACTCTGACACTTACTCAGGAACTGCTGGACGCTGGATCGCAGACAAATACTGCAACAGCAACCGGCACACCGCCAAGCGGACCTGATGTGACAAGCACATCGACTCGTACGGTCACATTCATCACTTCACCGGCTATCGATATTCAAAAGACATTTGAATGGACTACAGGAAATGGCTCTCATGTGGGTGATGTTGTGACATATACATACACTGTTACTAATACTGGCAATGTGACTCTGAATCCCGTATCAGTAACCGACGACATACTCGGCACAATTACTCTACTGGACACAAACCTGGCGCCGGGCGAGTCGACTACCGGCACGGCAACTCTGACACTTACTCAGGAACTGCTGGACGCTGGGTCACAGACTAATATTGCAACCGCCACCGGCACACCGCCAAGCGGACCTGATATCACAGAAGCGACATCTCAAACAGTCAACTTCCTGCAAATCCATAACATCGGTCTGGTGAAATATGTTTCTGTTGACGGAGGCACGACCTGGATCGATGCCAATACACCGCCCGGACCAAGTGTGCTGATCGGCAATACGGTCGATTACAGATACGACGTCACCAACACAGGCAATGTTACACTCACTGACCTCACTCTGATCGACGACAAACTCGGTCCTATCCCTTTGAGCCCAACTACATTGGCTCCGCAAGGTTCACTTACAGTTTATGACAGCACAACAGCATTGAGCGGATTGAACACAAATATCGCCACGGCTACTGGAACACCACCGATAGGACCTGATGTGCAGGTCACCGATCCGGCTAACTACACTGGAAAAGACTCATTATTCTGGCTGCCTCAGGCATGTGAGACAATAATTGCCGGTCCGAGTCAGTACTTCATGGGCTATCTTGGTGTAGAATCCGACATGCCTGTGGCTGTGCCTGGAGTACTGGCGATTGTGCCAGGGGATAATTGGTCATATTATGTGGGCGCGGCTCAGGATGGAGTGGAATACACTCTGAAGAACGTTACAATGCAAAAAGAGACGCCTGAAATTGTTCAATGCGCCGATGTTTTCCCGGAAAAGACCATCACTCAACAAGGCACAACAAACATTAGACTTTGGTGGCCGTTGATGTATGAGGTTCCCGGCACAACATGGACGCTGAGTATCCTCTATGGCACACAAACACCATATGATGACGACGGTAACGGACCAAACCAATCAGGTTATGTCCACAGCAATACATGGGAGTGGACAATAGACGCAGATATTGAGAGTATGAGTCACCTTATCGATCTATTCCATGAACTGCCGTTCGGCAAAGATGAAGTGCCGCTGATTTCAGACGAAGCCTTATATGGCCTGCTACAGGCAAAACTGATCCAGATTCAAGACCTGATCGATGTCGGCGACACGGTAAACGCCGGGCTTATGCTTTCAGAATTTGAACTGATGGTAATGGATGCCTGCATTGCTGTTTCGCCTGTACGGCCATACCCAACAGGCAATGGAACCGGTATTGCCAATTCTGAAGAAAACCCCGCTTGCTGCAAACTCCTTGCGGATGCAGAATATATCAGCAGAAGGCTCGGTATATTCATTCAAAAAAAGTGATGTAATAGCAAACCATCAAATGGTTTTCGACCCCGTCGGAAAATACCGGCGGGGTTTTTGCGCGCCTGTGCGCCGTGGTCAATTTCGGCAATACCCCTCAAATAACGCCAGGAAAATACCGATTATCTGGATTGATTGTCGGCTAAAAATCTATCACAATCCTGGCAACCGGCAACAAGGACAATATGGATAAGCCTTCTCGATCGTTTACAAACATTAACGACCAAACTCATCCGTATAAGCTGAATAGCACTATACTCGTTATTGCAATATTCATAGGAATAATAGCAGGACTCATATCTACACCACACTCAGCCACGGCTCAAGATCAAACACCTCAAGTCGACTTGACCTCTCTCAGTATCGAAGACCTGATGAATATCGAGGTCACGTCAGTGTCAAAGAAAGCTGAGAAAATAAGTAAAGCTCCTGCATGTGTATCAGTCATCACTGGCGATCAGATAGAACGATGGGGATATCGCACGCTTGGTGAAGCGCTCCGCAGAATTGCCGGAATGTATGTAAGCTCAGACCGTAATTATGATTATTTGGGAGTGAGAGGATATTCAAGCCCGGGCGACTATAACACCAGAATTCTTCTGCTCATAGACGGTATGCGAATCAACGACACCATGTACGACTCCGCAACTGTAGGCTTGGATTTGCCAGTCGATATCAAAAGCATAGAACGAATTGAAGTCGCAAAAGGTCCAGGCTCGGCACTCTGGGGGACTAATGCCCTACTGGGTGTGGTGAATATCATTACAAAGAAAGCAAGACGTAAAGATGAGGTCCGATTTACACAGAGCTATGGATCGGATGCCGAAAATAAGTCCTATCTGCAATACGAAAACACGAGCCCTGACGGGCTAAATATCATTGCCGCGTTCAGCACTCTCAAATCACAGGGTCAAAAGTCTATCTTCTTCCCGGAGTATGTCGAGTCGGGTGTATGTGACGGATTGGCCAGAAATGTAGACGGCACAAATGCAGACCATGGCTATATTGCGGCTTCATACGGCCAACTTAAAATGACTTACTGCTCAGGATATATGAGGAAAGTCATCCCAACCGGCTCGTTCGGCACAACATTCAATGACGACGGCAATTTCACCAAAGATAGCAGAACCCATTTTGACCTCAGCTACGAAACCAAGATGGGCGCCTCTGAACAAGACACTTTGCAGGCTAGAGTTTTCTATGGCGACTATCTGTATGAAGGCGAATATGTATATGACACTGATTCAGACCCGCTCGTCAATATCGACTACAACAGGTGCAAATGGTTCGGCACTGAACTGCGGTCAATAATAAACCTCAACAACCAACTGTCGCTGACTTCGGGCATTGAATATACGAGAACATATTCCGTCCAACTCGATAACTATAACCTTGACCCATTTTTGATGTTGATAAACTCACGCGGGTCGCTTTCGGTCTTCTCATATTATCTTCAAGCAGACAAAGATATCAGCCCTACCTTGAAACTAGTCGGCGGAATTCGTTTGGATGATTACTCGACATTCGGCACACATTCGAGTCCAAGGACTGCCGTTATATATCAGCCAACGCATTCCGATACATTGAAACTGCTATATGGCACGGCATTCAGAGCACCTAATTTTTACGAAATGGACTATTGCGATGGAGTCACTACCATAGGAAATCAAAACCTGCAGCCAGAAAATCTGACGAACGTCGAACTTGTGTGGGAAAAGGCTCTGAGTAATGAAACAAGAATAACGACCAGCTTCTTTAACTTCAAGCTCGATGATGTAATCACGCAGACAATTAACGATGATGATATGATCCAGTTTGTAAACAACGGCTGCGTGCGAAGCCGTGGGATTGAAGTTCAGGCGGATATGCTGCTGCCGAACAAATGCAGTGCTTACCTTGGCATAAGTTTGCTGAAAGCAACAGACGTTCAGACGGATGAACGCATAACTAACTCTCCGAGGTGCATTGCGAGTACGGGCATATCCATTCCTCTGGTATCAGACAAACTGTATCTGAGCCCCGAAGCTCAATATATAGGCAGGCGAAAAACACTCGCCGGAAATGAAATACCATCAGCAAGTGTGGTCAATCTGACTCTCAAAACAAACCAAAAACAAGACAAAACGAATTTCTATCTGAGCATATATAACCTCCTCAACAGATCCATATACGTTCCAGGCTCTGGAGAACATATTCAAGATCAAATACCGCAGGAAGGAAGGACGATTCAGTTTGAAGCATCCTACCGTTTTTAGAAAGCCTAATGTGGGCTATGCCGGTCACCGATAATAGTTAGATGTATCAACAATCCATTTAATATAGAGTCATTGCTAATGAAAAAAATTGCGGTAATACCGATAATTGCATTGGTAATCGGAATATTCACACCAGCTTGGTGCGCCGATACCGAGACACGCTCAAACACATCAGACCTTACACAGTTAAGTCTCGAAGACTTGATGAACATACAGGTGACGTCAGTCTCAAAAAAAGCCGAGCGGCTTTCGGATTCGGCTGCCGCTGTGTATGTAATTACCTCAGAGGATATCAGGCGCTCAGGAGCTACAAGTATTCCAGAAGCTCTTCGCATGGTCCCGGGGCTTCATGTTGCCAAGATCGACTCGAACAAGTGGACTGTCTCAAGCCGGGGTTTCGCTGAACGATTCACGAACAAGCTTCTGGTGCTCATAGATGGAAGAAGCGTATATACTCCACTCTTTGCCGGTGTCTATTGGGATATGCAGGATACAGTTATGGAAGATATCGATCGCATTGAAGTGATCCGTGGACCTGGAGCGACTATGTGGGGCGCAAATGCCGTCAACGGTGTAATCAACATCATCACCAAAAACTCCAATACCACTCAAGGGACATTGGCATCGGAATACACAGGCAATACAGCCAAAGGTATCGGCAGCATTCGATATGGCGGCATGCTCAGCGAGAATGCTACATATCGAGTATATGGCAGATATCTGAACTGGGATAATGCCGCCTACGAAGACGGTCAGACAGCCAACGACGGATGGGAACAAAATAGACGAGGATTCAGAGTCGATTGGAACTTGACCAAATCAAGTTCGTTGATGGTTCAGGGAGATTTCTATAACGAAGTCGCTCAACAGGAGGCTAAGCTCGATCCGGCATTAAGTGTCGTCAGCCAAGATAACATCAACGCAAAAGGATCAGATGTACTGGCGAAGTGGACATATTCGCCTTCGCCAAAGTCCAGCACTGATATACAACTCTACTATGACCATACCAATAGAACCGAAAGCAGCTATGGCGAAATACGCAATACGGTCGATTTTGACTATCAAAAAAGGCTGACATTGAATCCTAGACAAGAACTTGTATGGGGCATGGGCTATCGCCAAAGCTCAAACGATCTCACCAGCAGTGAAGTCGTCAGTTTTGATCTGTCAGGCGAAACTACATGCCTCTATAGCGCATTCTGCCAAGAAGACATTACACTTGCTGAAAATCGGTCGAGACTTACTATCGGATCCAAATTCGAGCACAATAGCTATACGGGCTTTGAAATACAACCCAATATCCGATTCCTATGGACACCGCAGCCACGACATACATTCTGGGCCTCAGTGTCAAGAGCAGTTAGAACACCTTCGTATGCAGAGAGATATTCACAGTTTTCCTGGGTCGGACGGACATATGACGACGGCAACTATTATTTGCTTAGAATAATCGGAAATAAAGACTTCAAGCCCGAAGAGCTGACCGCATATGAAATCGGCTATAGAGTCCAAAGAGCCGATAAGATGTCGCTCGATTGGACCGCATATTACAATGTTTACGATAACTATCGCAGCTTTGAGCCGGGATCACCACAGATAGTAACATCACCATTTACCTACATTGTCATACCCTTGACGATAAACAATCTGGTCAATGTCAATGTCTACGGCTGGGAGATATCCGGCAAGTATAACATCACCAATAATTGGCGCTTGTCAACAGGCTATACATATTGCAGGTTGGATATGTCGAGCGATCCGGAAAGCAACGACACATTCTCAGTAAATAACGATGTGTACTATCCACGTAAGCAATTCCAAATCCAATCCAGCCTTGACCTTGCCAGAAATTTTGAACTCGATATTAACCACTATTATTCAGGTCCTATGACTGATGTCGTTTTCAACGTTCCGAGATGGTCGAGAACAGACCTCAGGCTCGGATGGAAAAAGGCCGAGACAACTGAAATAAGTCTCGGAGTCCAAAATCTGTTCAATAAACGGCATAGAGAAGCCTATGCAACAACCAACGAAGTAGCTACATACGCCACGAGGAGCTATTATGCTATGTTCTCTTGGCGCCGTTAAGAGCTATTGTAATCATTCGGAGCAGTAGACAGTGCAGTTAATAAATCGAAAATCCGAAAGCCTGCTTTTACATTATCATGCATTCGCTGTGATGCTTGTATGCATGATGATTTTGGGCAGCACAGCATTTGCGAGAAGAACAGGCTCATCACCAAATGAATATGAGATAAAAGCGGCATTTTTATACAATTTCGCGAGCTTTGTTGAGTGGCCGCCCAAAACATCCGCAGATAGCTCCGGCTCGTTTATCATCGGAGTCTGCGGCGATAACCCGTTCGGTAATACACTTGAAAAAACCGTTAAGGGCAAAACAATTAACGGCCGTAGGATCGATGTCAGATATTTTGGATCGGCACGCGATCTCAAACCATGCCATATACTCTTCGTCAGCTCATCCGAAGATAATCACTTCGGTAAAATTGCAAACACTGTCAGAGATTGGCACGTTCTTACCGTCGCAGATACCGACGGCTTTACACGCAATGGGGGAATAATCAACTTTTTTACAGAGGACAATAAAATCAAATTCGAGATCAACGCAGATAACGCGAAAAAATCCGGACTGAAGATTAGTTCAAAATTGCTGAAACTTGCTAAAGTCGTGAAAGGTTAACAACGTTAAGATGCGCTCTTTTAAAGATATTTCAATCAAACACAAATTGACGCTTGCAATAATGCTTACCAGCTCGATTGCCTTGATACTGGCAATAGGCTCATTCCTTGCATATGAACCAATTACGTTCAAGAAAGCAATGGTTAACAATCTCTCCAGCCTTGCAAGAATTGTCGGAGATAACTCTAAAGCCGCACTGATATTTTCAGACAAGACCGCCGCCCAAGAAACATTGTCGGCACTGCGAGTGGAAGCCAGTATTGTGGAAGCGTGTATATATACGCCGGAAGGACAGATGTTTGCACACTATACCCGACCGAATGCCAGTCGGACATTCCCTCCTCCTCAAGCCCGCAAACTAAATACTTGGAGTTTCAACAATGGATATTTAACGCTCTACAGAAGAATTACCCTGGATGGAAAAATGATCGGCATTGTATATCTGCGCTCGGACATGGAAGAGATGCATTCGCGTCTGAAGAGATACTCAGGAATTGCAGCCATTGTCCTATTGATGTCGTCGTTCGTCGCTCTGCTGCTGTCGGCAAAAATGCAGCGCCTTATCGCCAAACCTATACTCGATCTTGCCGATACGGCCAAATTGGTTACCACACAAAAAAACTACTCCGTCTGCGCCATAAAACATGGACAAGACGAGATGGGATTGCTGATCGACAGCTTTAATGAAATGCTCTGTCAAATACAGGAAAGAGACGCTGCACTCCGGGAAGCCCACAACGAACTGGAACGCCGTGTGGAACAGCGTACAGAACAACTGCAGCTTGAAATATCGGTGCGCAAAAATACTGAGGCTGAGCTAATAAAAGCCAAAGAAGCAGCAGAAGAAGCTAACCAGGCAAAAAGCGAGTTTCTTGCAAATATGAGCCATGAAATCCGCACGCCGATGAACGGCATAATCGGCATGACAGAACTTGTATTGGATACTAAGCTGACACCAGAACAAATGGAATATCTGGATGCAGTCAAATCCTCAACGGATTCACTGCTCTCGGTCATAAACGATATTCTCGACTTTTCCAAAATCGAAGCTCGTAAGCTCGACCTGGATTCCACAGACTTCAGTATCAGGGAAAGCCTGGAAGATACAGTCAAAACACTTGCACTTAGAGCGCACGCAAAGGGGCTTGAACTGGCTTGCCATATCGAACCGGATGTGCCTGATGCACTTATAGGAGACCCTATGAGACTGAGGCAGATTGTCGTCAACCTGGTCGGCAATGCAATCAAGTTTACTCATCAAGGCGAGGTCGTGGTGCATGTTGAAACCGAATCGGTTACAGATAAAAATGTTAAGCTGCATATCGCGGTCAGAGATACAGGCATAGGCATTCCAGAAGCAAAACGACGGTTGATATTTGAAGCATTCTCACAAGCCGATGCATCCACAACTCGTAATTACGGAGGAACAGGACTGGGTCTGGCCATATCATCTCAACTCGTAAAAATGATGAATGGAGATATCTGGCTCGAAAGTGAGGTCGATAAAGGCAGCACGTTTCATTTCACTGTCCGTATGGACCGCAGCAGCAGTGATTCAAATAGAAAAACCTGCCCTATGCCGGTTGATTTGAAAAATGTGCGAGTGCTGATAGTAGATGATAATGCCACCAACAGACGCATACTTGAAGAAGCACTGACAAACTGGCAGATGAAACCGGTCTCTGTTGACAATGGGCAAACAGCCCTTGCTGAAGTAACACGCGCCAATGATACTGACAAACCATATGACCTGATTCTGCTTGATGCACAAATGCCGGAAATGGATGGATTTGCTGTCGCTGAAGGTATCAAACATGATCCCAAGACCGCCGGTGCGACAATCATGATGCTCACATCAAGCGGACAATACGGCGATGTGGCTCGGTGCAAAAGCCTGGGAATCGCTGCACATATGACCAAGCCAATCAGACAGTCTGAACTATTTGACGGCATAATGAGCGTGCTCAGCAAATCATGTACACCTGAAGAAATGGGAATCACTGAGAGTCAGAAGTTGCAAGGCATAACTTCAGAAAAGAATAGTAAACCGGGCACACAACTGCGTATCCTGCTTGCTGAGGATAATGCGGTGAACCAGAAGCTGGCGGTGAGCATACTTGAGAAGAAAGGATATAACGTCACTGTGGTAAACAATGGACGCGAAGCACTGGACGAACTCGAAACGGAACACTTCGATATGGTGCTTATGGACGTTCAAATGCCGCAAATGGACGGCATTGAAGCAACCACTATTATTCGCGAGAAAGAAAAAACTACAGGAGCACATATTCCAATTGTAGCAATGACCGCACACGCAATGAAAGGCGACAAAGAGAGATGCCTCGAATCGGGCATGGACGCTTATGTGGCAAAGCCGATTCAGTCGAGTGAGCTATATAAAGTGCTGGAAGATGCCGGCAAGTCTCTTGTTTTACCTAAAAAACGCACAACGCCGTCTGATAAATCATGCTTTAACATGACCGAATTGCTTGCAAGAGTGGACGGAGATATGTCGCTGCTTAAGGAAATTGTGGAACTATTTACTTGTGATGCACAAAATCTGATGACTCAGATACAAGATGCTATTGCCAGTGGCGATGCCGGCGCACTTGAAAAGAGCGCTCATACACTGAAAGGCTCCGTGGGCAATTTTGCCGCGAAGCCCGCTTACGACGCTGCATATCGACTTGAACAGATTGGACACAGCGGTAATTTGAACGGCGCGCATGACGCATACGTCACACTGGAAGATAAAATAGAACAGTTGCAAAACACACTTGCCAAGCTTGACATGGAGGAAGCAGCATGAGGGTACTCATTGCTGAAGACGATCCTGTTTCACGCAGGCTGCTTCAAGCACTTCTGACAAAATGGGGATATGAAGTCATCGTCGCTTGTGATGGCGAGCAAGCATGGAATGTGCTCAAGGATGATGACACTCCCAGGCTGGCAATCATAGACTGGATGATGCCCGGTATCGATGGCGTTCATCTCTGCCGTAGAGTGCGTGACCGAAATAGCGGCCCGTATGTTTATATCCTTTTGCTGACGGCCAAAAGCCAGAAAGAAGATATTATTCGTGGCATAGATGCCGGTGCAGATGACTATATCACAAAACCGTTTGATACGAGCGAACTCAATGCAAGACTGCGAGCAGGCATGAGAATTCTCGACTTGCAGGCCGAGCTCATATCCACGCGTGAAACCCTGAGGCAGCAGGCTACACACGATCCACTAACGGGTCTGCCTAATCGCCTTCTCTTTGGTGACAGGCTTACACAGCAACTTGCAATATCGCGTCGCAAAAACCAGTTGACGGCTGTTATGTACCTGGACTTGGACAGGTTCAAGTTCATTAACGATACACTCGGACATAATTTCGGTGATATGCTCCTTCAGGAAGTGGCTATACGACTTACAACCTGTCTGAGAGAGACGGATACTCTCGCGAGGATGGGTGGTGACGAATTTACCATTATACTGACCGATGTAGACATACCGGACAACGCGACTATGGTTGCACAAAAAGTTCTGGAAAAACTCTCAAAGCCGTTCTCACTCGAAGGACGAGAACTCTTCGTTACGGCAAGCATCGGTATAAGCATTTCTCCATCCGACGGCCTGGACGCGGAAACCTTGGTCAGAAACGCAGATACCGCAATGTACCGTGCTAAAGAGCAGGGTAGAAACAATTACCATCTCTATACCGAATCAATGAACGCTGCGGCAGTGGAGTGGATGAAACTCGAAAGCAATCTGCGCAAGGCTCTCGATAACAATGAATTCCTTGTCTACTACCAGCCGAGAGTGGAAATTGAAACAGGACGCGTTATGGGCGTCGAAGCACTTGTTCGCTGGCTGCATCCTGAATATGGAATGATACAACCCGCGCAGTTCATACCTCTTGCCGAGGAAACAGGACTAATTGCACCGATCAGCGAACTCGTGGTTCGCAAGACTTGCGCACAAGCAGTGCAATGGCAAACAATGGGGATTGAACCGATAACTGTCTCAGTAAACATATCGGCGCGTCAATTCCAGCAGGATTCACTTGTGACAATGATAACAAACGCTCTCAATGAAGCCAAATTGGAGCCTCAATACCTTGAACTGGAATTGACCGAAAGCACGTTGATGCAGGATCCCGAAGCAGCCATAGGAATCCTGCTCAGACTCAAATCGATGGGCGTCAGAATCTCAGTCGATGACTTCGGAACGGGATATTCATCGCTGAGCTATCTGAAGCGGTTCCCAATTAATGCAGTGAAAATCGACCGTTCATTCGTCCGAGATATCAACTCAAACGCCGACGACGCAGCAATTGCAGGCGCCGTGGTTGCAATGGCGCACAGCCTTAAGCTGACAGTCATCGCCGAAGGAGTTGAGACACTTGAGCAACTTGAATTTCTAAGAACCCTAAAATGTGACGAGATGCAGGGCTACTTCATTACTCCCCCAATCCCGGCAGACGAATTGGCACATATCGTGTTGAACACTGCTCAACAGACGAGCAATAAGTGGGCTGCATAGATTCTCAGAAGGCTGCATTTGCTTTGAATTGCCTGGCCATGTAGTTAAAAGCATCGCGGAAACGCTGAGTTGTCGGCTGAACCGCAAATCCGCGACTTCGAGGGATAAAAAAGGAATCCAATACTTGAGCTTCCAAACCTTGGCCTCTGTTAGGCCAAGGAAAAATCCATTTCCGCTTAAAGCAACTTGCCTTGCAAATTGAGAACTTCCTATTCCCAATAATAACCTTAGCTTAGGCTAAGATACGGGTGCTACGTTCTTCGCTTGAAGACCCTTGGGAGTGTCCATTAACTCAAACTCAACATCCTGACCCGGCGCAAGACTTTTGTAGCCGTCTTTTACTATCTCCGAATAATGTACAAAGATGTCTTTGCCTGCCATGGGATCATCCTCAGTCTGAATGAAACCATAGCCCTTTGCATCACTAAACCACTTCACCTTTCCTATTGCCATACCTTCCTCCTGCAAAAAACACTTCACACGAAGCAAGCTTTCTGCATCGTGGAGGAATTATATCACATGATACTTACTCAGTCAACTATTTGAGAGAATAAATATAGCATAATTGGCCTATCAGGCCGATATAAGGCACTATCATTCACATAATGTGCATGTTAATCTAAACTGCAAGGAATCATTTTGCCTACAACAAGAGCTAGTGTTGAACTTTTTTTATTAATTTTGCTGCACGTGTCATATTAGAGTCTATAACCAATGCCTTGTTCAACTCTATTAATGCCTCATCTCGCTTGCCGACGCTGTTATATGCTGCTCCGAGGTGATAGCGCAGCTCGGCAGCGTCCGGCTGCAGCTCCACCGCACGCTTCAATGTGTTGATTGATGCCGCATATTGACCGAGTTTGTACTGACTCCAACCGAGACTGTCAATTATATTTCCATCATTCGGAGCAAGCGCTGCCGCCCTTTTTGTAAGTCGGAGAGCCTCATTCAGCTTGATGCCACTATCCGCATAAAAGTAACCCAGCGCATTCAGCAGCTGAGGGCTGTCAGGGGAAATGGCCAGAGCATGCTCATATGCAGACTCGGCTTTCTGCAAATCGGGCACATTCTGATATACCTGAGCGAGGATGACATACGTAGATGCAAGCTCTTCATCGGTGAGACTGCGATCAAGTCTTCCAGACTTTATACGCTTAAGCAGCGCATCGCCAATATTAGCGGCATCATGATAGCGTTCTTTTTTGAAGAGCAAGTCGATGGAAATAGCATATATGTCGAACCGAGAAGGATCGGACTTTATGGCGGCATACATCTCATTTACTGCGGCATGGGGTTTATTACTATCGAGCAGGCCGACTGCCCTGGATATACGCGAAAGATCACGATCAGCGCAGCCGCCGATCAGAAATACAAGCAGGCAAAGCAGTATTGTTGTCTTAATGCGAAGCAAGTTGGCTCCAGGACGCGCAGAGCAGAGCATCTATCTCATCGACTGTGGTAGTCGCGACACCGACTTTCCTCACGACGGCTCCTCCAGCACAGTTGGCAATCGCACCCGAACCGGCCAGGTCCAAACCAGAGGTCAGCGCAAGAGTGAGCGCGCTCACTGCCGCGTCCCCTGCCCCGGCCTCGTCATAGACCTCACTCTTGATCGCGGGGACAAGGCTCATCTCACCTGACTTCGAGAATGCGGCAAGACCCTGCGCACCGAGGGTGATGACCAGTTCCCGACATCCGGTGGAGCGCAGTATCTTTCGCCCGGCTTTGTCTGCGTCGGCAATGTCTTCTACCTCTATTCCGGACGCCGTTCCTGCCTCGGGGCGGTTCATAGTTATAAGGTCGATCCCGGCAAAATGAGACAGATTGCGCGGTTTTGCATTGGAAATAGACAGCATGGAATGCTCATTGGCGATTCGTATGGATGCGCGAATGGTATCGGTCATCACCACACCCTTGTCATAATCCGAGAGCAGGATCGCATCTATATCGGGCGCAACATTCTCCAAAAAGTCAACCATACGCTTGACCATGCCTGCGGAAATCTTGTGCTTGTCCTCCCAATCCACACGCACTACCTGCGCGCGGACCGCTTGATGCCGGTGCGATGCCCAGACACGGGTCTTGCGGGTGGTCGGACGCTTTTTGTCCACAAACAGACCCGATGTGTCTATGCCGGATGCTGAAAGAGTCGATTTGAGCTTTTCACCGGCTTCGTCATCGCCCACGACACCTACCACACAGGCCTGTGCGCCCAAAGCACGTATATTATTGGCTGTATTTGCGGCACCGCCGGGCATGCAACTCGTGTCCTCTGCATTGACGACCATGACAGGAGCTTCCGGAGAAATGCGGTTCACATTTCCCCAGATGTGCTCATCGAGCATCATATCACCCAGCACAAGCACACGTTTGCCGGTAAATTGTTTTAGTGCCGCACGGCATGCGTTTAAATTCATTGTGACTGCCTTTCCAGCTTTTCGACAACACCCGCGGCAATCAACGGGATCATAAGCTCATGGTGGCCGGTGAGAGAAATCCCCTCGCCGCCTATCTCACGCACACGGGCAACTATCTGCTGGTTCGAGCGATAGTGCTGAACAAAGTCCAGGTTCACCCCTGTCATGCCGGCCATATCGCAGCCCATATTTATCAGCATCGTTATGGCCTTCAAAGCCACCTCCGGCAAGACCACAGCCGATCCTAAATTCGCAAGCACACCGCCGCCGCCGAGATTTCTCATCGCCTCGGTGAGAATCCTGAAGTCGCGCAGAGATGCCGTGCCTATCGCGCTGCCGTCTGCGCTTGGGTGCATATGCACAATATCACAGCCGATGCATGCATGGATCGTAATAGGAACATTGCACTCGTAAGCAGTCGCAAGCAGGCTCACCGATTTATTCGGGGCATTCATCTCCACAAGCCCCCTGCCCAGAGCTTCGCCGAATCCCAGTTCCTCGTCATTCGCGATTTTGGCGGAACCGTTGAGAAAGTCGGCAGTTTCGACGGCCATGCCGAACATACCAGTGTGCATACCGTCGACTACATCCTCGCTCGTCACTCCAAAACGGGTTATCTCGGAATCATGGATGGCTCCGGCGCCGTTCATGCCTATCGCTGTGATGATTCCCCTGCGCATCAGATCGCACAGCATTGGGCTCAGGCCGCATTTGATGACATGAGCGCCCATCGTAATCACAACCGGCTTACCTGCGCGGTGAGCAGCCACTATGCGCTCTATCACCGTCCGAATCCATCGACCGGCAAATATATTTGGCAGGCTCTCAAAAAACTGCGCAACTCCGGCTCCCGGACTGTGAGGCTCGGCAAAATCGGCTACATCGACCTTGCTCTTGCGATCGCAAATCGACATCGTCCGCAGATTGCTGGGGTCCACGACAGGATATTTTGAACTCATCTTTTGACTCCGTATACTGTCAGCACATCGTTGAGCTGGAACAGCCTCGCCATACCGCCGCGTATGGCTGCGCCCGTGCTGCCAGGGAATTTTCTCCCGCCCGACACCGGCGGATCAACAAGGTCAAAACCCGTCTTATCCAATAGCCGCGAAATGCTGGATTTCATAAAGTAGAATATATGCTCGGCGGGCTTCAAATGACGCCAGTTTTCACGCTGTGCCCTGAACCGGATGTGACCCAGGTTCGGCGTCCCGATCACTACCATGCCACCGGGCGATAGAATCCTGTTCACTTCGATCATGTGTGCAGTCGGGTCGGGAACATGCTCCAATACATCCCACATGGTCACACAGTCGAATGAGCAGTCCCGGTAACCGGCATCCTCAAGCACGCCCGTCTTTACGTCCAACCCCATCTTGCGTGCCTCCTCGGAGGCATATGGGGAAATTTCAACACCCGATGCGCACCAACCCCTGGTGTTCGCCGCCTCAACAAAATAACCCAGAGAGCAGCCTATGTCAAGCAGTCTGCCCGGCTCTCTTATCAATTCTATCTTGCGGAGACGGCTGTCGCCCCGCTTGAGCCTGAATGATCTGCGACGGCGATATAGATCGAAATATGAAGCATCGTATTGATCGGCTATTGCTTCCGGCTGAGGCCAGGTAAATGCCAGAGAGCATTTCCCACACTGATATACTTTATGGCCTCCCTTGCTCACCAGAACACTCGTAACATTGCTGCCGCAGAGATTGCAAATTATAGGTTTCGGACTTTCCACGCTTAGCTTTCCACTTTCCACTTACTCAAACAACGAATCAGGCAGGCCGGAATTGTATTTGATGTCGCTCATCTCGGTCGTGCCGACCTTGTCACCGCTGGAGGAATACATCTCCGCCTTTGTCGGCAGCCATATGATCCCGTCGATATTCTTGGGGTTGGAATATACTACCCTAACCTTGAGATCACCCTGCCCGTCGCGCTTCTCCAACTTCTTCAGCCAGAGGTCATTCTTATCGATCCAGATAAAAGTCTGCATGTCGCCCTTCGGCCATTTTAGTTGAAGCTTAATCTCACAGTTCGCCTTTGCCTCAGCATCCTCAACAATTTCGACTTTACGATTGTCCCACAGCGTTGATGTAATCAACCCGACATCCAGTGCACTCTGCAATTTGGCGGGATCGTCCGAATAGTCCGACCGCTTGTTTATCCTGACGGGCGATGCACGAAATATCTTGATGCCGCCATTTATAATGTACTCGAATTTCACCATGCCCAGCTTGCCCTCCATCCGCATCTTGTCGGGAAGCTTGAGCATAACCCTGGCGGATTTGAACTCATAAAGCCGGGTATAGTTTTCATCGATCTTGGCTATTGCATCCTTATTGGACTGGGTCACTGTGCCAAGCATGCTGATATCCTTGAGACCATTTGTCGCCGCCTGGACTTTTGCCTTTAGCTCGTCGCTTGTTATTGCAACAGATGGAACAGACAGTATCAACACTAGTATGCCTATGATCGGCAGGATGCGCATGTATGGTATTCTACTTCTCATCAACTTGATCCTCGTTCGATGGGCCTTGCGAACACAATTCCCACAAATATGCATAACGCAGCAGAGACGAACATGCCGTAAGACCGCATAAGACCAAACCATGTACGCCATCCAGAAAACCCTGACGAAAGACATACATTTTTATAAATGAGTGCCACGGCCTGTACAGCAAATCCACAATATGAAACCTGCGGCCTTCATTATACTTCTGCTGGGCGGCCGCTCTGGTGTATAAAACCATTTTGCGGCAATAGTCCGCCATCGTATCATAGCTGTAATGAATAATCGGGTGTTCCAGAGTGCCGACAGGCCCGTTATAGTCAAGCGTCTCATGCACCAGCCTATGCGGTATGCAAGCCTTATCGCGTCTTACCAGTCTGAGCTGATAATCGGGATACCAACCGCAGTGGCGAATACATTTTCCCAAGAATGATGTGGTGCGAGGCATCTTGTAGGCACCAAACTCATCGGTCTCTGCTGCCGCAACGATTTCGGAAGCAAGCTCTTTTGAGACTACTTCATCGGCATCAATTATCAATATCCAATCTTCTTTGGCAAGCTCGATTGCCGCACTCTTCTGGTCTGAAAACCCGGTAAATTTCCTTTTGGAAATATTGCTTGTGTATTCTTTGGCTATATCCAGCGTTTTGTCGGTGCTGTGGGAATCGAGTACGATAAGTTCATCGGCAAATGTCAAGCTCTCTAGACACCGCGCGATCCTTGCTTCCTCATTATACGTAAGAACCAATGCAGAAATTCCCATACTCGCTCACATGCCCAACAGTTCGTAATACAACGATTCATTTTTGTGCGCCATATTTTCTAGACTGAAGTTTTCGCGCACTCTTGCCCGTCCGGCTTCGCCAAATCGCCTCGCCTGCTCGGGATCATCGATCAATTTGTCTATCGCATCCGCCAGGCTTTTGGGATCGGCAGGAGGAACCAGATAGCCCGTGACACAATCCTGCACGGACTCACGCAGACCGCCGACAGCACTGGCAATGACCGGTTTTCCGGCAGCCATCGCTTCCAATGCAGCGACACCCAAACCTTCAGCCAGCGAAGGCATCACGAACGCATCAGTCACCGCGAGAAGACCCGGCATATCGGAACAAAAACCTGTGAACGAAGCCGAAACTCCTTTATCGCGCGTCAATGCTTCAAGCATATCACGCTGCTCGCCATCACCTGCAATTATCAGATGAACCTTTCTCTTGACAAGACTGGCCGCTTCAATGAGATAGCGGATTCCTTTGCACTCCGCAAGGCTCGCGGCACAACATATTATAAATGCAGACGGATCGATTCCAAGCCGCTCTCGCAGATTTGGATCGCCGACTGCATGCTCGAAACGGTCGACATCCGTCCCACTTTGAATGACCCTGATCTTTGACGGCTCTACGCCGGAAAGCACCAGCTTATAGTGCACAGAATCAGATATTGCAATGATCGCCTTTGTCCATCGTCCGTAAGCATCAGTATTCGGCCAGAGCATTTTCACTATATCATCGTTGCGCCTGGTCGCCAACGCTATACCAATACCTGCCAATCTCGCGGCGGCAGAACCGAGGACATGCGCGCGTGAACTGTGCATATGGACAATATCAGGACGCTCCCGGGCTATTATCGAACGAATCGACAGAACTGCACTCACCGACAGGATAGACTTCATCTCGACAGGAAAAGATGCAAAACCGTTCTCATCAGCCCACTTCTGAAGTTTGGAGCCGGGTCTGCAGACCAGCTTGACGTCATGCCCCCAGTCGCGAAGATAGGTGCAAAGCCCGGATACCTGTCTCTGACCGCCGCCCCATGACATCTCGGAATCCACATGAAGCGTCTTGAGTTTTTTGTCCATCTAGCCTGCCTCAACAGCGATTATGGATTCAACGCACGAAATCACTTCTTGCACGTCTATGTTTGTCATGCATTTTCGCCCAAACTTACACACGGTCTGCATGCATGGACTGCACTCCTCGCCCGATATCACCAACTTATGACCCTCACCCTGCGGCCCAGTGACTTGCCAGTTTGATGGACCATACAGACCAACCACTTTCTTTCCCAGCGCTGCGGCCAAATGCAGCATCCCGGAATCCACCGCAACAAGAGTCAAGCATCTGTTCAAAATTCCTGCAGCCTCATCAAGAGATGTCGCTGCACTCAAGTCTACTATGGACTCACATAGGCTTGTAATCTCCACTGCCGGGATAGTCCCCAATACTACTACCTTATATCCCCTGTCTATAAGATGCCGGCCGACCTTTGCGTAACCTTCATCCGTCCATTCCTTTACGCTGCGTCTGTCTGAAGTGCCCGGGGCAAATGCGACAATCTTGTCTTCAGCCGAAATGCCATGCCTTGCGAGCACATTATCTCCCGCCGCACATTGATCTTCTGTCAACTTGAGCAGTCCCGAATAATCATGTGATGTGATCTCGCAGCCCAAGGCGGCAATCAAATTGAGATTGTTTTGCGTCGAGGGCGGATGTGTAAAGCTCACCTGCTCGGTCAACAAAGAGCCGAGAGATGTGTTTACAAAACCAACTCGTCTCTTCGCACCACTCAGATATGCAAGTACGGCGCAATCCGCACTCTGCGAAAACACGACAGCCAGGTCATATCGTGCGGCCATGATGCGCCCAGCGAGCATAAGTTTGTTTAGGTTTATGCCTCTATTCCTTGGCAACACGTTGTCTATAAGGCCGGTTGCGGTGAGCAGACTGCAGCAGTTCGGTCTTGCTACGCTGGTAATATGCGCATCGCGAAAAGAGTCGCGCAGGCACTTTAAGGCCGGTAGTGAAAAAGCAAGGTCGCCTACCTGGTTGAGATGAAAGCAGATGATCTTCATTCCATCCTACGCTATCAGCGGCGCAACCGCGCTCACGACGTCTTCGGCAGTTATGGCCTGCATGCAGTCGACATTTTTGCAGGTCGGATGCCTGCGGCATGGGCTGCATGGAAAGTCCTTTGCAACCCACACAAAATTCGGCTTCTTCTGAAAACAACGCCATGCGCTCGCACCGAAGAGGCCTACGGTCGGTCGGTCGAGCGCGACAGACATATGCAGGAGTCCCGTGTCTACACCTATCACGGCTGCGCACTTCTCCATAAGCGCTCCCGCCTGTTTGAGCGAAGTCTGACCTGCGCTTATGACCGGTTTGCACTCGGCATTGTCAGAAATCTGTTGTGCGAGTGGGATATCGGTCTTGGAGCCGAAAATCAATGACCGTGCGCCATGACGCAGCCATAACATATCCGCCACTTGTGACCAGCCCTCAGGTGTCCAGTGCTTGTTTGCCCATGTCGTGGCGGGGCAAAAGCCGACCACCTTTTCGGTGTCAAGCTCATTATCACCAAAAAAACCGGCTGCAAAAGATCGGTCATCATCACCAACAGGCATATACATGGCCGTATCGGTCGAGCGGACACCTATTTTTTGCAATAAGTCAAGATTGCGCTGCTGGGCGTTCACGTCGTCGCCGCCAGGGTCATATCTCTCATGATACAGGCATACGCTGCACTCCGCACCATCCGCAAAACCTATTCTCCTTTTCGCCCCGGAAACCAGACATACGCCTGCACTGCGAAGCAGCCCCTGCAAGTCAACACAGACATCGAAATTGCGTGATTTGAGTTCTCTACTCAGGCCGGACATAGACTTAATGAAGCGGCATGCGCCGCTGATCGGACCATGACCCTTGGTTCGCTCCCAGACAATCACTTCATCCAAATATGGGTTTCCGAGCACGATATCGGCTGACTTGCGTTCGACAACCCATGCGATGTAGCTGTCTGGATAGGCCTGACGTACTGCACGCGCGGCTGGAGTCGCCATCAACACATCGCCTATTGCGCTCAGTTTTACAATCAATATCCTCTTTGGCACATCAGCGGGCATTGGGCGATTCCTTTCCGGGCATTGTCGAAGCTGCTGAGACAGACGGAGACAGTTTCCATCGGTCATGCAGCCAGAGCCACTGTGACGGGTTGGAGCGTATCTCATGCTCGATTGCTGCATTGACCAGTTCAGTCAGATTGCAAACATCGCGCTCATGGTCACCCGTGGGCATATACTCAATGCGCGGATAGACCTTTGCCTGGTACTTGCCTCCGTTGACTCTGCGTGCAAACACGGGCACTATCGGAGCGCCTGACTTTAACGATAAAACCGCCGTGCCGGTTGCAGTCTTTGACGGCCTGCCGAAGAAATCTACAAATATACCACTGCTGTCATTCTGATCGGGCAGGATCCCCAAAATCTCATTATTCTTAAGCGCCCTGAATGCGCCTATGATTGGCTGATCCCGGTCAAAAACTCGATAACCGCCGTCCTCGCGGATGCGTTCCGTTATACCGGTCATGCCCGGATCATCACTGTCGCGCGCGATGACATTCACCTTATAGCCGAGTATTACCAGCTTACGCGCAAGAAGCTCCCAGTTGCCGTAATGAGCGGTGAGGATAATGCAGCCTTTTCCCTCAGACAAAACCGAACTTATATGCTCGCCGTCCTGGAGGTCAATCATCGAATCGATTCGGTCTCGGCTCAGGGAAATCAAATAGAAAAATTCGACTGCAGCCTGCGAGAAGTGCTTGAACACTTCTTTGGCGATAACCTGTATTTCCTCTTCGCTCTTGTTATCCGCGTAGACGCTCCTGAGGTTTTTCAAGGCAACGTTTCGATATCGGCTGGAAAGCTGATAAAACGCCGAGCCGAGAGTCTGTCCGATGAGCCTGACCGACCACGGCCTCAACAGACCTGCTGTTTTGGTCATACACCAAAACGTGATGCGGCCTATTAGCTTAATCAACCGCTTCTTTGGCGGAAGTCTGCGTACCCTTACTTTTGATTCGATTAGCAAAACGAATGTTATCCTCAACTTCGAGTCTGATCACGAGTATGTGCAAGTTGTTGATACGAACAAGCTCACCCAGTCGAGCGAGGTCTTTCTGAGTGGTCACAATGGCCTCGGCAGACGATGAACTGCGCTCACTTTCGATCAGAGATATATCCTCGTGCGAATATTCATGATGGTCCGAAAATACAAGCTGCTTGACGACTATGGCACCCAGCGATTCGAGCATATCTATAAACGACTGGGGCTTACCTATACCGCAAAATGCCAATACCCTGCGGCCTTTTACCCAGTCCAGAGCAAGCTGCTCGCCATCAGAGATGCGAACAAAACTCTCAGGCGTGCGCCGACACCGATATATATCGACCCCCGGAGCAATACGCCTGATGCGCTGTTCGACAGATTCTATGTCAGTGGCTCCGTCGGTATTCAGCAGCACTACGCCCGCGCGCTTGAGACCATTCACACTTTCGCGCAGATCGCCCATAGGCATCACAAACCCGCTGCCGAAGGGCTTTGCCGCGCTCACTAATACTATATCAAGATCGCGGTGAAGCTGCCAATACTGCAGGCCATCATCGAGCACAATTACATCAGGACTAAACTCTTCGACAGCCAGTTTCCCGCTGACCCGCCTGTCTTTTCCCACAACAACCGGCACGCCCGGCAGGCTCAGAGCAAGCAGAACAGGCTCGTCACCTGCCTCTGAAGCACTTGCCGACACATGCTTGCCGTCTGAGACAATCAATGCGCCTTTCGCAGACCCGCCATGCCCGCGCGACAGGATAACCACCTTTTTCCCACTTTGAACGAGCAGGCGGCATATGGTCTGGACCGCCGGAGTCTTGCCGGTGCCGCCGAACGTCAGATTGCCGACACTTATCACAGGCACACTCAGGGCATATCTCTTTCTGATGCCGAGTGAGTATAGCCAAAGATAGACTGCCAGACCGGCTCGATATATTATTGACAGAAGCCACAGAGCACCTCGGATCAACCAGGACAGTGCGCCCCTGTCTTCGCCGACTATTACACGTTCTATATAGTCCTTAGTCATGGTTATACAGCCGCACCAGCGCTTCGGCTGTGCGTCGAGATGCACCCTGATTTGCCTGCATCATCTGTTCACAGCCGACTCTGATCTTCTCCAACAGCGCAGCATCACCCAGCATATCGGCTATACTCTCGCCGAGCGCATGGCCGTCCGCAATCTCAAAACCCACTCCCGCAGCCTTTGCCTGAGAAACCAAGTCCTTTGCCTTGAATGTATATGGACCAAAAAACACCGGCTTGCCCTGCGATATGGGCTGGAGAATGCTGTGACAGCCGCGAGGGATCAGGCTGCCCCCCACAAAACTCACGTCCGCTATGGAATATACCCGCGCCAGTTCGCCGAAAGTGTCCAGTATCACGACATCCTCATCGCCTGTAATGCTCACAGGCTCGCTACGCCAGCCGCACTTCAAGCCCATTTCATGTGCAACAGAGACTATCTCATCGCGGCGCTCTATCTGCCTGGGAGCTATTATCAGCCGCAGGCTCGGATGAGCATTCCTCGCAATCACGTATGCTTCCAACACGGGCGCATCCTCGCCGGGGTTTGTGCTGCCCGCAACAAATACCCTTGACCCATCTGGAAATTTGTAACGCGACCATATCTCGTTCTTCTCCGACTCGCTTAAGTTCTCAGCCGACTGATCGGCCTTGCAGTTGCCGGTCACGATCACCTTCGTTTGGTCAGCACCCAGCGCAATTACCCGCTCTGCATCGGCCTGAGACTGCATACAAAATAGGTCTATATTGGACATGGTCCACCGATAGAGCCATGGTATCTTCCTTGAGCCGGACATAGTCTTGTCAGATATCGTGCCGTTTATCATGGCTGTCTTCACGCCCTTTTTGCGCGCTATGTGGCGGAAATTCGGCCATATCTCGGTATCGGTGCTCGCGAACACCCTTGGTTGGACACTGTCTATGGATCGAGACACGAAAGGCGCCAGATCGAACGGATAATAGAAAAATGCATCGGCATCCTTGATCGACTTGCGAGCCATCTCCTGGCCGGTCTCGGTCGTGGTCGACACCACTACAGCAGCATCAGGCAGCATCTGCTTAATTTCGCTCACAACTGCCGCGCTGGCCACCGACTCACCCACTGAGACGGCATGAATCCATACCTTTTGCTTGTCCGCTATCTCATCGGGCAGAGCCGTATAACCCATCTGCTGACGCCATGACTTGCGCGATTTGCCTGAAATAAAAATGCGATACAAAATAAACACCGCAATAAGCGGCGAGAGTATCAGCAGCAACAGGTTGTATAAAAAGTAAGTCATACAAGTTTGATGGTTCGATAGTTGGATGGTTTGATAGTTACAATCCGCGTCGAAGCATGCAGGTAAATTTCTGCCATCCATTATATTATACATGTCATTCCGAACTTATAACCCGAATTGCAGAATTTGATTAGTTAAGATGTAGCTGCAATTCGGGTTAGTGAGGAATCTGCCTTTTACTACGTGTGGTTCAAAGCAGATTCTTCGCTGCGCTCAGAATGACAGTTATCTATTGCTTCTTTTTATTAAGTGGACACTTACCGGCTTGTGACCACATTGGTTCAAAGCAGATTCCTCGGCTTCGCATCGGAATGACTTACTTTAACGGCTTTGCTGCTTTATGCAGAGTATTGCGCAGCAGGCACATTATCTCAAAATTTCATTGGCACGGTCTTCCGCGCTGTTAATGGCATTCTCTATCATCTCGGCGGCTTCCTGCTCCTGCATACCCTCCGGGATATGTATCGGGTCGCCGAATGCAATCACCGCGCGCGAAAAAGGCATAGGGATCATATGAGAATCCCAAGAGTGCAGCCTCTTGCACGGACTGCATGCAACACCCACCGGCAGCACCGGGCAGCCCGAACGCTGCGCCATATATACAGTGCCCTGCTGCACCTTCTTAGGCGGACCTTTGGGACCATCGGGTGTATATGCAAGCACATTGCCGTTCTTTAGACACCGAATCGCTTCGAGCAGAGCACGGACAGCATGCCTTGCGCTCGACCCGCGAATTGTATGGAACCCTCGCAGGCGCAATATGCCGTTTTGCAGTTCGCCGTCCTTTGAGACAGATGCAATCGAATAAAAACCCATGTGACGGCAATAATAGATAGGCAGCACGGTCACGCCATGCCATGGTAGGATCAGCCCACCTCTGCCATCGTCCCTTATCTTTATCAGCTTCTCCCAGCCCTCAACCTTGAACCGGACTGTCATTGCGATCCCGGTGGATATGAGCCAGAGCAGCCGTATGATAATGCCTCGCTTGATCCGCTCTCTCAGACTCGATCTCTCGCCGCTCATTTTGCACCCTGATCGCGAAACTGAGTCTTATATAACTGCTCAAAAAGGCCGCCTGCGCTCATTAGTTCATCAAATGTGCCGGACTCGATCACGCTGCCCCTGTCCATCACAAATATTTTATTTGCGTTTTTGACGGTCGAGAGCCGGTGCGCGATCACCAGCGTCGAGCGGCCCTTCATCAGGCGGTCCAATGCCTCCTGGACGATGCCTTCGGACGCGGCATCCAGAGACGAGGTCGCCTCATCGAGTATGAGAATCCTTGGGTTCTTGAGCAGAGCGCGCGCAATCGAAATCCTCTGGCGCTGGCCGCCGGAAAGCCCCACTCCACCCTCGCCAAGCTCGGTGTCGTAGCCGTTCGGGCACTGCATAATAAAATCATGCGCGTTCGCGGCCTTGGCAGCCTCGATTATCTCGGTCATATTGGTGCCGGGTCTGCCGTATGAGATGTTTTCTGCGATTGTGCCGCTGAAAAGGATCGTCTCCTGCGGGACCATCGCCATGTGCTCGCGCAGACTCTTTGTGTTGATCCAGCGTATGTCATGACCTTCGATCAGGATCCGGCCTTTGTCGACATCGTAAAAACGCAAAATGAGGTCAGCTATCGTCGATTTTCCGGCGCCGCTGGGACCGACTATAGCGACCACCTCTCCGGGGTCTATCTTAAAAGACAGTCCCTGAATCACGGGTTCGCCAGGATTATATTCAAAACAGACATCCTCGCACTCGACCATGCCCTGAACATTCTTCAGAACAATTGCATCAGGCGCATCAGGCAGATCAGATTTGGTATCGAGTATCTCAAATACACGCTCGCCCGCCGCTATTGTCTGCTGATAGAGCGAGCCTAGACGACCGAACTGCTTGGCCGAGCCCGCTACATAAAACGCAAGGACCATGAACTCAGCAAGATCAGGAAAAGTGATTGTGCCCTTGACCAGCATCCGACCGCCGATTATCATAAGTAAAGCTGCTGCAATGGAACCCATCAGCTCGACAATCGGTGTCACCAATGCGTTTCGCCGCCAATATTTGAGCGTGGCAGCCAGGCTGTTGTTATTCGCCTTGTTGAAACGCTTGACCTCGTAGTCCTCCATCCCAAAAGCCTTTATAACCCGCACACCATGGATGGACTCCTCGATGGCCGAACTTACGTCCGCAAACCTTGACTGAGTGGCGGTCGTCAGAGGCCGGATCTTCCTAGTCAACTTGTTTATTGCAGCACCCATCAGAGGCACAAATAATATCGTACAGACCGTGAGCTGCCAACTGATGAGCGCCATCTTGGCCAGTCCGCCGATTACCATCAGAGGACCGTCTATCGCCTGGACGACTATAGTGCTCGAGTTTTGAATGAGCGCGACATCTACACTCATCCGGGACAGGATATCCCCTAACCTGCTCCTGTGAAAATAGCGCAGAGGAAGTGTCTGCAGATGTGCATAGACATCCGCCCTCACGTCTGTGCCGATGCGGCTGGTGACGGAGGCTATTAGATAATTATTGAAAAAGGTGAATGTCGACTTCGGGATATTGATGAGCACCATCAACGCCGCAGCTATTATCATCAGCGCGGCCGGCGCATTCTTGGCATCAAAGAGACCATGTTTGATGCCGAACCTCACTATGGCATAGCCTGTGACCGGCTCATTGCTGGCAACCGCGGTAAACCATTTTATCAGGGTCGCCATAAACAGTGTGCAGCCGGTCATCAACAGCCCGCATACTAAAGCTGTGATCAAGCGGCCTTTATGAGCCAGAACATATCCTAAAAGGCGTTTTTGAGAGGTCACATTTACCTGCCTATAATCTTGATATCAACCATGAGATCGGCATATCACTCGACGAGTATGCCAGTATGGCATACAGCGCCAAAGCCAATGCTGTTATGAGAGCGCCTCTGTGCTCGTTGTTATTCACGACCTGCCTGATCGAGAATTCACCATGACCTGCCAGAGAACGCGGAAAAGAGATGAGCCTTGGTATGGTCTTACAGTATTCATTAAACTCATCTCCGAACAAATTCGCAAGCAGCCTTTCCTCATAAGAAATTGCGCCGCCATGAAACAGCCAGAATAAAATCGGGCCGGCAATCCAGACAATGGGTTGGTTGCACATGATAAAATATCCCAGGCTGATAAGGAAACTGCCTATATATAGCGGATTGCGGCAAATTGCAAAGGGTCCGGCGGTTATCAGACTCTTTAGCTTGCTCAGATACCCCGATGCCCATATGCGAATCGCTTCACCTACAATGACAAACGGCAGACCTATCAAAAAACTTTTTGGAGTCGGCTTGGCGACCAATAGAATGATGATGGACGCCAATAATAAAAAAGAAGTCCTTCGTCTGAAGAGAAAATATATCAGCTTGTCTATTTCAATCCTCCCATCTCAAGCAGCAAGTGTGACGCACGGACAAGCGCACCCGGTTCACCAAGCACACGTCTGACATCGAGCAGACCTGCCTTCATTGTATCAAGGTTCTCGCTGTCCTGCAGCAGGCTGAGCGCAATATCCGACGCAGCCTCAGGGGTCGCCTGCTCATTTATGAGTTCCGGGCATATGCCCCTGTCCGCTACGATATTCGGCAGCCCGATGTATTCCTCGAGCACGGCCTTACGGAACAAAAACTCAAAGCGCATAATCGCCGACCCGCTGTATATGATGACCATCGGTGTGCCCAAAATTGCTGCTTCTAGTGTAGCTGTCCCGGACTTAGATATCAAGAGGTCGGAATGAGCCATGCAGTCATATGTGCGGCCTTCGATCACGCGGATCACCGGCAAATTGCTCTTTCCGGCGGCGTCATCTATGTATTTATGAATCCGGCCAGTTCTTCCTGCTGCTGCTATTACAAATTGAGCACCGCCGAGTTTTTCATCGATTATGCGAGCACACTCGATCATTATAGGCATGTGCTCTTTCAGCTCATGCCCACGGCTGCCGGGCAGCATGCCAATAGTGGGCAGTGTGTCGGACAAGTCGAACTCACGCAAAAAAGTGGCCTTGTCAGCCGAGGGTTTTACTATGTCTATGAGCGGATGGCCGACAAACCTGGCGTCGACTCCTGCCGCGCAAAGCAGTTCCTGGGACCAGGGAAATGGAGTTATCACTTTGCCGCCGCAAGCTATCAGTTTGGCTGCATTCTTGGGCTTTCGCCTCCATGAAGACGGCGGAAAGTAGTACACCACCGGTATGCCGTTTTTATGCGCGATCTGAGCCAGCCGGATGTTGAATGCACCAAAATCTATCGGCACAAACAGCTCAGGCCGCCGCTCAAGCAGTTGAGACCGAAAGTTGAAATACTTTGCGGCTACCGAGGGAAGTGACTTTAGGGTCTCCGATACGCCTATGGTGCCGCCGCCTGTCATATCTACGGTCACATCGACACCCGCTTCACGCATTTTCGGACCGCCCGCACCCCATAAGTCCAGGTCATTTCGTATATTTAGCAGTTCGGCGGCCAGTCGGCCGCCGTACATGTCGCCGGACGCCTCACCGGCAGATATGGCAATTTGATATGACACTATTAGAACCTGGGAGCTTCCAACTGCCGCCCCGCATAGCCTTTTCTGATGCTGCGAATGAAGTTGAGCAGATATTCAAGCTCGGAACTCGGCTCGACCTCACGCTCGATTGCTTCCAACGCCTGACTGGTGTTCAGGTTCGACCTGTAGAGCAGCTTATACGCCAACCTTATGCCTGCCCGTTCCTGGGGTCCCACACCATTGCGGCGAAGGCCGACCTTGTTGAGATCGTATACCCTGGTGGGTCTGCCCTCGACCATCGCGAACGGAGGCACATCTTGCAGAATCTTTGAGAAGCCACCGATCATAGCCAGTTTGCCGATGCGGACATTCTGATGAACGCCCACAATCCCGCCAAAGACGACCTTGTCCTCGACAACAACATGGCCGCTGATGCCCACGGTGTTTGCCATGGTGATGCAGTTGCCGAGAGTGCAGTTATGGCCTACATGGCAGTATGCCATGAGCATATTGTTGTCGCCGATGGTCGTGGCATTGCCCTCGCCACTGGCTCGATGCAAAGTTACGCATTCCCTGATAATATTATTGTCACCGATCTTCAAATAGGTCGGCTCACCCTTGAACTTATAGTCCTGAGGAGCACCACCCAAGACCGCACCGCTCAAAATTTTGCAGTTTTGCCCGATGGTCGTGTTGGTCTCTATAACCACATGCGAAGCAAGTCTGGTCCCATCACCGATGCGGACGTTCTTGCCGATTATGCAGTAAGGTCCGATCTCGACACCCTCACCTATCTCGGCTGACGCATCTATTATCGCGCTCGGGTGTATTTCTGTCTTCTGGTCTGTTTTATTCATCGCTGCGCCGAGCTCCGTTTTCTTCTGTCTCGGCAGCATCGCCGGTCAGTTTTCGCCTTCTGTCTCTTTCTACAAGTGCAAACATAAACTCGCCTTCCGCCGCGACCTCATCGTCGATGCGTGCCACCGCCTTCACTTTGCCGATATTTCCTCTGGATGCAATCATTTCGACATCGGTGACCAGCGTGTCTCCCGGCAACACCGGTTTTCGGAAACGAACCTTGTCCATTCCACCAAAGTACGCCAGCTTGCCTGCATTGCCGGTCATCGAAAGCAGCAGCACTCCTGCAACTTGTGCCATAGCCTCGCAAACCAACACCCCAGGCATTACGGCATGACCCGGGAAATGACCCTCGAAAAACTCCTCGTTTATAGTCACGTTCTTGTAACCGCGACAGCTCTTTTCGGGGACAAGCTCCAGAATCCTGTCGACAAGCAGGAATGGATACCTATGCGGCAGCACATCCCTGATTTGCTCTACGTCAAGCATATCTCTTCGCCTACTCCAATCTCACGATTTTGTAATTCACAGACCATACTCTCCAACGTCTTCGCAAACTCGACATTGAGCATGTGGCCCGATTTAACAGCCAATATCTCAGCTTGCGGCACGCTGCCCGCAAGGGATAGATCACCGATCAGGTCCAGGACTTTGTGTCTGACCAGTTCATCGTCAAAACGTAGTTCCGAACTAAAATGGTCCCGCCATATGACAATCACATTATCTATGCTGCCGCCTTGAGAAAGCCCCTCATTTAGCAGCCCGGCTATCTCTTCATACAATACAAACGTCCTGGCCGGAGCAATCTGCTCACCGAAGTCCGTCTCGCCCGGCACATATGAGGCAGTCTGAGAGCCTATCATTGGGTGATCGTAATTGAGCACATATGTAATGCTCAACCTGGGCGCGGGTACGGCCAAAATATATGAACCGTTTTGACGCACACATATAGGGTCCTTCAGCTCGACCAATCTGCGCTTTGCATCCAACTCCACCACACCCGCTGCATCAATCGCCTCGGAATATACCAGAGCACTGCCGTCAAGTGCAGGTAGTTCGGGGCCGAGCACCTCGATTATCGCGTTGTCTATGCCCTCACCGCTCAAAGCTGCCATCAAGTGTTCAATGGTGCGAAAACTCGTGCCGTTGCTGCCGATGGTGGTCCCGCGCGATGTGTCGGTCACATTGGAAGCAAGTGCGCGCACGATGTTGTTCTCGCCGTCGCTGAAGACGATACCGAGGTCATTGTCCGCAGGATGAATGAATACCGTTGTCTGGTCACCACTGTGCAAGCCCGTGCCGGTCAGCCGTACGCTTTCGGCAATTGTCGTCTGATTTGAGGTGACGACCGAACGCTTGGACCGGCATGTCCTGGTATTCATATCAATCTTCAGCACATTCATCTACAGCACATTCCCCACTTAGTCTCGCAACCTCATTTTCCAGGTCACGAAGTCTTGTCATTATCTCCGGCAGGTGCAGCCTCGCAGCCTGGACTCTCATCTCAGCACGATGGTCTCTGGCCGGGAAGCCCGATACTACCGCGCCCTGCTCCACATTACCTATCACACCGGCTCGCGCCGCCACTTTTGCGCCGTCGGCAATGTGGACATGGTCCTTTACGCCGACCTGAGCCGCCAGAACAACACCACTGCCGATCTCCACGCTCCCGGCAACACCGCTCTGCGCGACTATCACACAATGAGCACCCACCTTTACGTTATGCGCAATGTGCACCAGATTGTCGATCTTTGTCCCGCTGCCGATCACAGTCACGCCGGTCTTTGCACGGTCGACGGTGGAGTTCGCACCGATCTCCACGTCGTCACCTATCTCGACCGTCCCTATATGCGGAAACTTCATCAGTCCCCGCGGCGACGGCTTGTATCCAAACCCGTCAGCGCCGATCACTACGCCTGCATGCAATATCACATGTTTGCCAAGGGTGCACTTGGAATAAACAACTACCCCAGGATGGAGCACGCAGCCCTCCCCAATCGTGACATCACGAGCAATATATACGCCAGGGTATAAAACGCATCCGTCGCCCAAACTTGTGCCCCGGCCCACAAAACAGTTCGCCCCTATCGCGACATCCTTGCCGAGCAGTGCGCCCTGTTCTATGACCGCTCCGCATCCGATGCCCGGAGACGGACATTCCTCACCGCCCTTGAAGACCTCTAGCACCTTAATAAAGGCTTCCACCGGGTCCGCAGCACGTATCAGGCACTTGCCAGGCGCACATCCCGAGTCAGTGCGCGCAATAATACAACCAGCATCCGAAGAGATAGCCTTTGCAAAATATTTTGCATCCTCAGCCAAAACTACATCGCCGACCTCAGCATCATCCACGCCTGCAGCGCCGGTTATGAGCGTATCAGGACTGCCGTCCAATATCCCGTCGACAAGAGCGGCAATATCCGCAGCGATGATCTGCATTATGAATCGCCCGCCATGCTGATCACCGGATCACATCCGTTCCATATGCTCTCACTCATCAATCGAGCAAAACGCTTGGTCTCATCGGGAATTCCCTTTGACTTCCGAGTAAAAATGACTCTCACGCCTTGAGTTTGGGCAATTCTTGAAACAGCGATCTTTACATCCTGCCTGATGCGACTTTTAAGGCTGGTATTCTCTTCGCGCCAGTCTGCAATATCGATCCGGCCGGAACCGGCAAATGCTGCGCTTGACTCCACTGCAAATGCCCTACTCGGATTAGACAGTAATGCAGTTGAAGTGTCGCCGAAATCATAAAGCGAGAGCAACTCGCGCAAAATTTCATTTCGTGACGCCGCGCCCTTGTTACTGATCTTCCTCTTTTCACCACTCTCAATAATAGACAGAGATGCATCCGTCCGAGTAATGGCATTCGACCACAAACTATCCGTCAGAGCCTTGGCCTGATCCAACACCTTATCTGTCTCCAGCGAGCACTGCTCATTGACCCGGGCAAGCCCATTTTCAGCCGCCGCGATTTTTAAATCGTTCAACTTATCATCAATGCCCGGCTGGCCCGATCTCAACTGCAAAGTTTTAACATTCAGCTCTGCATTTATTTTATCGGCGCAGTACTTGCGAGCTATCAGCTCAACCTGGTCTGCAGCTTTTTCACTGATTTCTTGTGCCCTCGCAGTCACCTCAGTCTCGTAACTCTTTTTCATCGTCTCGCGCCTCTGGCCTAGACGCAGATCAACTATCTCCAACTGCTGCTTCTCGAGTTTCAACATCGCGTCATCGGCAAGACGAATAGCCTCTGAAACAAGGCGTTGCCTGATATTCGGGTCCAACTCTGAATATTTGATATCGGTATCAGCATTCTTGCCATACACTGCTGATCCGCCGACCTTTACCGAATCGGCCAGCGCATCACTCATTACCGACCCGGTCATTGATACAGCCTGCCACGCAGGATGCATCTGCACCAGAGTGTCTATGTCGACATAGACAACTTCACGGTCGTTCGCTTGCCTAGGCGCGCTAACGGGCTGACTACCAGATAGAGTCAGCCCGGCAACCGTCGCAATCAACATCGCGCCCGCCAATGTGTATATTGCAAACTTCAAGAACAGTCTCCGATAAAAACCTACTGCATCTTGCGGTCGAGGTTCTTTATGATATCGTCGGTAATATCAAGTCCGCCAAACAAAACAGCGTCCTTTGCAATCACCATCGTGATTCCCTTCTCACCGGCAACCTTATTGATCGCTCCTCTTATATCTGCATCCGCCTTGCCGAGCAGTTCCTGCTGCTTCGACTTGAGCTGACCGTCATAGTCCTTTGCAAGAGCGTCCAGGGTGTCCTTGGCCTTTTGACGCATATCCTGCAGCTCTTTGAGCTGAGCCTTCTGCTCATCGGTCGGCTCTTTTGTTGCCTGCAGATTCCGATACTGATCGTCCCTTGTGCGCTCAGTACTCTCGATCTCCTTGATACGCGCATCCTCGGCAGCTGTCCGATTCGACTTGGTCTTGAGCGTAACGAGTTCCTGAATCTCTGCCTCGTTGAGCATCATGTTCTGGTTGCGAATATCTACCTTCTTGCTTAAATCCTGCCCGAATGCATTCAATTCCTCACTGTATTGCTTGACACGCGGCGCATTCGTATACACCTTCTCGACATCTACAACAGCAATTTTTTGAGCCTGATCGGCAGCAGATGCTGCTGTTGCCATCAGTCCGGCGCTGACGACCATTATCGCCAACACCCACGCCATAGTGCGTGATTTTAACATAAGGATGCACCTCACAAACGCATTATGGAGGCTAAGATGCCGCCTCCTGCAAAAATTATATCAAATACGCCACAGCCCAACAAGCAAAAGAGGTTTACGTCCACAACGTGAACCCACTAACCCGGATTATGCGCTTCCCGCAAAATCCGGGGCTCAGACACGCTCCTCGTGAATAATGCAAGCTAAGCCCATATGGCATAGACGTAGCAAAACAAACTGTATTGCCGCCGCAACAATAAATTTCATTGCAGACAAAAAAAGGGCCGGATAGATGAACCATCCGACCCTGTACCATTAGTTTATCGGATCTTGCTAACCCGGATTATGTGCTTACCGCATAATTCGGGTCTCTCCTCGTGAATAATGCGGGCTAAAATGCCTGACCCATACTAAAGTGCGTCCGCGGGCCATATCTGCCCTCCGCATAGTCAAGCCGCAGGTTGCCTATTGGTGTCGCCACCCTTAAACCAATGCCGACACCAACATTACCTACAAATGAATTGCTCTGGGGAAGGTCTTCTGTGTTGAACTCATCCGCTGTCCCCCAAGCATCTCCATAATCCACAAACGCCACACCTGCGATTGACTGAGCAATCGGCTTGCGATATTCTATACTCGCAAGCAGCATCTTGTCACCCCAGAATTGGTCCTCTCTGTATCCGCGAAGACTCTCACCGCCGCCCACGAAAAACTGCTCGAAATAGGGTATGGTGCCGTTGCCGTACCCTGCTCTGAGACGCATCGCCCATGTTGTCCGCTTATCCTGCAGAGAACTTTTTGGGCCCTGCTTACTGTAATATCGCCTGATCTCGATGGATGTCTTTTGGTACCCACCGCTGAAATCAAATGGGATCGGCTGCTGGTCGACATCATATGTGCCGGGTTTGCTCTCATCTTCGACTAACACGGCATTCGGTTCGTATCGAGTGGCGTCTACCGCACCGACTTCAAATGAAACGGCATCATATCCGCCCGCCGCGGGATCGAGATCATAGTCACGAGTGTTGCGCACATAACGAAGTGAACCACTACCGACATTACCATCCTGCACAATGTTGAGAATGCTTGCATCTGTAAGCAGACTAGGATCAGTCTCGACATTCTCAAACGAACCACCAAGATATAATCTTACCTTTTCATTCATCGGACGGCTTACGGTTACCTCGCCGCCTTTATGGCGCTCATTGTATGCATCATCATCACTGCTGAAAATTCCCGAAGAAAATCTGTAAATCAACTTGTTGTATGCGTTTACGTTCAGTGAAGTATGCTTGGTATCTATCCACGGCTCATAGAAACCCAACTCGTAACTCGCATTGCCCCCGGTTGCGTTATCAGTGGTGCCCTGCTCCCACATCAAATTTAGACCCTGACCAAGGCCGCGGAAGTTTGTCTCGGAATACCTCGCCTGGCCGACAAGCCTCTGCTTGGACGAATAACCAACACCAACCGACATCTGGCCGGTCTTTTTCTCCACAACAGGAAGAACAACTTTGACATAACCAATTTCGCTGCCCTGATTGATCTGTGGCGTCTTGATGTCCTCAAGAATGTCCAGGCTGCCTATTTTCATCATGTCCTTCTGGAGAGTCTTCCAATTGAATATCGTTCCGGGTTTGGTACTCATCTCTCGCAGAAATACCATCTCTTTGGTCTTTTTGTTATCTACGATCTCGACACTCTCGACCCGGTGCACTACTATCGGCACGGTCAAAACGCCTGTCTGAGAATCAACACCACCATCCTCGGCGACATAAGCAATGTAGCCCTGCTCGCCATAGAAATTTTGAATTGATTCGATATCCTGATATAAGACGGCTGTGTTGAGGATATGGCCCGGCTTTGTCTTCATTAATTCCAGAATCTGCTGGGCTGTCATTGGTTCACTGTTGACGATCTTGATGTCACATATCTTTGGGTTCTCAGTCACTTCAAAGGTGACCTTTACACCCTCGGCGACATCCTCGGTGTGAACCGTTACCGCACTGAAATATCCCAGAGCTATGATTGCGGCCTTATCCTTATCGATAGTCTGCTCGTCATAGTCTGCGTCCACCTTAAGCAAGATGGCATTCAATATGGTGTCGGTGTTGATGTTGTCGTTGCCCGTCACGGCAATCTCAGTTACTTTTTTTGTTTCCTGCGCCATAAGCACTGCCGGCACAGCCAACACACTCAAGACCAAAGCTGTAAATATGGCATCTCTTAAAAAAACATATGCCCGATTCATCAGATAATTCCTCCACGTCCGTTCCCTCGACAGCATACTCGCCGAGATTATATTATATGACCCAATTCTTGTTCAAGCAAACGAAATGTCTAACTCAAAGCAGTTTGTGCCCTCACCCCAGTCCTCTCCCCCGGAAGAGAGCGGCTGACCGACACCAAACAATCATCACCTATTCCAGATATTGCTCAAGTTTTTTGCGGAGCATGCTTCGCGCCCTGGCAAGACGCGTCCTTACTACATCAACCGACAAGTCCACAGTTTGTGCAATCTCTTGATAGCTCAAACCATGCAACTCGCGAAGGACCGTCACTATTCTATAGTCGGGGGGAAGCTGGCTTATTGCCTGGATTATGCGTTCTTTTAGCTCTTTTCTTTCAAAGGCTGCCTCGGGACTATATGTTGTATCAGACTCGCCAAGTGCATCCAATGGTAATTCTTCATCAAGCGTAAAACTCTCCTTATGCCTGGCACGCTCCTTGAACTTGTTTTTGCATTTGTTTACAGCTATCCTGTATAGCCAGGTGTATTCAGACGACTCGGCTTTGAACTTGGAATAGGACTTGTACGCGGAGACGAATGTCTCCTGCGTAAGGTCGGCTGCCTCATCTGCATCACCAATGAGCCGAAATATAAGGTTATATATTGGCTTCTCGTAAGCATCGAGCAACTCGCCAAAGTCCATATCTGCCTACCAAAACGCCCTTGTATATTGAATCTGGAATGAACCGTTCTGCTGATCATCGACAAAGACCGAAGCCTGATAATTGGGATTCATCCTGTAGCTTAAGCCCAGTAGATATGCCACGTCATTCGGACTCGTAAAATCAGACGTTAGATAACCATAATATGAAATGTATATATTGCCGATTAGCTTCCTGGACACATACAGAGCCAGAGGCTGGCCAAGAGAATACTCCAGCGAAAACTGCTCGAAGCCCAGTTGCTCCACAAACAGAGTCTCCACCGGAGCAAAAATTGTGCTCGTGCCAACGGCTGTTAAAATATTGCCCAGCTCATTTTGCAGACCGCTTTCACCAGTGGCAAAGATACCTGAAACATGCCCTAGAGCTGCCAGCATCTGTTCCTTGTTCAAACCAGATGGATCGGACGAAAGCTCGATATCCAGATTCGATACCGTGCCGCTGACCGCTACGGTTATCTCATATCTCTGACGCTTGCCGAAAGAATCCATTGCAGTAACGTTAGTCGTCGCATTCAAATTGACCCGCACCACCGGCTCCTCGGGAGGTGCATAGCGCACATATAGAGTGCCGTCAGGCTCAACAGTCAAACGCGAAACAGCCAAACGAAGAGTGCCCTCTTCAATCCTGATGGGATCAAACACGACAACAGGACTTGCAAGGCTGCCATTGATGAGGCCGTCACCGGTTATCGTAAGCGTCATGTTCGGCGGCGCAAGCACTACCTTGTCTCCAATCTTGACTGCCACATTGAATGTCGGATTAATCGGTGGAGTCTTGATAGGCTTGCTCTCTGGAACGTTCGGCGCAACAAACGAAATATGAGAATCATGTATGTTTATGCCGCCTGCCACAGTGCCCACGTTCGCATTCGTGACCATCGGCGCACTGACATCCCCGGTCACTGATATACCGGCATCGAATTGAAGTGAGATGTCTTCTTGCATACCCAGAGCATTCTTCTCGGCAACAGAGAAATCACTTGCCGCAATTTGCAGATTGGTCTCGGCTTTTCCGTCCGCGCTCATCTCTATGTAGCCGCCTGGGACTATGCTGAGCGTGCCGCCCAAACTCGACGCAACCGAAAACTGATCCACCGTTATCCTGTTGCCGTCAAATACCATGTTTATGTTGATGTTGTTGAACTGGTTCGAGAAATTCTTAAGCGCGATGGCACCGTCTGTGATAGCCAGAGAACCATTCAAGACAGGCGCAGCAGGCGTACCGCTTATATTTAGCGAGGCCTCAATCGAACCAGCGGTAGCGCTCGGCTCTATCGCAGTTGTGAATGAAGACAACATCGATAAGTTCTGCTTGTTTAGTCGTGCAGTGACCTCCATCGGTTTGTTTGTCGGGATAGTCAGAGTCGACCAATCCCACGGCAGATAACCGTGAGCTATGACCTGATGATTGCCGGATGCTAATATGACATCGGCAGACTCAATCTTGTCGGATGTAATCTCAATGCGGCTTGTGCGCAAATTATCGAATGTCAGACCATTGAAACTTGGCTGCTTAACTTCCACGGAAGCAGTAACACTTGGCGACGATATGTCTCCGCTGATCTCAAAATAGGCAGCCATCATACCGCCCGGTGTATTTGCTCCCAGCAATGGGCTCAGACGTGAGAGATCGAAGTTGGCGGCGGATGCATCGAGTTGTATTTGTCTGTTTGCAAGCTCGTAGCTGCCAGTGGCCGTCAGGCTCGTTGACCCCGACATAGCTTTAAATTGACTCAGATTCACAGCGCCGCCTGACAAGCTCGCATCTAGAACAACCGTATCGATGCGTGTGATATCGACACCAATATCCGATCCTGCAAGATGGATCGCACCTTCGGGGCTTGTCATGCAGCCGCTTACTGAAAATGTGCCATTGATAAGGCCACTCGTTAACTTCGGCAGACGCGTAAGCGACTCTCGCAGCCGAGCACCTCCCTCGGTTCGCAAGTATGGCGATGAACGAAATATATTCCACATCTCAGGAACACTCACATTTTCAATTGTCCCGCCTGCCGACGTCAGACAGTTTGTCTTAAGATTATATCTATTTGCTTGAATCAAAACTGATTGATTGCCCTTCTTTATCAGTGCCGAGGCCGTCTTGATAAGACCGTCTGAATACTCGGCCTTTGCCTGCGCAACGTCGAACTTGGAATAGTTTATGATTAGGTTTTCGATGGCCGCATCAAGCGAAATCTTCGGATTTGCGGTAGTCCCGGTAACTGAACCGCCTGCATGTGCAGTTCCGCCAATAACGACATACTGGCCGATCACGTTATGAAGCCTGGCTAGATCAAAATCGGAAATGTCATATGTCATATCCACATCGCCGGTATCCAACATGACCGAACCGTTCAAGTTCGCTTTGGCCTCCTGGCTGCTGAGCTTTGCCTCTTTAACCTCAAGCCTGTTGCCGATCAGATTTAGCTGAGCCGATGCCTCGTTTATAGGGTATCCGAATGCCGACCCATCCTCCAGCGTAATCTGTGCTGATGCAGAGGCATCCTGCAGAGGTATTTGACCCAGCTTCGGATTGGTCAGGTAAACTCCCGACGCAACAAAACTGCCCACCAGAGTGCCGCTGAAATCAATTTTGCGGTCGAGGATTTCCGACAGCTTCTCGATCGTGAGCCTGTCAACCTGACCGGATGTCTTGAATGCTATACGGTCGGTTCCCAAACCGCCTGCACTACCGCTGAACCTAAACTCCGCCGGGAACAGCCTGACAATGCCGCTTGTGATCGATGCGGTCTTCAGATCGGTCGAAAACTCCAGGCGAGTATAATCCGCTCTGTATTTTCCATACCCCAAATCAAATGCCTCGAAAATGCCCGAGAATGTGGGCGTGTGGAGAGGCCCCCTGATCGTGCCGGTAAAATATCCCGTGCCTGTGACATCCTTCACACCAAACAATTGACCGACCGTGGCCAGATTTACTGACTCGCCGGTTACCGACAAATTTACCCGCTTGGCAGTTACCGCTCCTTTGGCCGTCACCAATCCTGCCGCTGCCCTGCTCGTCACCTCAAGAGCCGCAACTTCGACACGACCGGAAGCATACGTTATACGCGCGCGCGCTTGCTCAACCGGAATTCCTCGAAACTCGCCCCTCGTCACATTCACATTCGCGCGGATTGTCGGATCGACTAGAGTGCCACTTATACTGAAACCAACATTTGCAATGCCCTTTGCAGACACTGCGGACGGAAGCGGCAGATCAGCTATGTTTACTCCCGTCGCGCGCCCACTGATAGCAACTCGCTGGTCGCCGGCGGTCGACAGTGAGCCACTTGCGGCAAAACGCGTGTCTCGCCAGGTGAAGGTCAAGGGTGACACCACAATCGCCCGGTCGGCATATCTCGCAGAGATTTCGACATCTTTGGCCGTGTAACCCCGAATATTCACACCTGGCACTTTTGCCCTGACTGCAATTATCGGAGAGGATGTCTTGCCGGTAATCCTGGCTTTTAGTTGACCGCGTCCGCTTGCATGCAGCTCACGGGCACTGTCCGGCAGTTTGAAAGCACCGACAAGAGTCGCAAAATCAGCATTGTTTGATGAAACGGATATATCCAGTCGAGGTTTTGTGAAGCCGCTTATTGTGCCGGTTGCACGCACATCTGAGCCTGATAGTCTGCCGGTCACACTCATGATCGCACTTTGCCCACGCAGCACAACAATACCGTTGATACCTGTCACCGGCTTGGTCATCATCGACAGCCGGGCACTGGCATCGGAAATACGCGCCACACCTGACAGGGACATTTTCGTCTTACCGGCAGATTTGGCTAGACGAATGCCCGCAATTACGTTCATTACACCGCCGCGCACGTCAATGCTCTTGGTCAGCCCGATATACCTGCTTAAATAGGCCGCATTTACACCACGTGCGCTGACGTCCAGATTGATTTTCTTGGCACGAGTATCATATGTGCCGATAACCTCCGCCGACTGGAATCTGCCGCCCGGACCTCTAGCTTTCCCATGAAATTTATAGACGGGATAACTCGCCGCGCTCAGTGAACCGTTCATATCATATATGCGGTTCATTGCAGGCAGCGGTCTTGTCTTGGCGAGGTAGTCCCTGAATGTGAGGTTGCCGCCCCGGACGCTTACTACGCCCTTGAACGGTCTGGCAGGCCGGCCGGGCGGCTGCTTCAAAAGGTCCTGGATATTAAGAGTGCCGTCGCGCCGCCTGACTAGATTGACATTCGGCTCAACGACAAGAATGCTCTTGATACTCTGCGCTCCCATACCAGACAGCATCGCCTTGACATCGTATTTGATTCTGATCTGTTTGACTCTGACTATATAACCATCTGTAAGTCTTTTGCCGGAAGCTATTGCAACATCGTCCAAAACTACCGTGCCGAATGGAGTAACTCTGGCACTGCTGATTTTAACCTCGCGATCCAGCCGACTTTCGAGTTCATCGACTATTATGATCGAGGCATTGCTTATCGTTCTGCGATATTGGCCGACTACATATGCGACGCTTGCAAATAACATGACCAATACCGGCAACCAAGCGATTGTTGTTACAATTAGCTTTTGGCGGCGATTTGTCATGTCGGACCACACCAGGCCTGGAGTTCGACGTTGAATATCCTGGAAAATGCACGCGCATACACATCGCGAACATCGCGCATCTCAGGCACATACCCAAGAAGCTTTGCCATAGAGGTAATCTGTTCAGAGTGAAGTCCACATGGGTTTATAAGCGCAAAGTGGGAGAGATTTGGGTCCACATTGAGGGCAAAACCGTGATATGTGACCCACTTGCGCACCGCAATGCCTATTGAACAGACCTTCTTGTCCGCCACCCATACCCCCGCCGGACCATTCCTGTGGCCTTCAAGACCGAACTCGGCAAGTGTATCGATGATGCTCTGTTCAAGCAGACGAAGATAGCTGTGGACATCGCCGGTGAGTTCGCGCAGTCGCACTATGGGATAGCCAACCAACTGACCCGGTCCATGGTATGTTACGTCCCCTCCCCTGTCGGTCTCGACTAGCTCCACACCATTCGCTTTCAGCAGTTTGGGACTTGCAAGCACATTGCCGCGACTGGAATTTTTGACCCCTAAAGTAATTACCGGATCATGTTCGAGAAGGATTAAAACACCTGGTATATCGCCCACTGCGCAGCGGTCATGCAGATCGTTTTGCAGCTTCAAGGCGTCGGAGTAACATATGCGGCCGATATCTTGAAGCAGACAAGCCTTTGTGCAAGATTGGGCGTGAATATCAGGTGTGGACATATCTTGCACTGCGTAGTCTCCTCCGTTATAAGTTCCTGGCGGCTTGACTCAGTATACCTACTCAAGTGCACACGGTCAAGCAGAACCGGAAGCAGGAGGAAAGCCCAACATCTGAGCTCGAACACCACGCTCTTCAGCCACACGATGTAAAACTGATAGCGATCTTTCGATATGAGCCTTTGCAATCTGCGCAGAAAGATCGGCATTGCCGGACACAATTGCGTCAACTAGATCATCATGAACATCTGGAACTATCTTGCTCGGAGGCAGCCAGTACACATTATACATGGTGTTCGTAATCACGCGTGAGTTTGAAATCATACGGGCAAGTATGCGAGAACCTGAACACTTTGCAATAAATGAGTGTATGCTGACATCGATATCTCGAACCTTGTCTCGATCTCCTGCCGTTGCGCTCGTTTTATATTTCTCTGCCAACTCCTTGAGTTTGGCGCGCTGCTCATCAGTAGCTCGAACGGCACAAAGACGCACAGCTACCTGCTCAAGCGAAGAGCGTATCATGATTATGGACTCAATCTCCTCAACCGAAGACATGTCCACAACCTGTGCGCCGCAGTTCGGCTTTGATACCACCAAACCGTCGTGTTCAAGCCGTCGGATTGCTTCCACAATCGGTATATTGCTGGTACTGAGCCGCTTCGCGAGGTCGCGCTGAATCAGCCTCATTCCAGGCTTGAGTTCGCCGCGCTCGATCATACTGCGTATTTCTTTGTATATGTGCTCGGACGCAGTTCCACTTTCTCTCGCCAATGTATTCCTCCTCATATAAGAAGCCCGTACCAACAGCTCTGTGGCATTTACATCTTCTGCTGAGGCGCGGTGTGCTATGACTGATGCCAGTCGATAACCTACTGGAAAGCATATTCAACACACTGCTTGTTGACCTATTTTATTATTGTCAAATTTCTTCGCGTTGTCAATCGATACTGCTACATCATTTGTAATCTGAATACCAATCGGCACACGCTGCCGGTATCGAAATTTTTGCACATACCGGAGCACATCTCAAATGTGACCCCTTTTGCAAGCTCACTTGTCCAGCCGGAAAACTCGTTGCCGCATATTCGATCCGCTATTGATTCCGAAAGATGCGTCCTGCCACTGCTTTTTAAGACCTCATACCAGGGACACTTGGTGATTGTGAAAACCAGTTCGTTATCACCCATCTCCACATTGAAATCGTAACCCTCTGATGTCAACTTGAGCTGGAATGCTTTCGCAAGATCATCAAGGTCGCCGCCAGCAAGGTCAAGAATTTCCTTAGCCTTACGTGCCTGAATCTTGTACATCACTGACCATACGGACTCGTCGAGGTCCATCGCATCGTCCGAAGAAAAGCGCTCCTCGACATTCAGAAACCACAGACCGTCTACAGCTAAGTATGATCTGCGCAGAAAATCAGCTATTTGAGCATCGGAAAAACACTGTTTCATGTTCAACCCCGTTGTCTATTGCAACCATATACCTGCAATAATTTACACAGAGACTCTTAAGAATCCTGCCCAGACCACTTGAATAGTTGCTGAAAGTGGGGTATACATGTGCCATGTAATGCATATGTTGATAGATGCGCATCGGACTGACGGCAGTTCTCGATTTACACTCGAAAATTGGAGGTGGAGATCGTGGAGCGAGTTTATAGAAACAAATTCGACAGGAAACTCGGAGGCGGCTTGAAAGATATGCCGCGATGTGAGCGCTGTGGTAAACCCGTCAAGATCACCAGCGATGACTGCACACGCGAGGAAATCCTATGCCCCTGCTGCGCAGCTGAAGCCAAAGCCACTGCTGTGGATGAATATGAGATACGTAGATAAGAAATTTCCCCGCTGATACGGCTTTCGCATAAGTTATCAGCCAATCCGCCATAGACGAACGTGGTGCGTTCGTGCACGACTGGAACGATCTTGCACGGCTTATATGCAGGCTTGACTTACCTATGTTACTAGGGTATGATAGCCTCAATATAGCAAATAGTCTGTTGAAGTTCTTGGCTGGTCATTGCCCAAAAGGCAGTGCCAGCCTGATGTGCGTACAGGAAGTATCGCTTGGAGGCATCCCAAGATGTATTCATGGAGTGAGAGGCTGGATATAGCCATACTAAACAATGATATTGCCAATATAAACAGACTACTTCACGCCTCGCAGGCTTATAAGACGCTGGACAAGGTCTTTATACACTCGGGACCTAGAAAGGCACGACATAACGGCAGACTTCATATTGCCGCATACTCGAACAGTGTGAAAGCAGCACAGATCCTCATCCAATACGGAGAAGATGTAAACTCAAGGAACTGCATCGGTGATACACCCCTGCATGTGGCAGCCAGATACAATGCATGGGAAACTGCCGATCTGCTTATAAGCTGTGGAGCGGAAGTAGACATACAAAATAAAGACTCCCAAACGCCTATGGACATAGCGTTGAGTTGTGGAAACCATCATCTGGCCGAACTACTTATGCTCGTACAAAGACAGAGCATGTACGGCTGACGACAAAGGAGTATGCAATGAATAAACGCACTATATTTGTTACCGAATACGACTTGCAACGTCTCCAAACACTTATAAACAACCCGGGCAGACTTGAACATCCTCAGCCTGAAAATATAAGTTCACTTAAAAATGAGCTTGCCCGCGCTCGAATAGTGGCACCAAAAGATATTCCACCCGATGTGGTCACTATGAACTCCATCGTTCACCTAGCGGATATGGAAACGGGTGAAGAAGAAATCTATACCCTGGTTTTTCCTTCGGATGCGGATGTAGCAGAATGCCGTATCTCGGTCCTTGCTCCAATAGGCACCGCTATGCTTGGATACAAGACAGGTGACACATTCACATGGCCCGTGCCGGGAGGCAAAAGACACCTTATGGTGAAAGAAGTAATCTATCAGCCAGAGGCTTCCGGAGACTACCACTTGTAATCTGGAACAAAGCCCAAATCGTTTTTTGTTTGACTATGCAAGCGCCATCATGCTATTATTTTGTGTGCGTGGAGTGGTGTCCGAGTTGGCCGAAGGAGCAGCACTGGAAATGCTGTAGGGGGGCAACTCCCTCCAGGGTTCGAATCCCTGCCACTCCGCCACAAGTCAGGTGATGGGTGTTAGGGATCAGGTGTTGGAAATCTAGAGCGAACACTTATTACCACATATTCCTCGGCTGAACCTCATTATCCACCTCATAGTATGACCCAAGCGGCATCTTTACCAAATGACTGCGTTTGTGCTATCCTTGTGGTGAACAAGGAGATGGTCTTCTAATGAATTACTGCAGAGAATGCATACTTAAACTCACACCATATGTCCCCGGCAAGCCTATTGAAGAGGTCAAGCGTGAATTGGGAATAGACGATGTCATAAAAATGGCTTCCAACGAAAACCCATTCGGGCCTTCACCCAAGGCAATCGAGGCGATTAAAGCCGGTGCAGAAAATGTCTCGCTCTACCCGGATGGAAGCTGTTATGAACTCAGGCAGGCTCTTGCGCCGTTCCTGGGAGTGGACACGGACATGCTCTTTTTTGGAGCAGGCGGAGATGAGGTCATATTCTACCTGGGCACGGCATTCCTGGAAGAAAACGATGAGATCATACAGGCCGACCCCACATTCGGTGAATATAAGGCTGCATCGACCATAATGAACTGCAACGCACATTGCGTGGCCGTCAAGGACTGGACGCACAACCTTGACGCTATGCTCGAAATGGTCAATGAGCACACCAAAATTTTTGTGATTACCAACCCGAACAATCCCACAGGCACCCTGGTCCCTGCGGATGAGATAGAGCGGGTGATGGATACACTGCCGGAGCGCTGCATCGTGCTGCTGGACGAGGCGTATTACGAATATGTCGACGATCCGAACTACACCCGTGCCGTTCAATGGGTCAAAGAAGGACGTAATGTGCTTGCTCTGCGCACATTCTCCAAGGTTTACGGCCTGGCCGGACTGCGTATCGGCTACGGCATCGCGCCCGCACACATCACCGACATGCTCGAACGAGTTAGAGCGCCGTTCAATGTCAACAGCATCGCTCAGTCGGCTGCTATAGCCAGCATCGGTGATACTGAGCAGGTCAGGCGCACAAGAGAACTCAATAAGCGTGCAAAAGAGTATTTCTACCGCGAGCTCGACGCAATGGGCATCGAATATACGCCCACGCAGGCCAACTTCCTGTGGATCGATACGGGCAGAGACTGCCAGATGGTCTTTAAGGAACTGATGAAACGCGGAGTTATCGTGCGGACGGGAGACATATTCGGCTGCCCGACACATATCCGCGTCACCACCGGAACAGATGAGCAAAACGAGCGGTTCATCAAAACGTTCAAGGAGGTGCTTGTGCTGTGATTATCATTCTATCGCCGACTGCCACCGACAGCGATCTTGATGAACTGCTCAGTAACCTGAAGGACCGCGGTTATGGTGTGCACCTTTCCAAGGGTGTCGAAAAGACTATCGTAGGTGTCATCGGCGCGCACGACGAGGCCAAGCCGATGATCGCCGAGCAGCTTTCGTCACTTGCATACGTCGAGGGTGTGATCCCAATCCTCAAGCCCTACAAGATCGTCGGCAGGGACTTTCACCCGGACAAGACTATAATTTCGGTGCGTGGAGTCGATATCGGTGGGCAGAAGATAGTCGTTATGGCCGGGCCATGCTCGATAGAAACCGAGGAGCAGACACTTGAAGTGGCCAAAGCAGTTAAAGCAGCCGGGGCGACAATACTGCGAGGCGGAGCGTTCAAACCCAGCACTTCGCCATACAGCTTCCATGGCCTTGGTGAAGATGCTCTAAAAATGCTTGCTGCCGCGCGGGAAGTTACTGGTATGCCCATTATCACTGAAGTGATGGATGCGCGCGATATCGAGCTGGTCTCGAAATACGCCGATATACTCCAGATCGGCACGCGGAATATGGCCAACTACTCTCTGCTGCAGGAACTTGGCAACGTGAAGAAGCCTGTAATGCTCAAGCGCGGAATGGCCTCGACCATTGAGGAATGGCTCCAGGCGGCGGAATATATCGCCAGCAGCGGCAATGATGAAATTATTCTCTGTGAGCGCGGAATACGCACATTCGAGACATTTACGCGAAATACCTTCGACGTAAGCGCAATTCCGGCGCTGCTTGGGCTGACTCACCTGCCGATAATCGCTGATCCGAGCCATGGCACCGGTAAGTTCAGCCTTGTATCTCCGGTCGCCAAGGCAGCAATTGCGGCAGGCGCGGATGGGCTTATGATCGAGGTCCATCCGCATCCTGAAAAAGCCCTAAAGGATGGTCCGCAGTCGCTCACTCCGGCCAACTTCGATACGATGATGAAGGAAATGTCGGCTGTAGCGCGCGCGGTGGGTAGATACGTCTGATGCCCACGGCAGGCAAAGACAACTTCATATTCGACACCGTGGCTATCGTAGGAGTCGGGCTGATTGGTGGTTCGCTCGGAATGGCCATGAAAAAACATGACCTGGCTGGTCGTGTAATCGGCATCGGACGTACTGAACAGAAGCTGATGCGCGCGAAAATACTCGGCGCGATAGATGACTACAGCCTGGACCTCGATAATGGCGCCGCCGATGCCGATCTGATCGTGATATGCACACCCGTCTGTCTGATAGCTCCCAGTCTGAAACGTATGGCCTCAAGCATAAAACCCGGCGCTATTGTCACCGATGTCGGCAGCACAAAGAGCCGGGTTATCAAGGAAGTGGAAGCCGTGCTGCCCGAAGGAATTTTCTTTGTGGGCGGCCATCCCATGGCCGGCTCGGAACAAGCCGGAGTGGAATCGGCATCAGCCGATCTGTTTCAGGAAGCAACCTACGCACTTACCACCACCGAAAACACGAACCTTGATGCACTGGGCAAGCTGGCCGCCATGGCAGATTCGATCGGCTCGAACGTGGAGATAATGAACCCCGACGAACATGACCGTGCCGTCGCCATCATCAGTCATTTGCCTCATGTCATCTCCGCAGCCCTGCTCGAAATTGCCGAGCAATCGCAGCACGAATCGGGAAAAGTATTTAGGCTGGCAGCGGGCAGTTTCAGAGACCTCACCCGCGTTTCGGACAGCCCTCCAGAGATTTGGCGTGATATCTGCGCAACCAACAGCAATGCGCTCATTCATGCCATCGAGAAATTTATGCAATCGCTCGATGACTTCAAGATCGCACTGGAAAGCGGCGACGAGGAGGCAATTTCACGCTTCTTTGAGCAGGCGAGCAAGATCAGATCGACATATCAAAGGATTTGTAAATGAGTAAACCCATAATCGCCATAGACGGACCTGCGGGCGCGGGAAAAAGCACTGTCGCGCGCGCGGTTGCCGACAGACTGGGATATTTATATATCGATACGGGCGCAATGTATAGAGCAGTGGCGCTTAAGGTGATACGGGAGGGTATTCCGCTCTCGGACACCGCGAAAATATCGGCACTGGCAAAGCGAACTGATATCAGGTTCGAGATCATAGACGGCATCCAGCATGTGTTCGCCGATGGTGAGGATGTGACAAACGACATCCGTACACCCGAAGCCACTCGTCTCTCCTCACCCGTGAGCGCGATCCAGGGCGTTCGCAGGCGGCTTGTCGAGCTTCAGAGAAATATGGGAGCCGAGGGTGGCATAGTGATGGAAGGGCGCGATATAGGCACGATCGTCTTCCCAAACGCTGAGGTTAAGGTCTTTTTGACCGCATCGGTGACAGAGCGCGCAAGGCGTCGAGTCGAGCAGCAGAAAGAGATGGGCATGGATGCAGATATCGAACAGATTTCCGCTGAGATTCGTGAGCGCGACCTTCGTGACAGTTCACGTGAGCATGCTCCATTGAAGATGGCTCCGGGTGCAGTGCTGCTTGAAACTGATAGCATGTCCGCCGAGCAGGTGGCGGATGCCATCATCAATATCCATAACGAGAAGGTGTCCAAAGCAAAGAGTGAATAAATTCGCGGCAACAACTATACTGCGCCGAAAAGGGCCAAACGGCATCCCCGATGCCAACAGAAGATTAGGTGCGCTTGCTCTGATGTTTTGTGGAGCAGTTCATTTTTTGCAAGCGCCAAACCAAAGCTCGGCAGGAGCCTCGCCCTCCCAGCTTTTTTGGTTTCTTTGTGATATAGGTTAGGCTCAAAGCAGATTCTTCACATTCGTTCAGAATGACAGTTATTGATACGGTATTCCGCTTGTTGATACGGTTTCATTACAATAATCAATATAAAACACTCAATATTCAATCAAGGAAACATGTAGATGCTTTATTGGATAGGCGCGTCGCTTTCGGCGATGGTCTGCAGAATATTTGGCCGTTGGCAGGTTATTGGCCGTGAAAATATTCCCAAAACCGGCGGTGTGATGCTGTGCGGCAACCACGTGAGCTACATCGACCCGCCTGCTCTAGGTGCCCGTGCCAACGGGCGGCCTGTGCATTTCATGGCCAAACTGGAGCTTTTTCAAATACCCATCCTTGGACTGCTCATCAAAGCCGTAGGAGCGTTCCCGGTCAAACGGGGCACAGCGGACAGGGCGGCTCTCAAAAAAGCAATAGAACTGCTGCAATCCGGCGAGGTAGTCGGTATGTTTCCCGAAGGTCAGAGGAGCCTGGACGGCACTCTGCTGCCCGCTGAGGCAGGTGTCGGGATGATTGTGCTGCGGGCGAAGGTTCCCGTAATCCCTGTAGGGCTGATAAACTCAAACAAGCTGCTGCCGCCGCACTCCATCTTCCCCAAGTTTACTCGATTGAAGGTAGTCTACGGTAAACCTGTCCCGCTCGAAGATCTATATGATAAAGGTGGGCGAGAGGCTGTCGAGAAAGTCGGCAGGAGGATCATGGCAGCAATTGGCGAACTGCTGAATAAGTACGGGGACGTTAAGTAACGTTCTGTTCATTTGAGGCTGCGCCCTCACCCTAGCCATCTCCCCCAGGAGAGGTACTGGCTGACATTACTTCCGCTTTTGCTTTATTTTCGGCCTAATGCAGCAACAGATCACAAACTACCATCCTGTGATCCGAATTATGCGTCTTGTATGCACGCACACTCACCGCGTGAAAGCGCTTATCTGCCCAGATTTGATCCACTCTTTGAACCGGAAAATCATTTAGGACCGTGTTGCCCCACCCTACTCCATGCTCAGCAAATGTGTCGTGCATGCGGGGACATAAATGCTCGAATATGTCATCTCCAGCAGGAGCGTTGAAATCACCACCAGCTATTATTGGCAGATGGCGAGGCAGGCCGGCAATAATATTCGCGATCTGTTTTGTCTGATCACGCCGTATGCGCCGATTACCTGCATATTCATTCCAACAGTTCGGTGACCACAGATCAAGACGAACCACGGGCGGCACTAGTCGCAGACTTATTGCCTCCAGCTCAAAGCCGGAGCACAGCTTCACATGCGCCGAGGCGCATATTAGTCTGTTGTCACTTGAAGGAGTATGAGGCTGCACATGTCCACGGGCAAGTATAGAATCATCCGCTGTGCATGTATATCCACCATGGCTGCCGAAGAGTTCTCGCGTCAGGCGCTTTATATCTGATTCACTCGGTGATTCCTGCAGCAGGACAATATCTGGCCGGTATTTCCTAACCTCGGCTGCTGCCTTGGAGTTTCCTCCAGAGCAATTGAGTGTGATTACCCGGACAGCTCTTCCACGATTTACATCTGATTGTAATTGAGCCTTGGAAATGCCCGGCCTGCGAATAATACTTCGAGGCTCTTCATTGAAGACCAGCGCAAAGACAGCCCACATTCCAAAGACTGTAAATAGCCATCTTCTATGCTTTGCCTTAAATGCTGGAACTGTAATAATAATTCCCGGCACGAGCCAGACCCATGCCGGGAAAAACGTGACTGCTGCAAACATATCAGGTTTCAAGCCGTAGCAAAGCGAAACTGCAATGCACAGTAATGCGGATGCTGCTGCAAACCATTGCCTGATATTTGATTTCACAAAGTCATCCTCAGTATGGTTTGATAACTCCGTTTGGCTTGAAACCTCTGGGTGTGGCCACCAACGCATCTATTGCAAAATAATACCGACTATCCGAAGCCCTTCTGCTGTCCGCTCTAAGCCTGAGAATATGCTTACCAGGGAACAAGTTTACAGCACCAATCTTATACCAGCCTAAACCAGGTGCGTAATTATCGACCTTACTGCCTACGGCTGTAACCGGAATCCAGTTAATGTCATCGACCGTGTAGCTCATCGGTGAAGCATCGGACGGAGGTGTTGCCGCGATATATAGCTCATAGCTGGAATTGGTCTTTGCATCTATCGTGAATGTGGCGCAATACGGAGCAAGCGGTGGGTCATCATAAGTATCAAGGACCAGTGCCAGCGCGTTGCTCGCACCTTGAATTGGCATAACATTGTCAAAGTTTTCGGCACGAACCAGTTCACCCTCGAGCCATATGTCCGCACCCATCAAGACCAGCAGGTCTCCCAGGCTGGCTTGAGCCATGCCATAGGCCTGCATATATTGCTTGTTCTTCATGAGTGTCTTTGCGCGGCTGAGACTATCCCTGGGCCTCTGCACGCTGAAGCCGGATCTGTCGGCCTCAGGAATGAGTGCCGCGAGTATGTCGATCTCAGCCTGTGCGGTCTCTGCCGGAAATACCAGACTGAGGTCTATGCCCTTCAACACAGTCGGCACGTCTTTGAGAGTGGTCGTAAACGTGCCTCTGCCTCCTGAAACACGAGCATCCGGTGGAAACAGCACGCTCGGCACTCCTGTGGGAGGGATTTTGATCGTTACATTCTTATCGCCGATCGATGACCAGATATATGTCCTGTCCTCACCGGCCATTGTATAGGCAAAGAGACCGTCGCCGATATAGCTGGTCTTGCCCGTCGTCAGAGTCGGCAGCCACCATGTGTTCGGCAGGAGACGCTTAACGTATGCGCCTGTGGTTATGGAGACCGGATATCCGATCACATCAGGTTTGAAATCAGCAAAACCGGATGGGCGCAGCTTCTCTTTGAAACTCGTGAGTCCATGAATAACGCCTTCGTCCATACTGCCGGCAAAGAAACCCTTGCAGCCGATCTCACGGAACAGATCGAGTGTGCCCGAAATTGCGCTCTCGCTGGAACCAGTAACCTGGGTCGAAGTTGCAATATACCATGTCGTCTTGCCGGACTCTTCCGCAAGCGAGTAGACCGGTCCTATCACCTCACCAACAGACTTCTCACCTGTGCCCTGCACCTGAGCGCTCAGACCGTCGTAGCTGCCTATGCCGTATGGATTGGCATATATGCGGTGAAATTTGTCGCTTTTGAAGATCACCGGCACGTTGGCGCAGTGTTTGCGTATTAAGTCCGAGATCGTGTTCATATATTCCTGGGCGGAAGTGTCACGGTAGTCTACAATATCACGCCAAAGCCCGGTTGTGGTCACATCAATTGAATATAGAAGACCGCTCGCGGGGTTATATGCATACGGCATGCCGCGGCCCGATGCCCACATTGGAACCAGCCGGGTGGCATCCTCAATCGTGTTCAGATTATCGTTCATGCCCCAGCCCGAATTGACACCGCCTTCGTGTTGATATTTGCGGGTCAGATATGCCTCCAGACCAAGCCTGAATCCCGATGAATCGGGTAGAAAACTGACCATATCACCGGTGAAGTCCATCTTGGTCGTGAAAGGTTCCAGGAAAAATCTAAGCCCGGGACCAAATTTGACCTTGCCGAAAAATGCAATCACACGGTCGCGATATTCACCGAAGCCGCCCCATAAATCGTACATAGCGTTCTGTTTGAATGTCTTGTGAGGGTAGACTATCAGCACCTGCTCGGCGCGCAGTGGCTCGCGCAGGTTGATCGTCACTTTTCCGTTTGCGACAACAGCACCACCGCGATTTACTATCGTGTTGTCTAGTCTGTTTATGACCAGATAAATCGCAGAATCGACATCCGGCCAGGAACAGACAATGCTGCGCCGGCTGTCCGGGCCTTCCAGTCTATAGCGATTGGGCGAAATAAGATAACCGCTCAATGGAGCGTTGGGACCATCGTCCATCTCTATCCCGTAATGAAAACCGTTGGAGTCAAGATAATCGATGATCTTCTGCAGTGCGGCAGGATCGACCGAGGTTATAGGGCAGTTCGCCTTCAGGATTATGTCGGTGATGCCACCTGATTTTATTGCATCGAGTGAACTGACATCTGCCTGATAGTCCGCATCTGTCGCGCCAGGCGAAATATAGCGGGAAGTGAATATGCCTCCCACTGGAATATACGGATCATTGTCCCAGAAAAGAGTATGGGCTTCGTTGATGTCCCATACATGCTGGCCGCCCGCTGAATCAACGTATGTACCGGAGGTCTTGTACTTAATCCCATATGCCGCTGATGGAATAGGAAATGCCGCCGCCGACATTATGGCGGCAATTACGAGGGTGGTTAAGAGTGCCGTATGTTGTTTTCTCATGGTTCTCCTGACGACATAACTCAATGATGGGTTCCAATGCGAGTTGCAAGTTACTATTTTTACGACGAGACAGACGGTGTTGAGTTCCCGTTCTCCTGTTGGAGGTTCAAAGCAGATTCCTCGTCGTTCCTCCTCGGAATGACAAATGCATTATGTTATCTCTTGTTTTTATGTTTCGGTGGCGAGAGGTCGGGGGCAAGAATACCCCCGACCATCGGCTTTTTTTGTTTCGGTCGCGATCGGATATCGCAACCGAACTAGAGGTAAATAATCAATACAAAATCTAAAATGCTAAATCAGGAGCGCCCTCACCCTGACCCTCTCCCCCGGGAGAGGGAATAAAAACCGTATTGCCGCACACACATCGGCAAATAATCAATATAATATACTCAATACTAAATCAGAAGAGTCCTGGGATAGGTATATAGCGGCTGAACAGGCTCAACACCCAGAGAAAAGTCGCCATGCCCATAAATGTCTGCGGGAACCCCAGTTTCCAGATGCGCTGGAAGCCGGTCAGGTTGATGTGCGGGTTCTCCTGGTATTTGTCGAGCAGTTCACTGCCCGCAGCAATACCGCTTGCAAGCTGCTTTGAGTTTGGATTCTTGGTCGTGGCATAATATTGAAGCCAACCGCCTATCGATCTCCAGCCGAGCACCACGGCCAGCATCGCCAACAAAACCACAACCTGACTGCTTATCTTGGAAGTCAAGATCACAAATATCCCCGCCGCGGCTAGCAGGTTGGTACCGCACCTTGGATGAACTCGCGGCATGCGGCTCACAACGCCCGGTTCAAGCGCTTCACCCGCTTCTATGGCATTCACCGTCATATGCTCGGCAGCATGATAGCCCGCAAGTGGAGACAACCTCATCAACAGCAGGAATATGAATGCGATCAGTGCCGTCGATATATAAAATGGCAGATCGTAGAGGTTAGGCGATATCGTCAGCGGTGCGGAGTTGAGATATGCATTTATCGGAAAGCCGGTGAGCTTGCCGAACGCAGTCGTAAGGCCGGTTACGATCAGGGTCGCAATAAGGATCATCACCCCAAGAGAGACTCCGGTCAAAAACAAACCGAAACTGCCCGCTCCGCCGGATATGGAACCGGTGGTCAGATATACGCCCAACGGGGTCGCCATCCCCGCAATCGTGCTCGGACGCAGGTTCTTCGCGATCCGCCCGATCAGTTCGCTGCGATATATTACACCTCGATATCCGCCAAAATTGTCTATAACAGGCAGCATGTCCTCACTGTTATCGGCAAATATTTGAGCGGCCTCTTTTAGCGATACACGTGAATCGACAAAAGCACCGCTTGGCTCTATTATCGGTTCGATGCATGACCTGATGGCGGCCTCGGGATCTTCTGAGGCGGCCACGTATGCGGATATACCACGTTCACTGACAGTGCCGACGATGTGTCCGTCGTCAATGACGAGAATTCGTGACCCGCTTGTGCCCTGGATCAGACCTGCGGCTCTCTGGATCGAGTCGTTGGGTGCCACCACAGGAGCACTCTTTACCAAGCTTAATATTGAGCTGTCTATCATCTATTGCCAAACCCGTGAAATTATGTTATTATGGACACTGCATTTTTTGTGGCTACTCACTTCAGGAGGTCCTTTTAGATATGTCCAATACTTGTGCAGTTTGCGGCAAGGGTCCGCAGTTCGGTCAGAATATCAGACACGTACACTCCGGTTCATGGGCTCTTCGCGCGCCTAGGACCAAGCGCAGATGGCTGCCCAATCTGCAGACCGTCCATACCAAGATCAACGGCACTCCTAAAACAATTCGCGTATGCGCTAAGTGCCTGAAGGCCGGTAAAGTCGTCCGCGCTATATAGTAAATAGCTCTTACATTCTATCAGATACGCAAACAAAAGGGGAGAACATTCCAAGTAACTATCAGTAATCGTTCTTCCCTTTTTGATGGTCAAGGGTCGGGGTAATTGCTCTTGCCAAGGATGTTTGATCATTCACAATGCCCTTGACCAAATGATGTGCCAAGTGATATATTAAATAACGACGCGCACCTGTAGCTCAGTGGATCAGAGCATCTGACTTCGGATCAGAGGGTCGGGGGTTCGAGTCCCTCCAGGTGCGCCATTTTACTGTACATACGGGAGCCAGACATATGGTGACCTCCTATCATGTCCACACAACATTTTCGGACGGCCAAAACAGCGTCCAAGAAATGATTGAAGCGGCCATATCATTGGGCATAGATGAGATTGGCATCTCCGATCACTATGTCCTGACAACCGGCCAAATCTTCGATTGGAGCATGAAGCTGGACGCAATTGCTGACTATTTTGGCGCCATTGGCCTTGCTGCTGATAAGTTTCGGACTAAGATTAAAGTCAGATATGGTATCGAGGCGGACTTTGTGCCGGAAACAGCACAACAACTCGGAGAAATTCTGCAGGAATATCAATTTGATTACGTGATCGGGTCGGTCCACCTGATCGATGGCGTATGCATTGACAGCAGCAAAGATTATTGGGACGCACTGGACCAGTCCGGGAAAAATGATGTAATCCGCGCATACTGGGCTATGATAGCCAAACTTGCCAAATCCGGCCTTTATGACATCGTTGGCCATTTGGACCTCTATAAGAAATTCGGCTCCCAACCCACTATAGATATCTCAGCAGATGTGATGACCGCACTCGATGCGATAGCCGAAGCCGGGATTGCGATAGAACTCAACACCTCCGGCTGGCATAAACCTATCCATGAGCAATACCCTTCGGCAGCAGTTTTGAGGGGCTGTCAAAAGCGGGGGATTCCAGTTATTTTGACTGCGGATGCGCACAGGACAGATGATATAACATGTGACTTTGACCGAGGCAGACTACTGTTGCGGACAATTGGGTATACAAACACAGCACTCTTCCAGAATCGCAAAATGACTATCGACTAGGAATCGTGGCTTGAACACTCTCGCGACTGCTCCGCAGCGCAGTTGTGTTCGCCACGAAGGGAATGAAAATGCTCCGCATTTTCGAAGGAGTAAAAAATGTGTCTGGCATTGGCTAACCTGATGGACAATGCAGGTTATCAACTATACGAAAAGTCTCTGAGGAGAATTGACAATCAAATAAGCATATTCACCGTTGTCCGCCACGGAAGAAAACTTGTCGGTATGCTCGGACCAGAACATATCCACAGACTGGCCGATGAAACCGGTCCGGCAAGACTGAGACTATCCGCCGAAGAGAAAGTGACACTCCACCCTTTGACCTGGGAAAATTATGTGCGTCTAAGACAGATGCTGCCTTTAGCTCCCTCAATATGTGGCAAAGCCGCTTCATTCGGTACTGGAGACAGGCTGGGAATGGTGAGCGCAGCACATCTTGAAGCAGACAATAAATTCCAGGTCTTTCCGGTAATAGCGCAGCAGTCGCCTCGTGAACTGGAGCGGACCAACCGAACGTTCAAAAGCGTCCTTTTGGATGCAGTTATGGGCGTTCTGGAGTCAGGGTACACAGGCTCTTTCGGAGCGGATGCCGATCACATAAAGAATGACACGCAATTCATGGAAGGTGTTGAGGCAGGTTACAGCATGTTCACACTCGACGTCAGTGACAACCTGCTGGATATAAGCAGCCTGTCTGCATCAGAGATTAATGACGCGGCAAATAACCTGACCGAACTCAGCCGTGGAATAGCGAAAAGATATGCGGAAAAAACCATATCTCTTCCTGGTGAGCAGAATTATACATTCTCTGAGGATGAACTGATCAGATCGGCCTTGGTATATGAGAAGTCCATGCTCCAAGCGGTGCGATTTTGTGGAATGGCCAGGACCAAGCTCGACGAGTTCGACCTTGAGATTTCAATTGACGAAGGCAGCCGCGAAACAACACCAGAAGATCACCTCTTCGTGGCTGAATTTCTGCACGCAAATAATGTCGATTTTACGAGTCTTGCACCAAAGTTTCCTGGTCAGTTTCAGAAAGCGGTCGACTATAAAGGCAATTATGCAGAGTTGAAACGTTCTTTCAGTATCCATGGTGAACTGGCAAGACTCATTGGTGGATATCGACTGAGTATGCACTCAGGCAGCGACAAGTTCAGCATATATGAAATCTTTGCTGAGATGACTCGGGGAAATTTCCATATCAAAACATCGGGCACAAGCTGGCTGCAGGCCGTAAGACTGATTGCACATACAAATTTGCAGCTGTTCAAAGACATGTATGATATCTGCATCGAGACCCTGCCAGAAAGCAAGAAGGCATATCATGTGGATATCACGCCTACCGACTTTCCCAATAAGCTCCCGTATGACGCGATCAGGTTCTTTGGGCAGCCGAATGTTCAGCAGCTATTCCACATATCATATGGTGCACTGCTGGATGCAAAGCGGCCTGAAATCCTCGACACTCTGCACAAAAATGAGCAGCAGCATTACGCCTTTGTGACTGAGCATATCGAAAGACACTTGAAACTGGCTTTCAATAAAAAAGGAGAGAAGTCCCCTTCTCTCCTGACGCCTTAGGCGGCTTTCTGCCTGCTTTTCATCTGCCTGCGGGTATCGTCTTCCTTCTTTATCCTGGTGTAGGATATTCGGGAGACTGCCCTGGCAAATGCAGTGCGATCCGTATGCCTCTCTTGAGACCTAAAAAGCAGGCTCTGCAAATTGCATTCGCCCATTGCTCACTCCTCCGGCAGGCGGTACCGGTTTGCATTTGTATAGACTGTAGGTTAAGCCTGTTTGTTCCACAAAACGGCTCAAAATCTGCAATATTTGTGACCGTATGGTTATCAACTCTGCTCTACAGCCAGAACCATCGCTAATATGTATGCTGCAACCAATCCTATACCCTGCCATTTCTGCAGTCTGCCCCTCGCGAGCAGCGCCGAAACAACTACAGTCAGCACACTCATCATCACAAACATCGGGCTCATCAGATTCGTGACTATGTCATGTCCCTTGAAATGGGCCACAAACGGCATCACTGCCAGAAGCAGTGAGTTATGATTGACCTTTGAACCTATGAAGTTGCATATCGACAGCTCCGCATTGTGGCCGTTTTTTAATACAAGCATGTATGCAGTAAGCTTCTCCGGCATCTCAGAAGCTATCGGACCCAAAACAATGGCAATCACCACGGGACTGACATGGAAAAACGTTGCGATATGGATCATCGAGTCCACAAAAGGCTCCGACGCAAAATAAATAATCGCGCCGCCTGCGAGCAGTTCTATTGCCGCTCTAATCATACCTTTGCGAGTGACGACCTGATTTTCCACACATTCAGACTTGCCGCTTCGGATAACCTGGAAAACATACCCTCCAAAAATAAGCGCGAGAATAATGCCCTCAATCAGGCTCAGAGCATTGTCACCCCACACAAAAACAAAAGCAATAACGCCGGTCACAAGCAGATATAGCGCATCGATGCGGGTGGCCTTTGAAAGGCGTATCTCCTTCACAGGCTTTCTGCTCAGTTTTGAAGTGGCCAGCCAGATCACCATCCCGTAGCCGAGGGTAATCAGGATTGTGCAAGAGCCTATCGCAGAGCCTATCGCCATCCTGTATTCGTTTTTCATGGATGCCCAGAAGACAAACGCATACTCAGGCAGTGTCGTGAACAATGCAAGGACTATGCTGCCGACTATATTGCAGCCCCATATTTGAGCCATTACCTCAGCTCCACGGCTGAGCAAATACGCCGCGAAGACAATAATCAATAACAAAGCTATAAACACAAGAATGACCATACAAGCCCCTCGTAACCATCAAAAAAGACCTTTGCCCTTTGGTAAGGACAAAGGTCTCGCATTGCATTGCTGCCGACACAGCCAGCCTCGCGCCCACGCGCGTGACGGTTGTTGACCATGCCGAACCCATATTATACGGGCTGCTACTCCCCTTTGGGATATTCGATTTCTGTAACTATAACATATTTGAATGGGACTGTGCAACTATGCTATTTGCTCAGGGGCACATACCATTAAAGGCAACCAAGCTTGTGTCATTCCCGCGAAAGCGGGAATCCAGGCACCCTGTCTTCATCGTAGCGCCGTTTCCTGGATTCCCAGTCAAGCTGGGAATGACATATGAGCTTCACCTTGATTTTGAGGAGACACCAGGCACAGAACAAGGAAATAGCTCAGTCTTAAGACAATAAAGGCTCGGCGGGAGGGACGCCCTCCCGATGCGCTATGGGACAATACATGACACACACTCAAACCATTTGACCATACTCGGAGACTGGCTCTAGCCGCTCAGCCACTCATCTATATGTTCTTGCACGAATGCATCATCATGGAGATGAGGATAGGCAGCATAGACACGGTCTATCTCTTCTTTTTGGCCGGGACTGAGTGTCTCTTTGGGATCGAGGCACCATATTCCTTCAAAAAGCCCCTGCCTGCGCAGGACCTCATGCAGACCGGCTATACAGCCCGCAAAACCATTCGCGGCATCAAAAAATGCAGCATTGCAGTCCGTAACCTCGATGTGTTTCCTGAGAAGCCCCACCGGAACTTCCTGATTCCTGACAGCTTCATGACATTCATCCAGAAGCTCGACCGCTTTCTTGGTCCACACTGTCCAGTGACCGAGCAGGCCGCCGACAATCCGGCGTTCCACCGTCCGTCCCCCGACTTTGAAGCGATAGGGAGTAATCAGGTCCATCACGATATTATCGTCGTTGCCGGTGAGCAGGGTTATATCGCTGCGGCCTGCCTCGCATACCGCTCGAACGACATCCAGCGTCTGATATCGGTTGAACGGCGCAATTTTGATGGCGACCACATTCTCGGTCTCCGCGAACCTTCTCCAGAACGAGTAGGCAAGCCTTCGACCTCCGACAGATGCCTGAATATAGAAGCCGATTATCGGCGATATTTCAGCTACGGCACGACAATGGTCGATAAGCTGGTCCTCACTCGCGTCACTCAATGCCGTAAGACTGAGAAGCACCGCATCGTAACCGAGACTATGCGCCAATTTCGCTTCACTAACCGCCTGTGACGTGTTTCCGCAGACTCCCGCAATCTTTATCTTCAGGCCGTTTTCCCTCTGCCGCAGTGCCTCTTCCATTACAAGATCGAGGACGGGCTGCAGCAACCCGACTTTTGGATCATGAATGGCGAACTGAGTGGTGTGGACACCCACTGCAATGCCTCCCGCCTTTGCCTGGGCATAATAGCGGATCAGCGCGCGCTGCCTCCGCTCATCCAGCTTGCGATTTTTGTCAAGGGCGAGAGGGCATGCGGGGATCACCTGACCGGCATTCAATGCCCGCTTGATATCAGCATCTATAAACGACATCTAAAATCTCCCGTCGCGCACATCGAAATGCGTCGGTTTGTCGATTGTCTCGCCTCGACGCATGATCCAATCGGCAGTCATGATAATCATCTGCTGTGCGCTAATTTTGGGGTAGGCATAGAGACGGTGTCCCATCTGGCCGTTGCTGAGAAGCGCATCCGTGCATTCTGTGTTGACGAATGACACGCTCTTGCCCATCAACTCTGCAAACTGCTCCGCCACACGCCGAATACTCAACGTTTCAGGTCCAGCGACATTGAGTATGAACGGCGGACTTGCGGCATGACGTAGAGCTGCCAACGCCATTGCGCAGGCATCGGCCTGCCATATGACGTTGAATTCGCCCATACTCAGATCGACGGGCTTACCTGCCCACACGTTCCGTGCTATATCGACAAGCACCCCATAGCGCAGTTCGCACGCATAGTTCAAACGTATAATACTTAGAGGTATGTTGTAAGTGCGGCTGAAGTGTTCGAAGACACGTTCTCGTCCCAAAGCACTCATGGCATATTCCCCGATAGGCGCGGGCATATCTGTCTCGACTGAACCTCCGAGATGTATAGGTTTGAGACCGTAGACATTGCCTGTGGAGAAAGCGATGATCCGACTGTTGCGATAGCGCTGCGCAACCAGCCCAGGCACATATGTATTTATTGCCCAGGTCAGCGATTGTTGGGTCGATGTTCCGAACTTCATGCCGACCATAAATATCACGTTTTTTGTGTCCTGGAGTTGGGCAACCTGAGATGGCTCCAGCAGATCACAGCGGACTATTTCTATACCGCGTTTATTCAAGTCCGCTTCAAGCTCAGAGCTGAAAGACCTCGATACACCTATGACACGGCGGTCACACCCTGCTGCCTCGGAAGCGCGCTTTGCCATTCGCAGCATAGTTGGTCCCATCTTGCCTGCGGCACCGAGGACCATTATGTCCCCGTCCAACCCGCTCAGTGCATCAACAAGGTAATCCGGAGGTTCGCTGAGAATGTCGTCGAGTTGGCTGACATTGTCTATGAGACCTTGATGTCCCAATCCTATGGCCTTAATTACAGCTTCCGAATGATTTGTTCCCTTGATACCTTTCATGCACCGCAGCTCCCGAATATGTTTCACTCTAATACCGGCCGGCCGGTTGGGTCATTATAACACCGGGCAATATCGATATCAAGGAATTCGGCCATATGGAGAGAAATCAGCATAATTTATTTAGACAAGCCTAACTTTGCAAGTTCCGAGCGTATAGTCTTCTCGCCTGCTTCGCCCCTGAAAATGGCCTTCACAACGGCATTCTTATCCAGCACAAACATGGCCGGTATACCACTGACACCATATGTATCAGCTACTTTCATGCCTTGATCCGTGCCTCCGAATGCAACGGGAAACGTTACAGATTTCGACTTCATAAACTCACGCGCATCCTTGGCGCTATTATCCATGCTGATCCCCACTATCTCCAGCCCGGCTGAGTGAAGGTCGCCGTATATCTTTTGAATCACAGGAAGTTCTGTCCGACAGTGCGGGCACCAAGTTGCCCAATATACCAGAAGCATTGGCTTGCCGAAATGGCTGGAGAGTTTGATGGTGCTCTTTCCATCAACACTTGTCAGTTGGAAATCGGGAGCCTTGCTGCCCACCGTAACCGCAGCGCATGCAGGTTCGATTAACATGAAAATTGCCAATATAACAGTTGACAAGGCTATAATCCGGTTGATCGACATATCAGACCTCCGTTGCAGAATATGCGATAAATATATACCCTGATTACGTTGACACACCAAAAGCGGCTATCTATAATGCTCGTGTTAAATACGAATAGTGCGACAAGGAAGAATTAATGGAATTTTCAAGCGAATACCTGGCCTATATGGGCAAAGCACCCAAACGTGTGCCGCACTGGGAACACTGGTCATGCCCCGATGCAGAGACATTTCTGACTGGAATCGATTATTACGAACATCCGAGACTCTGCCGCCAAAAGCTCCAGGAACTATATCCGCAGCTCAATCTTCCGATGTTCGACACGGATGCCCCAAAACCGCGCCCCACACAGGATCAGACTTCATATACTGACGAAGAGGGTCTGCATCATGTCCGATGGGGAGACACTCAATCAAATCACTGGGACTGGGGAGGCCGGTTCAAAAGCGCTGAGGATGTGTTTGCATACTCTCCACTTGAACATGCAAACTTGACGGGCGTGCCGATAAACGAGGGTCGGGACTATTCGAGTGTGGATGCCGTATACAAAGAATACAGACCGGGATTCCCGGAAGATTGGGGAGACACAGCCCCCGAGGGATCTACGGCTATGGTCAGCTTTTATAACACTATGTTTATGTGGCCGCTGCTGACATTCGGCTGGGAACTTTTCCTTGAGACTTGCCTGGATGAAAGATTTGAGCGGATCATGGACGAGTTTGCAGAGATCAACAGGCGTCTGTTTACCGCATTTGCCAGGCTGCCGGTGAATTTCGTGATCTGCCATGATGACATAGTAAATACAAGGGGACCTGTCTGCTCGCCCACATGGATGCATAAGTATGTCTTTCCCAGATACGAAGAGTATTGGAGCATACTCAAAGCATCTGGAAAGAGGATACTGTTCATGTCCGACGGATGCATGGACCGCTATGCAGATGACGTTATGGCATGCGGGGCAACGGGCATCATAACCGAACCATATACCGACTTCAAGGCTCTTGCACATAAATACGGCGATATTTTTCTTGCGGGTGAGGGAGATGTGCGCATTCTGATGAGAAATAATCATAATGAGATACGCGCAATGGTCGAGAGTATGGTGGACACCGCTCAGATATGCGGCGGATATTTTATGTGCATCGGAAACCATATACCATGGAACACACCGCCTGAGGCCATCAAATTCTATCTGGACCTCTCCGCCGAGCTTGCTCACAGATAAACAAGCTATTTAGAATAGAATATTGACGATTTTGCTTATATTGGTCGGGCTGTGTCGACATCCACTTTGCCGTCAGGGATGCTGCATGGAGTGATTAGCCTTCAATAAAAATAAGGCTGGGGCAGAACGCTCCGGCCTCTTAATTACTAGGCAGACTTGCGCTTAGCCTTACAGGGCCTGACATTCCAGGTAAATGCCAGCAGCACTCCCGAAAGGAAAGTGCAGGCCAAAATCCCGTATATGACTATATGCCATGCCGTGCCCTTGTCATAGATCGAGCCGAAGTGGTCCAGCATCCAGCCGAATCCTTTGGCTTCAGCCATTCTGCCAAGATAGCCGAACAGACCGATAAACCCTGCCGCTGTGCCGATAGCTTTCTTCGATGTCAAGTCCAGAGCAATGATCGCAATCATGTTGATAACCGGATACACGAAGAACCCAACAAGCGCAAGCATTAACATATCCAGCCATATCATACTTGGCGGAGTCAACAGGATGGTGGTAAATGCGCACAATACCGGGACCATACACAGCGTGCTGATCATGCCGCGGCGTCCACCGGCTTTGTCCGACATCCATCCGAAAAATATGGTCGATGGAATCCCGCCGAATTCAGTTAGGAGCACCGCGATACCGCCGCCGAGCAGAGTGGCATTCTTTATCTCGCGCAGATACATAGGACCCCAATCGAGCATGCTGTAACGTGAAACATAGGTGAAGAAGTTTGCAATCGCCAGCAGCCAGATGTATTTGTTCTTGAGAACATTGTTGACAAAGAGCTCTTTTGTGGTAAGCTCGCGCTCGATATCTGCACAATCATCCTGTGCGGCAGGGTAATCGTTTCGGTATTCCTCGACTGGAGGAAGCCCGACTGACTGCGGTGTGTCGCAGAGCCTGAAGAATATGTATATCGATCCTATGAGTGCTATTGCACCCGGCACATAGAATGCATATTGCCAGCCTCCGAAAGAACCGACCGCCCAGGCCGTAATTATACCGGCAAGCCCACCGCCAACGTTGTGGGCGGTGTTCCATATGCTGAATGTCAGACCGCGTTCGCGCTCACTGAACCAGTGTCCCATCGATCGTCCGCATGGAGGCCAGCCCATACCCTGGAAGAAGCCGTTTAGCGCCCAGAGCCAGATGTGTATGTTGAGATTTTGCACGCCGCCGAACGCAAAATTGCATATTGCCGTCAGCAGCAGACCGAGTGACATAAACTTGCGGGGGTTGCTTCTGTCTGAGACAGCTCCCATGAGAAACTTGCCCAGGCCGTATGTGGCGGCTGAGATTGCAAGGATGCTGCCTATGTCCGACTTGCTGTAATGAAGCGCACCCTCGATGTCTTTGGAGACAACCGAGAAATTGTTGCGGACCAGATAGAACAGTGCGTAACCGATGAATGTCGACTCCATAACGCGCCATCTGTATCCTGGATAGCGTTTTTTTACCATATCATCGGGCAGCCGCTTCTTGTGCGGCGCAGGCGACAGAAAATTCATCATGCTCCCTCGGTAAATTATTATTGTGAAAAGTAACACAACGCAGAGCCTGTTGTCAACCAATATTATATCAAATGCCACATCACCAAATCGTTGAGCTGAATGTATAATAATGACAGCGCAGCCACGTCTAATAATATATCTAGCCCTTCAGGGAGGAAACCAATGAAACGCACTTTGATTTGTATTGCCGCTGTGCTTGTGCTTGCGAGCGCGTGCATGGCTGCCACAGTATCATCTCCAAAATCTATCGCTCTGACCGTATATAATGGCAACTTCGCGCTGGTCAAAGACAATCGCGCTGTGAGCCTGGCTCAGGGCATAAACTCGATAGATGTCGAGGATGTTGCCGCCAAGATCGACCCGACAAGCGTGCTCTTTAAGTCCATTACAGCTCCCAACTCGGTCTCGATTCTTGAGCAGAACTATCAATATGACCTCATCAGCCCGAACAATATTCTGGGCAAATCTGTCGGCCAGAGGGTTGTATTCACATCTTATAATATGGATGGCTCCATGCGCCAGCAGGAAGGCATCTTGTTGAACCCGCCGGACAATGGCGGCATAGTTATCAGGACCGACGACGGCAACCTTGTGATGAACCCGTCGGGTCAGGTGACCTTGAAGCAGATGCCCGAAGGCCTTCACCCCAAGCCGACTTTAAACTGGCTGATTGCCAGCAACAAGGCATGTGACCAGAATGTCGAGATCAGTTATATTACTGACGGAATAGGCTGGAAGGCTGACTATGTGGCCTTGGTCAATAGAGACGATACTGCTCTCGACCTGGCGGGATGGGTCACTCTAAATAATCAGAGCGGCGCGACATATGAGAACGCCAAACTTACGCTTATGGCGGGTGATGTGCGCAGGATTCAGGACAGATACAGCTATGCCAGACCTGCGGTGGCAGGCAAAATGCTGGATTATGCCGAGGCATCGCAATTTGAGGAGAAGAGCTTCTCGGAATATCATATGTATACAATGGAACGCCCGACAGATATCCGCAACAAAGAGACCAAACAGCTTTCACTGCTCAATGCGTCCAACGCAGGCGTAAAGAAAGAGCTGATCTATGACGCTCGGGGCGATTGGTTCAAGAGCTGGTTCTATCCGGGCAGAAAAGATTATGATCCCGGCAGCGGCTATGACACATCGGACTATCACAAAGTAAACGTTGTCCTTGAGCTGAAAAACTCAAAAGAAAACCATATGGGTATGCCCCTTCCTGCGGGTAAGATCAGAGTATATAAACTCGACGACACAGGCAGCCAGCAGTTCATCGGTGAGGACAGCATCGACCATACTCCCAAGGACGAAAAAATCCGGCTGTATATAGGTGATGCGTTCGATGTGGTTGGCGATTACAAGCGCACGAACTACAGGAAAATCGCCTCGAATATAGTCGAGGAGAGTTTTGAGGTACAGATCAGGAACCACAAGGATGTGCCGGTGGAGGTCAAAGTCGTCGATCATGTATGGTCCGACTGGAAAGTAACACAATCTACCTGTGATTACACCAAGAAAGATGCCGGCACAATCGAATTTCCGGTCAAAGTGCCCAAGGACGGAAAGACAACCGTCACATATACTATTCGGACAAGTTGGTAATATAATCGATCCCTCCAGGTAAGACATCTGGAGGGATTTTTGTATCAGCTATTTACCGCGAGAGTTCGGCTATCCGGGATTTCGGCTCAGCAGGAGCTTCGCCCTCCCAACAATGAGCTTTCCGGGAGGGCGAGGTTCCCACCGAGCCATATCAGCTCCTGTAAAAGTAACTGCTTCTATTTACCGCCCAATTTCACGACAGCGTAGTTCTTCTTGCCTCTTCTGATCAACAGCAGAGCGCCGTGAATGAAGTCGGATGTCTTAGGCTGGAAGTCTATATCCGAGACCCGCTGGTTGTTGATATACACACCGCCCGAGCCTATCTGGCGTCTGGCTTCCGACTTGGACGCGATGAGACCGCTGTCCACCGCAAGCTGCAATGCATTGGGCACTGATTCAACGGTGTCGTAGCTCAGTGTCGGAGCGCTCTCAACAGCCGAAAGCAGTGTCTTGAGGTCTACACTCGCCAGATCGCTGTCGCCGAAGAGAGCCTGGCTCGCCGCCACGACTTTGTCCGCCTCTGTTTTGTCGTGAATAATGGATGTTACTTCATAGGCCAGTTTCTTTTGTGCCTCTCGTCTTTCAGGCGCAGTCTCTACCTTACTTATCAAGTCAGAGATATCCTCGTGGCTTAGGAGAGTAAAGTATTTCAGATATTTCACGACATCGCGGTCGTCTGTGTTCACAAAGTATTGATACAGCGCATATGGCGAAGTCAGTTCTGCATCGAGCCAGATCGCCCCAGCTTCGGACTTGCCGAATTTCTGACCAGCCGCATTAGTGACCAGCGGGAAAGTAAGGCAATACGCCTGCTTCGAGAGCTTGCGTCTGACAAGCTCTATCCCGGCAGTCATGTTTCCCCACTGATCTGCGCCTCCCACCTGCATTTTGCAGTCATACTCTTTGTAGAGATGATAAAAATCATATGCCTGCAGGAGCATGTAGCTGAACTCGGTGTAGGATATGCCGACCTCGTCCCTATCGAGCCTGGCACTGACGGAGTCCTTGGCCATCATCATATTGACGCTGAAGTGCTTGCCCACATCCCGTAGGAATTCTATAGCCGTAATTGGAGCCATCCAGTCATAATTATTGACCACACGCACGCCGGTGGAGCCGGACGGATCGAGCACTTTCTCGATCTGCGCACGGATTCCCTCGACATAGCTGTCGACTGTCTCTTTGGTGTTGAGTGTGCGCTCGGTTGCCTTGCCGCTTGGATCGCCTATGAGGCCGGTTGCGCCGCCTACCAGCGCGATGGGTTTATGACCCGCAAGCTGGAATCGTTTGAGTGTGAGCAGAGGCAGCAGGCTGCCTATATGCAAACTGGCAGCGGTAGGGTCGAAGCCACAATACAGGGTCTGTCCGGGATTTGCCAGCAGTTCAGGAATCCCCTCAGGGTCCGAACTCTGGAATATTATTTCTCGCCATTTCAAGTCTTCGTAGATCGTCATTTTACCACCCTGTATTGTAATATTTTCGGCTTTGCCTATAGTCATTGTAGACTCAGGCCTCAATCATGGTAATCTGGGCAAGCGAGGAAGTCAAATCTGGAAGATATACGTGGATTTGCCGGATTCGGAGATCCGGCATTGGCATTAGGGTGAGGATTCGGAGATCCTCACCCATCGGTAATGATCAACTATTTCGTAGATTTTCGTTTGGATGAATATCCGACAATTCCAATTATTCCAACAATAAACAGCAGCATACTGCTCGGTTCAGGGCATACGCAAACATCACCTGGACTTGCCCAGGCCGTGCCCATAACAAATATCTCAAGCACGCAGACAAATGCGCAGCATATTAAACTCTTCATAACTGCCTCCATCCCGTTCTATCGGGCAAAATGGAGGCGGGCTTTAGACTATTCGGCCTATAAACTCGCGCATGGCTGCCTGCGCACACGCCACCTTCAGCTCTTTGCGCATCTTCTTGGGATGCTTTTCGAGTATGGGAGGCAGGATTCCGAAGTTGGAGTTCATGGGCTGGAAGTCGTCCATCGAGCAGTTTGCGATATAGTCGAGCAAAGCGCCTATGATGGTCTCCTTTGGTGGAACCACAGGCTCCATGCCGAGCGCGACACGTGCAGCATTGATTCCGGCGACTATCCCAGATGCGGCAGACTCCATATAGCCCTCGACCCCGACAAGCTGACCTGCAAAGAATAAACCCATATCGGTTTTAGTGTGCAGCGCTGCAGTGAGCACGTTGGGCGAATCGATATACGTATTGCGGTGGACTGCACCATACCGCACGAATTTCGCATTCTCCAGCCCTGGGATCATCCTGAAGACACGATCCTGCTCGTTTTGCCTGAGCTGAGTCTGGAAACCGACAAGGCCGTATACGCTGCCCTCTGCGTTTTCCTGCCTGAGCTGGACTACGGCATGAGGTCTGCGGCCTGTGTGCGGATCGGTCAAGCCGACGGGTTTCATGGTTCCATAAGCAAGTGTGTCCCTGCCGCGCTTTGCGATCACTTCAACAGGCAGGCATCCCTCGAAATACTGCGCGTCTCTTTCTTCTTCCAGGTGCAGATTCGCTATCTTGGCCTCTAACAGAGCATCTATAAACGCCTCATACTCTTCTCGGGTCATAGGGCAGTTTATATACGCGGCCTCACCCTTATCATAGCGCGACTGCCTGAAGCATTTGTCATAATCGATGCTGTCTGCATCAACCGACGGTGCTATCGCATCAAAGAAGAGAAGATTGCTAGCGCCTGTGAGTCCGCGAATGCTTTCAGAGAGCGCTGGAGAAGTGAGAGGGCCTGTGGCTATTATGCAGGGCCTCTCGTTTGGAATATTGGTGAAATGCTCGCGGATGACGTCGATATTGGGGTTGGTCTCGATTGCATTAGTCACAAGTTCGCCGAAGTGCTCTCTGTCCACACAAAGAGCATCGCCTCCCGGCACTGACGCCTTAGCCGCACAATCAAGAATGATCGAGCCCATGGCGCGCATTTCCTCTTTCAGCAGGCCGTGCGCAGTCATAGGTGAATTGGACTTGAGCGAACTCGAACATACCAGTTCACCCAGGTTGCCTGAGCGGTGCGCCGGTGTCATCACGACAGGCCTCATCTCATATAGCCTGACATGCAATCCCCTATCAGCAATTTGAAAGGCGGCCTCGCAACCTGCAAGCCCGCCTCCGATGATTGTTATATAGTCCATACTAGAAGTGCATTGAAGCACGGATCTCTTCCATGCTCACACGCGCCACTTTCCGCGCCTTTTCTGCTCCGGCAGCCAGTATCTCATCGACCTTTTCAGGATGGCCGATAAGCTCATTACGACGCTCGCGTATGGGAGCAAGCCTGTCATTCAGGAAACTTGCCAGACGCTTCTTGCACTCCATGCAGCCTATCTTGCCCGCCACGCAGTCATCATGCATATCTGCTTGGCCATAGACATCCAGCATTGCGTAGACCGCGCAGCCTTCCGGGTGCCCAGGGTCATTCTTGTGAATCTTTAGTGGGTCGGTGAACATAGTGCGCACCTTCGCTGCCGTCTCCTCGGCGCTGTCGCAGATATAGATAGCATTGTCATAACTCTTGGACATCTTGCGACCGTCAAGGCCGGGCATCGCCGCATATTTGGTAAGCAGTCCCTTGCATTCCGGGAATATCTCGCCGAACATGCTGTTGAACCGCCTGCCTATCTCACGGGTCAGTTCCAAATGCGGAAGCTGGTCCTGGCCGACTGGCACCGCGTCCGCTTTATAGATAAGAATATCACCAGCCATAAGGACCGGATAGCCCAAGAGGCCGTAGCTGACCGACTCTATGTGAAGCTGTTCTTTCTTTTCTTTGAATGTGGGCACGCGCTCCAGCCAGCCGATTGGAGTCGACATACTCAGCAGCAGGAACAGCTCAGCATGCTCCTTAATATCCGACTGGACGAAGATAGCACACTTTTCAGGGTCAAGGCCAGCTGCCAAAAAGTCTACCGCCACCTCGCGCCTGTATTTTGCGATCTCCTCCGTACGGTCGAGCATGGTCGTCAGGGCATGCCAGTCCGCTATGAAATAGAATGCTTCGTATTCGTCCTGGAGCTTGACCCAGTTGGCCAGTGCACCCTCCAGATTGCCCAGGTGGAGCAGCCCGGTCGGCTGCATGCCGGAAAGTAGTCTACCTTTACTCATCCTCTTTAAACCCCAACAAATAAATGAAGTAAGAACCGGCTCGGCGGCTCCATAATTATGCGCAAAACATCCGGCGCGAGGAATATCAGCGCCAGAAAGATTATAAATCCATACCGAGCCATAAACATTTCATACCTGCGTGCCTGTTCGACCGGCAGCAGTGAAGAGACAATGTGAGAGCCGTCCAGTGGAGCCAGCGGTATCAAGTTGAAAATTGCAAGCGCTATGCTGATGAGAGTGATTATCAGCAAAAACTCGACCACGCTGCCGCTCATGTACCCGGCAAATAGCCTAAGAGCTGTCCCAATGACCAGCGCAGTCAACAGGTTTGAGAGCGGTCCCCAGAGTGAGACCCACAAATTTCCCCATCTCGGGCTGCGGAAATTGCCGGGGTTGATTCGCACAGGTTTGCCCCAACCGATTCCAAACCCAGAAAGGGATGACACCACCATCATGATCGTTCCAATCGGGTCGAGATGATCGAACGGGTTGAGCGATATTCGTCCCTGCGCTTTTGGAGTATCATCGCCCGCTTTCCATGCCGAATATGCATGAGCGAACTCATGGATGGTGATGCATATGACCAGCGCCATCATAGACAGAGCGAATTTGTATGGATTGATATTATTGAGCATACTTAAACTTTCGTTTCCGAGCCTTTGAACCTTTCGGGCAGCAAATCGCAGGATACGAGATCGTCCATATTCTCGCGCCGCGCCACCAGATCGGCATGCCCGTCCGCCACAAACACCACTGCCGGGCGTGTAAACCGGTTATAGTTGCTGGCCATAGAATGATTATACGCCCCCGTAGTCTGCACCGCCAGCAAATCGCCTGCCTTTGCCTCGGCCAGCATGATGTCTGTAATCAGATTATCGGTCTCGCAGTGTTTTCCACACACCGTATATGTGTCTGTCGGCTCATTGCCTGCACGGTTTGCCAGAATAGCTGAATACTGTGCGTCATATAACGCAGGTCTGGGATTATCAGATAGACCGCCGTCCACAGGCAGGTATGTCCGTGTGCCTGGTTCTTCGGGTATATCCACCTGCTTGGGTGAGCCGACTGTATAGATCGTCGTCCCGGCCTCGCCTACTATGGATCTCCCAGGCTCCAATATCAAGATCGGCTTATCGACTCCGCGCACTGCGCAGGCTGTAATTACGCTTTCGCTGACAACTTTAGCGAACTCATCTATGCTGGGGGGATTGTCTTGCTCAACGTACCTTACTCCCAAACCGCCGCCTATATCCAAAACTTCAATCAATGTGCCTGTCTCAGCCTTGACCTGTCTGATAAAGTCGATCATGATCGGGACGGAGTCGATGAACGGCGAAAGGTCAAAAAGCTGGCTGCCCACGTGGCAGTGTATGCCCTTCAAGACTATGCCATTACAGCCGAGCGCCTGCTTTATGGCTTTCATGGCCGAGCCGTCTCTGATATTCAAGCCGAACTTGCTGTCTTCCTGGCCTGTACTGATCAGTCTATGAGTGTGAGGATCGACACCCGGATTGCATCGCAGCAATACTTCTTGAACCTTGCCTGCATCTTCGCATATCGCGCTCAGCAGTTCGAGTTCAAGGAAGCTGTCGACCACTATATACTTTGCTCCGTAGTCGACGGCCATCTCAAGCTCATCGGCAGACTTGAAGTTGCCGTGGACCAGTACCCGCTCCATTGGGAAACCCGCGCATTTGGCCGTGTATAGCTCACCTGCACTTGCAACATCCAGCCACATACCCTCCTGGTCTGCCAGAGCGCACATCGATGTCACTATAAACGCTTTGCTTGCATATGCTATATCCGCGCCGCCATATTCACGCGCAAACGCCTGCCTGTAGGCCCGGCATTTATCGCGTATCGACTTCTCGTCCATTACATATAATGGCGTACCGAACTCAGCCGCCAGATCAACACAGTCACAGCCACCGATCTCGAGGTGATTGCGACTGTTTACCTTTTGTGAACCAAGCAACATCAAAACAGATAGTCGTCCTTCCTGCATATATAAAAAAGGAACCAGCCCCACATCAAAGCCGGTTCAAGAAATAATCTATCATACAAACCAATACATGTCAAACTTTGGGCATCTTGCAAGCAGAAACCCTCTCTTCATCACAGACAATCGCAATGACCTCGGTTGTGCTTGTGCCATCGGGTGCTATCCTGGAAGCGCCGGATATGATGATGGGCCGGAAGCGGATTCCGGCCCATTGGGGTTCTGTTATTCTATTCTTGATTTGATGTCTTTGCGCTTGTATATGTCATATACGATCTTTCCGAGGTCATTTGATCGCATTGACTTCGAGATTACTGGAACACATTTAGGGTCAAAACATCCTATAAGAATGAATAATTTTTCTTTTTTATTCTTGTCAAGAATGGTAATTACAATCCTGTCTTTGTAATTGGATATACGCTCTATATCTTCCACTCGGATGCGCTTCATACTGTCAAGAAGCGCTGCGATGTAACGCATGTCAGATTCTGGATGGAGTTCAACTACCTTGCCTGATCGTATTATCGTTATCTTCTTGATTTCGGTAGCTGAGATACGGTTAATTGCCTTTATCTTTAGTTTTGCTGAAGCAGGGTCATCCCACTTTGTTCCTGTTCTAAGTGATGCCCGCACACAAAGATAAACAGCAACCGTTATTACCACAAGCATAGCTACTATGATTAGCCGATTTTTCATCTAGTGACTCCAATTAATAAGTTAGCCATGTTACATATGTCCCTCCATATGCGTATAGAAAATTGTGCATCCAACCATTGTAATTAATGCTGTTGTCTGCATAATATATTGCTTGATTGACATTGTATCCTTGTCCTAGATAACACCAAAATTCTTTTGTCCATGCTGTTCCACATGCTTGCAAACCTAAATACCATGGACTTCCGAGCGGGTAGTATTTTGTCAACCAGCCAATATAATGGGCCGGAAGAGAATTCCGGCCTCATCGTATGTTTACCTATCAATAAGTCATTAAGGAAGTCTCTGGTTTTGTGGCAAGGGAGGAGGAGGCGAGTAAAAAGATATATTCCAGACCAGATCAGCAGTGCAATCACTAGGTTCAAGTCTACAGCTAATCTGATGAAATATTTCCAGGCGAGCCGAACTCAGCTTGGCTAATGATGGATATTTAGTCTGCTTTGCATCCAAGGTAATCATTGGAATGTGAGCAATATTCGCTATTCTATCAGGTAAACCATCAATCTTAACCTCATGTTCTCTTTCCCCCTCAGGTAAAATCAAACTGATCGCTATATCAAATGCTTTCGGATTGGCTGAAGAAAGCCTTAATGGATAAACAGGCTTTCGAGATAAAAACTTGAGCTTTAGTGGGGTAAGGGTTCCTGATTGAAGGCCACTTTCTGCCGACTCCGGGTCATGGACTTTGCAGGCTACAAACGTCCAACCCTCTCTAGCATAACTGTCTACAGGTTCTGACGCTTTCTCAGGTAAATGATATGCATTTTCATCAAGCCACTGTATTAGAGCATTGCCATCTGTAGACTTCAATACACTGACATCATAGTCACCGGTTGTCTTTTGCTCCAGCACATTAATCGGTGTTTCAACCGGTGAGACTGTTTTTCTAAAACTTAACAACAGCCTATCCAAATCTCCAAATATCTCTGCATCACCTTTTTCTACTCTAGGTCTGGACGGTACTGGGATTACCCATGCAAAGTTTTTTGCAGACCCCTCGTATCGTGGGCTGATGATAAGAGTCTCCTCACCTCTGTTGAAGTAGATTACGGCCTTTTGCTCGGGTTCATTAATTAATGTTTTTACTTGCTTCTCAAGCCATGCTATCCTCTGAGGCAGCATTACGCCGTCAGCGCTGGATGACGTGACAAAGCTAAGAAATAATACTCCTATTGTCATTATCAGTATAAATTTACGCATGGTTAACAACTCCTTGGTACTAGAACAGCGAGTTTGTCGTGTTACCCCAGAAACGCCAATTGTAGAACGGCGCAATCATATACAATGGTGGCTCAGGATCTCTTCTATAAGATATCAACTCATCGGGATTTGGGTCCATTGTATAGCTATAAGGATCATCCTCATCCGCATATTCCACATAGCATCCACCACCAAGGCTTCCAGCTTCTGCCCAGACAGTTCCTGTCTCATGATTGGTGCTTGATCTGATCGTCGCCTTCGCCTCACCGACATCATCTGTGACTGATTCATAGTCTACAATGGTTCCAACGTCTATACTCCAACTCATGCTATCCTGGAAGTGCCGGATATGATTATGGGCCGGAAGCGGATTCCGGCCCATACTGTGACATTCTATGGCTTACCTTTTCTTTTTATAATATCCTGGACAACGCGCTTAAACTCACCTGTCCTCGACCGAATATTCAAAGATGGATTTTTACCACCTTCATTTCCAAGCCAGCAAAGCATTATTCGCGTTTTTCCATCATTCATATGTATCCTTACTTCATCGTATGCTGGTGGTTCGTCTCCATAGGGATTTATCTCCCATCTCGAAAACCAAAGGTCCTTTTTTATTACTGACATCAGTTTTTTAATGTCAGTTTTATCTCTGTTGTGATCCAACTCGGCAGTTCTATTACCCCACATCCACCATAAGTAGACAGATTCAATTTTGCTTACAGGAATATTAGAATATGCTTCCAGACTGGCCTTTTGAGAAATGTACTCAGGCCGACGGTGAGTCAACATCAAAATGCCAATGCTGAAACCAAGGAATATGATAATATAAATTACTATATTCTTTACCACAGTAGCCTTTTTCATAGCAGTTTTACTCCAAATAAGTAACCGTAGACTCCAAATCAGTATACATCCCTAGATTGCTGTGTATGGTGTTCCAATAAAGAGGATTATTGGAAGAGTTCAGTTGTTGATTGGCCTGATATACTGAGACACCATAGTAACGGCAAAGGTAATACCAAAAACCCTTAACCCAACCTAATCCATTGTACCAGCCGTAAGGTTTAAAATCACCTTGCCAACCAATGAATGTACAACCAGATAGGTCATCTCGACAGCCAAGTGCTCTTGCAATAGAACTGTCAGAGTGTTCAGGTGAGCCCATCGAATCGCATACACTAAAGTGAATTACTTTCAGCTTCCCTGCAACCAAATGTAAATCAGTAAATGCGGGTGTATTCTCGGGATGTTCAGCCCAGCTATCAGTTCCATATACGCATGGCCAATCAGAGAATTGGACAGAACTCTGATAGGTGCCGCCATACCTTCGTAAATTTTCACCATGAGTATTTAGGTAGAAATGATGTATGTTGCCCATACCTGAACCCAACCAGTAATCCATGCCATAGACTTCATCAGTAAATAAACCTACACGATCTCTGCTGGATTCCCAATACATATCACAAACGTACACGGGTATAACTCCGCGCTTTTTGGCATTATCACCGACAGTCCTCATCTCCTTATAAGTTTCATGTTCGTCAATCCAGTCAAACCTGCTGACGACAGCCGCAACGAGTATCTCATCAGATCCAGTTCTGCTACTGACTGAAATAATAGCATACTCATTTGTGCCAGTAGAGGCTTCTCCATTCTGTCTTGCCGTAAGCTCTGCTGCTACTCGTTGAGCCATCGTCATTGATGACTGGTTTTCACCAGCGTCAAAAGATACCATATAAACATCTGATTGATACTGTCCATCAACTTTTCCATCCCATGCTATATGCACCGATCCTGTTTGACTGCCTGTTGCAGACCAAACTGTTGTTTCAGTATCATCATCAGCAATTGTAAAAATTCTAACCGTCCATGGAGACAGATTTGCATTGAAATCAAAAGTAAATCCAGTCTGGTTCGGATCATCATAGAGTAAATCTTGACAGTTCATTCTTAGCTCAGATATTGGATTATTTACGACAATAGGCACTATATTGCTTAGCATTTCAGTGCCATCAATGTCTATCACCTTTGCGCAAATCATATGAGAGCCATTTGTTAACCAGGCCGTGTTGAATCCAGGAATCTTTGTGGATTCGTCAGTCTGGGTATATTCCGCAGAGCAAAATGTGCCACTTTCTTGACCATCAACCAATAACACTTGCCTGCTAATGGTATCAGTGCCATCCTCTCTTCTGTTTTCTATTCTTACGTAGAATTGAATCACTCCGCAAACAGTCTGATTGCACGATGGTTTCAATATGATTACAGACGGGTCTCCCTCATCCGCATATTCCACATAGCATCCACCGCTGAGGCTTCCAGCTTCTGCCCAGACAGTTCCTGTCTCATGATTGGTGCTTGATCTGATCGTCGCCTTTGCCTCACCAACATCATCTGTAAAAGCGTCAGAATCGACTATGTCTCCAACATCTATATTCCAATACATGGGCTGGTTAGGAATACGCCTGCCCTCCTCGTCAAAGACAATGGCAGTGACTTCGGTCGTGCTGATTCCGTCCGGGGCAATCCTGGAGGTGTTCGCATAGACATAGATATCCATGTCTATGGCCGTCAGAGTGAAATTCTTAGTTGTCGTCTGGTTAGTAGTCACAGTCGCCTTCTCAGCGGCGTGAGTGTAGCCTGCAACATCCACAGAGACCGTATGATCACCGGGTTTCACAGTCAGGCTGTATGTCCCGACTCCTGCTGCGTTGAGTGTGCATGTGGCAGTGCCGCCTGTCGAGTGAACCCAGGCCGTGGCATTTGCCGCACTCGCACCTGCAGTGACTGTCCCGGAGATAGTGCCCGAGCCTGTGGAGTATGTGGGATAAGTCACATCTACCGGATAAACAACAGGTATACTGATCGATCCTGATGATTTGGTGGTGACGATACCGGTATCAGTCAGATATGTGCCCGGCTCGAAATACCCCAAAATATAAGACCTTATCCCGATGCGATCATTTCCGGCATCAAGGTTGGAACCATCATCGATACAGGTATATGCATTTGACTCATCATCACCTATGCCGCTGTCGGTGACTTTGCCCCAAACTCTTACCAGCATACCGGTATTGTTTGCTCCGTTCGATGAGCCGATTGCATTGGTGAATGGACCCATCGCTCCTCCACCGAGGGCTTTATTGTTCATTCCTACGGGTGCGGGAAGAGTAAAGCCGTTGTCGGTGATCGTTAATTTTTCTGTATATGTGGTCTCATCATAGTCCGCCTGGAGAATTCTCTCGTCACCCACAGTTGTGAGGGTTCCTTCTATATCGATGAGATCTCCCGAAGTGACTTCATAATTCATCGAATCCACACGTATTGCTCCCGTGCGGTCAGGCTCTTCTATACTTTTCTTTTCGTACACTGATACGATTGTCAGTCTGTCGCGGAGGTGGACATGTGTTCCATCGGGGAGCCATTTCAAGCTGTCGCGAGAGCCAGGAGCGGGAGGCGCAGGTTCTGATTCGGGGGAATCGTCCAATACCGGGAAGCCGCCACCATCCATCAGCGATGCACTCGAAAGACTTGTTCCCGCAAGCTGTGTAAGAGTTCGTTTGTCAGTCCATTCGGTTCCCGTGCCTTTGACCGGAGGGCAGAGCATGGGATGTCCGTCTGAGCTGCAATATACGGACACGCATGCCGGAGTTGTGATGATGACACGCTGCCTTATTGACTCACCATCTTTGGAGGTGCCGGCGACTGTGGCAAGTGTGCCTGTGACATCGACAGTCATACTGCTGTCTACCGGCAGGCTGAGTGAACTGATAACTATCAATCGAGGTGTCTTGGGTTTCGGCTCGAAATTCTCTTTAATGGCAAATGACTTGCCGCTTTTACCTCGCCAAACCACTTGTTCTGCAGTAAGGGTGACGGCTACACCGTCCGGCTGACTCAGGCATGCGCCGATTGTGCCGGGGTCACCGTCTTGGACTGTAGCGCCGCAGGACCCGAGAACAGACATACAGAGCAGCACCACAAACAACACCACATCGATACGCAATTTCATCACACATCCTCCTTTTTGCAACCGGCAATGTGAAATGTAAGTTAAGTGCCGATTCGCGCAACGAATGTTAGACGACACTTTATGGCCGGTTGTTTCCAGTTGGACATTATATGTTGATGTTTTCTGGTGGTAAAGTATTGTTTGTGCGCTTGTTTATCTGCACGACGACCACAGCTGCATCGTCCTGCAAATCTCCACCGGCATGCCGCCTGGCGGATTCAACAATTCCTTGAGCCAGTGAATTCAGATCACGGTGACGACCTTTCATGAGGTATTGTTTCACACCCTCTTTGTCAAATTGCTCTCCACTCGCCGACCTGGCTTCCGTGATCCCATCGGTTATCATAACCATAACATCGCCAGGCATGAGTTCCATGTTCGCTTCAGCATAGACGAACCCATCATAAAAACCAAGCCCTCCACCCTGCAGTTCCAGTTCCATAACTTTCCCATCAGCACCAATCACAAGCGGAGGTTCATGTCCTCCATTTGCATATGTGATGGTTCGGCTGGGCACATCCATTACGGCGAAAAACGCAGTGAGCAACCCTACCTCACATGTCTCCTCTCTGCATAATGCCTGGTTGGCTAAGGTCATCACTACCGATGGACTCGGGTCCAAAAAAGCATAGCTGCGGATGGAATAACGTGCAGCAGCTACTCGTATCGCGGCTGGCAGACCCTTGCCGGCAACATCCCCGATAAGTATGCCGATCTTGCCGTCACCAACATCGAAAATGTCATAAAAATCGCCGCCAACGGCCGCCTCGTCAAGTGCCGGTTGATACTTCACTACAATTTTGCAGCCATCTATATTGTAACTGACCTGCGGCGGTATTAGAGCTTGTTGGAGTATCTCCGCTATCCTGTGTTCTCGCTCGTATACTTCACGCCTCTGTTCCTCGAACGCTACCAGGTTGCCAATATCCCGAAAGACCAGAGTCGCCCCGACAACCTCGTTATTGCAGTCTTTCACCGGTGCCGCGCTGACACCGGCAATAAAATCACAACCAGACACTGTGACAATCCTGTAGCGTTCATCGATTATATTCTCGCCATTCAGCGCACGTGTCAATGGGATTGTTTCAGGCGGCATCTCCTGCCCCTCTAGCGTATATCTACTTATCGATTTCGCCCATTCATTACTAGACACCTTTGATTTGACGCCCAGCAAATGACTTCCGGCGCTGTTAATCAAGCGTAAATTTCCTGCTGAGTCAAAGAATGCAACCCCATCGCTCATCCCTGATATCAGGGACTCCATCTCATTCGCATGCTGCTCTGCGTTTGCACGAGCGTCAATCAGTTCTTTCTCCAGCTGCCTCTTGCGTTCGATCTCAGCATTGAGTCTGTCTATTGTTTCCTGCAATTCTTCTACTCGCAGTGTATGAGGCCTTTCGTCGGTCTGCGTAACACATTTATACTCTGTCACAGATATTACCAGTCCGTAGAACTGGCCGGATGAACCTTTGAGCGAGGCTATGGTGCAGATGAGTTCAGTGTTAAATTGAGCAAGAACAGTGCTGATCCTGACAGGCGCTCCGGTATTGCGCACACATTCAAAAATAGCACTGTCATTGCTGCCGGAGTGAAAATCGAAATAGCTGTCATTGTTAAAATCAATCACAATACCAAACAGTGCCTTATATGTGGGGTTAGCCCAAATTAGGTTATAATCGGCATCAATATAAGCAGTGGCACCGTTCAAAGAGGCTATTTGTCCCTTGGCACGTACGGCGGCATCAAGTGCACTAAAGACTTCTTCGCCAGACTGAAAAAGTAATGCAGGATCAATTACAATCGTATCCGAAGTCTCGCGTGAATGCTTTTCCAGGGCTTGCTTAAACGTGTCTACTACCTCGACCCTCACTCCTGATGGCGCCCTAAGGTAAATGCTGCTTGCCGCTCTGTCTCCGACTACCAATATTCGTTTTTTATCCGCATAATGTGTCATAATTGCATATCTATATCATTATTATACCAGATGCGAACAGCAAACTGAACAACAAACTGTTCAGTTTTACTTTAATTAATAAAGCTAAGCGTAAACCATGCTCTCTGATACACTCTACGTTGGAATGACGTAGTTTCAGCCGAACAAAAAACGACAAAGATTCAATGCCTGCATATGAAGACGGTAAAAATAATGAAACGCAGAAACTGCAAGATATGTGACAACACTTTCAACATTCGTATATCTAGCCCGGATAATGCGGGCTAGATATATTGTCGCTATGGTCAATCCCTGCTATATGGCCAGTTGTATAAGGCTAAATAGAAAGAACATAAAAAAAGCGGCCGTCCGGCATAAAGCCGGGCGACCGTATATTATGTCTGCTTTCAATCATAGAAAGAAGGCGGAGCCGGAGGAGTGTCATATGGATCATCATCACTCATATCAGGAGGGTCAGGCGGTGCCTCGATATCATCATCCGATACGCTGTCGCCCTTAGTTCCGGTAACTGTGATATTCTCGCAGATGACCTCTTCGTCCTGACACACGGTGGCGCACAATGACAGTTTGCTATTATTGGAATCGACGCTTCCAGTGGCATCTATCGTGTGATCCACACCATCAACCGTCCAGCCGCCATTCAAATTGAGTGTGCCGTCTGCACTGCAACCTCCAATGACAACCGTGCTGTCGCCGCGTGTCTGAGAGGTTGTGGCTTCGACTACCACATCGCCGTCATCTTGTATGACGATCTGGTCGTTGGGCAGGCCCAGGTCCTCGACCTGCCAGGTTCCAACGATATCATTCGACAACTTCAGCGGGGTCGAAGCCGTACTGCCTCCTCCACCCCCGCAGCCCGCTGTCGCCAAAATCATGATTATGGATAGCCCCCACAAAACCTTATGCATACCTAACCTCCGGAAACACATCCATTACTTTATTCCCAGCACCATTGCCGGGTCTCTATTTATGTGTTCCATGTCCTGGTGCATTTACGGGGGTATGGGGCGTAAAACTGGTAGTTATACCTGGACTCAACAGACGACTTTTACATCGTCCGATCGACCGCGGAAGCAATACGCTTAAGTTCGCCCATCAGATGAGCGAATTTCTCTGGACGCAGAGACTGCGGACCATCACTCATGGCATGCGCCGGGTCATTGTGGACCTCCAGCAAAAGACCATCGGCTCCGCCTGCCACCGCTGCTTTTGCCACAGCGCCGACATACTGCCAGTTGCCGGTGGCATGACTCGGGTCGAGCATTATGGGCAGATGAGTCCAGTTCTTGAGGACTGGGATCGCGTTGATATCGGTGGTGTTCCTGGTAGAGTCCTCGAATGTTGTGATTCCGCGCTCACACAGGATGACATTCTGGTTACCTTCGGAGATTACATATTCAGCAGACATGAGCAAATCCTTGACCTTGGAACCAAGACCACGCTTGAGCAGCACAGGCCGACCTGCCGCGCCGACCTTCTTGAGCAGAGCAAAGTTTTGCATGTTGCGTGCACCGATCTGCAGCACATCGGCATATTCACACACAAGATCGACCTCATGTGTGTCCATCACCTCGGTCACCACCGGCAAACCGGTCTCTTTGCGTGCACTGGCAAGTATCTTGAGGCCATCCTCGCCAAGTCCCTGGAAAGCATACGGAGATGTCCTGGGCTTGAATGCCCCTCCGCGCAGCATCTTTGCGCCTGCCGCTTTTACTTGCTGCGCAAGCTCGACTGTCTGCGCCTCACTCTCAACAGAACATGGTCCGGCTGCGACGACTATCTCATCACCGCCTATCTTGACATCATTCACGCACACCACGGTATTCTCAGGATGATATGTCCGAGAGGCCAATTTCCACAGATCAGAAATCAGCTCTACCCTCGCAACACCCGCCATTGCATTGAAATGTTCGACAAGATCAGCCTTGCGAACATCTAACTCCCCGAGCACGGCAATTACTTTGCGCTCCACGCCGGGGTTCATAAAGGGTCTGAAGCCTATTCGCCTGATATCCTGCTTTACCGATTTGACCTCATCCTCGGTAGCGTTTGTGTGCATAATGATAATCATATACTTGCCCCCTACTTCAAGAACAAGTATAGCTTAAATTACATTCAAAATCCACACAGATGTTTATACCATACGTTCATACTCTCGGTGCTGCCGCAGATGTCGGTGTTGTTGATGAGTGTGCCGGCATACTCATAATTCATCTTGGCGAATGTAATATTCATCCCGGGAGATACGGACCGAGCTATGGTATACGCCGTCTTGATCGACCTCGCACACATCTCATCCTCCATCTTTGAAAGAAGGAAACCTGCAAACCCATGGCCGCGATAGTCAGGCAGAGTGGCAAAGTCGGTCATCTCAACGCTCTGCGCATCAAAGTCCATCTCAGAAGATGCAGCAGAGACCAGTTCCCCACCCCTGAACACGCAAAAATAGATGATATTATCTTTCATCGTCTCGCGTATGTACTGTTCATCATGGATAGGGAATGGATAGGAGACAAAGACCTGCCGGTATATATTGCTTATTGAATGCGCATCAGACTCTTGTGCGATACGCCACTCGAAGCCCTCCGGCAGTTTCTCTCGGCAGCCTTTCAGGCGGTGCTGGCAAGCATTTGAAAGGACGTCGAGAATGATATCGGCATCCTTTTCGCACTCCCGCACCGTGGAGAAATATTTGCCCATAAACGATACATCGATACTGCCGTTATAGAAGCCTGGGACCGATGCTTCCGACTTGTATCCATTCGCTTCAAACTCGCTGCTTGCCCAACGTGGAACCTTTGCGATTATCTTGGTATAGCCATTGACCATGGCCATCTCATCGAGTCGGGCAATCACTTCAGGTATGTAAGAATCACCGAGTTTCATAAGATATATGCGGTTGCTCGACTTGCCATGCTGGAACAGACAGCCCTCTATTTTATCGATGACGTCAGGCATTGCTCAACCTCCTTGCAAACCTTGGGCTTTCTGTCGGGGAAAAGAAGAGAAAATGATATGAACACGATCGCGGAAAGGACAATCCCATAAAAACTGGCATCCAGACCCAGCGGCATGCCCATGCCGGATATGAGCATGATGAGGGTGAAAGTGCCGCCTGAAAGCATTCCCCAAAATGCTCCCTTCGAGCTGCTCCTGCGCCAGAAATATGCGCCGAGTGTGGGAACGAACAAGCCCGAGACCATAAATGAGTAAGCATACAAAATTGCGTCGAGGACGGTATTAAAACGACTTGCCATCAGCACGGCCAGAACGCCGATTATCAGGGTGACGAACATCGAAAGACGCATTATCTTCCATTCGGGCGCATCTTTTATGAAATAGCGCTGTATTATGTCGTTGACGAAATTGCCTGAAGACGCCATAAGGCAGCTGTCGGCGGTGGACATGATTGCCGAAAAGTATGCCGCCACAACGATGCCTGTGACACCTATAGGCAGCACCTCACGGATCAGTGTGGGAAGACCCATTTCTGCTTCCACACTCGGAAAGAGAACCCGTGCGCACATCCCGAGGAATACTCCCATAAAGGCCATGATGGGATACTCGAAGATGCCCGCTATAAACCAGGCTTTCTTGGCTTCCGCCTCGTCCCTGCAGGCATACATGCGCTGGTATAGAGTCATGCCCACCAGCCATATTGGTATGATTGTCACCATCCAGTTGATGATCTGAACGGCGCTGACATTGGTAAGCGAGAAAAACCCAGGCGGGAGGCTGTCTTTGAGAGTATGCCAACCGCCCAATTCGTAGAGCGTTACTGGAATGGTGACGCATATGAGGCCAAAGAGCAGGATAAGCCACTGGATCGTATCGGTGTAGATCACGGCCTTGAGACCGCCGATCACCGTGTAGGCTATTACCACACCAGCTATCGTGTAAAGCGAAAACTGAAATGGGTCGAACCCGAATGGAGCGCTCGTAAAGAGTGTCGCTGATGCAAGTTTTGCACCGGCAAGAACCTGGCCTCCCGTGAAACCCAAATATCCGATGCCCGAGATGACTGCTGCCAGAAGAGCCACACGCTCGCCGAATTTGAACCGAAGAAAATCGGGATAGGTGAGCATATTCTGCTTGGCATCGATTGCTTTGATGCGCGGAATCACCAGCACGGCAGTGAGCCACGCCCCAACCAGACCTGTAAAGAGCAGCCAGCTTCCAGACAGGCCCATCAAGAAACCCAGACCTCCCAGACCTATCGAGAACCCGCCGCCTACATCTGTGGCCACAATCGACAGACCCACATGGTGTGCGCTTATGCTGCGGCTGCCTACATAATAGTCCTCAGCATTTTTGTTTTTGCGGTAATGATGGAACCCGACATACAGCACGACGGCCATATAGAGTATCAGGATAGCAAAGTCTACGACCGTCACTGCGCGTTCCTCCTTGCCATTCGTTCGCTGTCTTGAGGGATCAGAGCTATGGTCGAGTCTGAATCGGCCAACAGCTTGCATATTCCTTCCGCCTTGCCCTCATCCGCGCCGTCGAGCCTGAGCTGGAGTTTGCACTCGTTACAATTGCGGTCGCAAAAGACCGGTTCGTAGCTCTCGGGCTCCTGATAGGTCGTGATGACACCCTCATAGTTGCGCAGGACCACTTTGTTGGTGGACCAGGAGATAAGATAGTTTGGGATAATGGGAATCTTGCCGCCGCCGCCGGGAGCATCTATCACATAAGTGGGCACGCAGAATCCGCTGGTGTGGCCGATAAGACTCTCAATTATCTCGATGCCTTTGCCAATGGGTGTGCGGAAATGCGAAAGGCCCTCCGAAAGATCGCACTGATATAGATAATACGGCCTCACGCGGTTTGCGACGAGCTTGTGCACCAGCGCCTTCATGATCCGAGGACAATCGTTGACTCCGGCCAACAGCACTGACTGGTTTCCAAGCGGAATTCCTGCATCAGCCAGCTTCGCCAGAGCCTGCTGGGAGGATTTGGTTATCTCCCTGGGATGGTTGAAATGGGTGTTGATCCACAAAGGATGATATTTGCGGAGCATCCGAACCAGGTTGTCGGTGATCCTCTGCGGAAGCACGACCGGCGTCCGCGTGCCTATCCTGATTACTTCGACATGTGGTATGTCTATGAGCAATGAAAGAATCCAGTCCAGATAGTCATCGGAGAGCATGAACGGATCGCCGCCCGATAGCAGCACGTCTCGGACTGTGGGAGTTTTCCTGATATACTCGACGCCCTCGAGAACCTCGCTCCTCGTAGGAATGTTCTCTTTGTCGCCGACCTTGCGCTTGCGGGTGCAGTGACGGCAATACATGGCGCATGTGTTGCTTACACGGAAGAGCACCCTGTCCGGGTATCGGTGCGTGATAAGCTCGGTGGGGCTGTCCCTGTCCTCGGCCAGAGGATCCACCATCTCATGCTCATCGATATGCAGTTCAGCCGAAGAGCAAAATGACTGCTTGAAGATGGGATCATTTTGGTAATCGTCAGTATCGATCAGAGAAAGATAATACGGAGTTATGCACAGCGGAAACCTGGATATTGTCATTTTGAGCAGCCTGCACTCCTCAAAGTCCAGACTGATATCCAGCAGTTTCTCGAACGTCTCTATACTTCTGATTGAGTGTGCGCACTGCCAGCGCCAGTCGTTCCAGTCAGCGGTCCGCACATGCGGATCGATTCGTTCCGCAATCTCGGTCTGCCTGTCTGTCAGGTTTATCATGATTACACTCCTCTCAGAAAATGGTTTGGTGCCGTCCTATACGAGTTGTTCAGACGGCTGTGTGTCAGTCGTGCGCATCTCGACCACGCGCACAGGGTAAGATATCTCGATTCCTTCCTCACGATAGCGGCGGTGAAGCCTCTTGATGAACTCATGGTGAATCAGATATTGACTGGCTACATCTTTGGCTCTGAGGATGGTGAGGAAGTTGATGTTGGAATCGCCGAACTCTTTGAAGCGGACGATGGGCTCGAAATCGGTAACTGCTCCGGGCACATCTTGCAGCACCTGCCTGCCGACATCTATGGTCACCTGCTCGACATAGTCCAGATCGCTATTGTAGCCCACACCGCACGATATGTAGACCGAAAGCTGCTGCTGAGGAAGATCGTAGTTGGTGAGTATGCTCTGGATCAACTTGGAATTCGGCACGATCACCGTGTTGTTGGCCCAAAGACGTATACGGGTGTTGCGCCAGCCGATGTCCTCGACGAAACCTTCGTCACCGGAATCGAGCTTGATGTAGTCTCCGGCCTTGACGGACCGGTCCGCCATTATATAGAACCCGGCGAATACGTTGGCCAGGGTATCCTGTAGAGCCAGGGCAACTGCCAAACCGGCTACGCCCAAAGTCGCGAGCAGAGCGCTGACTTTATAGCCGAGTTGACCCAAAGCAAGAGCAATCACTATCGCCCAGATTACTGCGTTGGCCAGCTTTTTTAGCACCCTGATCTGGTATGACGCACCTTTGGAACCGACAGAATGAATATACCACTCAGCTATTCCGTTGAGTACCCCAAGAATTCCCAGCGCCACGACTACGGTGAGGACCGCGCTCAAAATCTGACTGATTTTGCCCGAATATGCATCGAGCTTTACGGCAGACAGCCCCCATATGTCCATATGTACGACGGTCGCGGCTGCACCGTATAGGCCGAGAGTGATTATCAAGAGCATCAGCGGACGTTCCAACGATTTGAAGATTACATCGTCGAACTCGGACTTGGTCCTGCTGTAGAACTTTCTAATGACATTTCGGAATATCCAGCGGGACAATAGTGCCAAAACAATCGAGCCCAGCAGAAAACTTGCCGCAGTGACCAGATGAACGGTTGTGCTAGACATCTCGCCACTCCTGTCCTGCCGCTTGCAAACAAGGCGAAAAGGCCGAAGAGGCTGACCGAACATTACATTTCATCGGATGACACTCCTTTCGCATGATGGCGTGGCAGCTATGGGCCGCGCTGCATCAGCGTGCCGAGTGACCGGTGAAACAGAAGACTATTTGCGCAGAAAGAAAGACATAGATATTTCGGCCGTAGAACTGGCCAAAAATGAGGTGTGAATTGCCTCTTCCCCCACGCCTGCGAGGTTAGCTGACGGGCTGGGATCGGAAAGATGACCCCTCTATGATACTCATAGATTAGCCCCCAGAAACTGGGTCCCCCGCTCCTGTTTCACAGGATTCGGCGTATGTCGTAGTTTATTTGGTTTACTTAACTTATCCGCATTTTAGCACAGACGAGCTTCTAATGCAACTCTTGACATCTGTATAAGCATCAGGTAGTCTGACAAGATAATCACACGACGAGGTGCAAAGTGAGACCCAAAGTTGCAATTCTTTTGTTGGAGCGTTTTAGAAACCAACAACTAAGCAAGGCAGTTATAGACCAAAAAGACCGCAAACGGCTTGAACAGTTCGCTCAAATAATGAACACAGACATGCCCGATGCCGACCCGGCCACTGTCAGACAAATAATCGCGGGCGCAGACGCATGCCTCACGGGTTGGGGCACACCTAAACTAACCGCCGAAATACTGGACGCGGCGCCGAATCTCAAAATGATCGCTCATACTGCCGGAAGCGTCAAACCTATAGTCTCCGATGCCGTCTGGGAGCACGGTATAAAAGTGACCAGCTCAGCAGCAGCGATTGCCGTTGGCGTTGCCGAGCACGCACTCGGCCTGATGCTGTCGGCTATGAAACGAAATTACTGGTTCAACGATGTGATCCACAAAGGCGGATGGCTCGATCAGGATGAGAGAAACAAGATTGTTGAGGCCTATGGAATCAAGGTGGGTGTCATCGGCGCTGGAAATGCAGGCAGACACTTCATTAAACTCCTGGGCAATTTCGATCTGGATATTCTGCTGTATGATCCGTTCGTCTCAGACGACACAGCCAAGCAAATGGGCGTAGCTAAGTATGAGAAACTCGACGATATGATGCGCGAGGCAGACGTGATCTCAATTCATGCTCCCAGCCTGCCTGAGACAACAAACATGATAAACTCAAGTAACCTCAAGCTTCTTAAAGATGGAGCAATCATTATAAACACTGCACGTGGAGCCATAATAGATGAATCCGCATTATACGATGAACTCAAGACAGGCCGCATTACGGCATGCTTGGATGTGACTGAGCCGGAACCACCGTCAGAGGGCAACCCTCTGCGCACCCTTCCTAACGTGATCTTTACTCCTCACATCGCAGGAGCAATAGCCAACAATATGGCACGTTTGGGTAACTTTGCGGTAAGCGAACTGGAGAGATTTTTCTCTGGCGAAGCGCTGAAATATGAGGTTACGCAGCAGGATTTGGCGCGTTTGGCGTAAAATGCTTCAATAACATATTAGCGTGCTTCCGCACTTAAAAGCCTGCATGATTTGTGCAGAGGCACGCTAAAATACATTGTTAATTTGTTATAGGTTCTCTACATTGTCTCCATAAAGCATATAGGAAACCGCCTTACAACGCACACTGAATCCATTTGGATGCAGAAGCTCAGACCCGCCAGGTGGCAACTTCGCTTGCGCAGGCGACAGATCGTAATGCGCAGGAGCAGAAACCTGTTCAAGACACATCATTATTTCGTCCTTGCCGTCAGAAAGACTGCCAAGGTGAATTGACTCACCACACCAGTGGCTGAGAAAAACCTGCCTGTCATTATCTATATTGATAACGTGATGGAATGGGGCGGTCTGAGGCCAGGTGCGCGGGCCGAATTCTTCGGAATGCGATTCTTGCTGCCATGCTCTAAACCATGCGGACTCAGTGAGTTCTTCCAGCTGTTTCTCTTTCAATGGACCCAGCCAATCTTGTGTGTGGAGCCCATCCAATAGCTTTTTTACATCTCTGAGTTGCGGCCTAATATTCTCATATCGCCACAATCTGCGACTGACGGAATGGCGTGGAACTTCCAACCAGCAAGATATGCCGAATTCCCGCTTTCCAAGCTCTATTAAATGCGGGATATCATCCAGATTTTGCTGATCCAAAAACACTTGCCAAAATACATTGAATCCCTCCTCTGCAGCTCTGCGGCCAGCTTTTAGAATTGTTTGAAATGCTCCCTTCCGACAAACAAACCAATCGTGTTTGTCTTCCAGCCCGTGCAGAGTGAAAGAAAACTCGTTGATGCCAAGCTCACGCAGACGCTCAAAGACAGCCTTATAGTCTTCGCGTTCAGCCAGTCCAAAACCATTCGTCGGAATTAGTTTCCACCCTTCACCGACTATCCGTGGGTCTAGAATTTCAGGAAATTGCGGATGAACTGTGAACTCAAAGTAAGGAACAATCGGTCCCCATTCATCAGCTATTGATCTAAGCTCGTCCACAGAATAAAAGCCACCATACGGAGGATGACCGTCCGCGCCACAGTGACGGCATGCATTTGGACATCCAGCCGCATTGACATAAATAAACATTGAAGCCATTTCGTAATCCTATTGTTTACCTTAGCAGAAACAGAAAATGACCAAGGCACGAAAATTAAAAAGCCAAATTCCGCGCCTCCATTATTTTCACAATTTTGATCTTGATCTTATGCTAATCAGCCAACTCAGGCCAGTACTTTAGGACCAGGTCGCGGGTCTTTTTCACGCCCTCTACCTGGTCGTCAGGACCCTCATACTCAATCGAGACGGCGCGCTTATAGTCCACGTCCTTGAGCATCTGCAGCAATCGCTTGTAGTCCTTATTTATGTCCTCGCCCTGATCATTAAACTCATGGGTCTTGGCATGCACATGATAAGCATACGGTGCGAGCTTGGCGCTCTCTGTGTAGCGCACATCGTCAGCCCAGTTGCCGAAGTCAAGGCATGAGCCTACCCATTCACGGTCGGTGCCGTTTATCACATCGAGGATCATATCGGCTGTCTTGCTAACGCCGCCGTGGTTTTCTATCGTGATCTTGACACCAAGCTCCTTTGCAATCGGAATAAGCCGATTGAACGCCTCTACACACCTCTGCACGCCGACTGTCTTGTCCCTCTCGATATCGCCTGTGCTGCCGAGATTAATCCGCACAATCGGGGCGCCCATATAGGCCGTCGCACGCATCATCATCTCATCATCGGCAAGCTGCTTCTCGCGAGCCTCGGCATCATCGTTCGCAAGATTGCCCTCTATGATAAACCCAGTAATCTTGACCCCGGCATCGGCACAGGCCTGCTTGATCTTGTCGAGATAATCAGTGTCGTATGAACTCATATATAGCTGATTATACGTCACGCCCGATATGCCGAGGTCTTTCAGGAGCTTGGGCACGCTCAAGCAGTCTATCTTGCCCTCTTTGAAGTAGTCTCTCAAACTGTATGTGTCGCAGGATATCATTTATTTCCCCTCAACTAGAATATTAGCCACGCATTCCTTAACCAATACAGGCTCGCCATCCTGCAACAATTTTGGGTATAGAAGCAGCATAATGATCGAGAGAGGAGACAGATGATGGCTGTTGGAGACAAACTCAAAGCTGAACAGATAAAAGCAATATTGATAGCAAATGAAACACAGGGATTATCAGAAATTGATGTGAATGTGCGCAATGGAGTGGTCGTACTGGAAGGAGATGTCGATACTGAGGAACAGAAAATGCTTGCTGAGCAGCTGGCGTATGAGGAGGATATACAGGGCATCATTAATAATATACGCGTTGTCCCCACGGTTCCAGGTAAAGCATCCGCCTATGACGGTTTCGACGCACGGCTGGGATTCGGACCCGCCGAAGGAGAGGCTGGTGATATAGCCTTTTCGCTGTCGGCTGCGGATAACGTCCCAGGACCGGGCGTACCGACAAGCGAACAGTTTCCGGGTGAGTTTTCAGACGATGAGATAGAATCAGAAATCGAACGCAAATTCCAAACCCAGCACGAAGTGGATGTCTCAAACATCAAATTTAACTCTGAAAATCAGATCGTTAACCTGGAAGGCAGTGTTGAAACAGTCGATGACCTCAACAGCCTTCAGGAAATGATACTGCGCATGCGGGGCGTGCTGGGTATCAACAGCAAACTCAAGGTAAAAAAGGGGCATACCGGCACACCTATAGAAGAATAAGTTGGCAGTTGGCCGTCGGCGGTCCGCCAACTGCTAACTGCCAACCGCTGACTCTATTCACACACTATATTGTTGATCTCGATCTTGCCCTCTTTGACTTCAATATAGACCTCGCCGCCGCGCAAACCGACTGTGCCGTATCCAGTCGCGGTGCACAGAAAACTGCGGAAGTCACCCTTGATCTGTGGGTTCACATACAGCGTCTTTTCTACTGCGTCATAGCGCACACCCGTCATAGCCTGCAGCAGCGAGTATGATGACATCGCCCTGGCATACCAGTGGCCGCACTCGTATTCGTTATACGGATTGCGCTTATTGCCGTCATAGCGCTCACGTGCAGTCCTGACGATCTCAAGACCCTCATCTACAAGCCCCATCATTATGCAGTGCGCCGCGACCTGATACTCAATGCCTGTCCAGACCTCGTCGCTGTAGACAAACGGCAGAGAAGGCTTGCCGCCATTCGGCCATGAGCACAGCAGCAGACCGCCCTCTTTACCCATCGCAAACGTTGGCCGCTGGGGATTTGCATGCGTCGAAAGATCGCGCTTGAGATTGTATTTATGAATGGATGCGAGATGACTCTTCACATGCCCGGTATTGCCGAATGTGCCCAGACCTGCTGCCTGAGCCATCCAGTAACCGATCACCCCGTCAGAAAGACACCCGGAACCATACTGATATTTTGGACCCTCCTTGGCAAGAATAGCTGAGGCTTCGGGTGAATAGCCTGAAAAGGCCAGAGACTGATACTCCAGAGGATTTCCAGAATGAAGACCCTCCCACTGCGCCTTCTGAATATAATACTCGCCGCTCCATAGCTCATTATCGAGATAAGCTGATCCCTTGCTCAAAAGCTCCGAATATTTCGAGACATCTTCGCCGAGAGAGCTGCCCATCAATACGGCTGCCTTGAGAGCGGCATGATATATACTGCTGCACATGCCATCGGCTCCCCAGAACTCGATATCGTAGGTGTTGTGATGAGGCTCCTTGAGAACACCTTCACCGTCCGGGTCCCACGTCCTTATACAATAATCAAGGCTCGACTTTACCTGCGGCCACATCTTTTCGAGCCACTTAGTGTCTCCGCTGATGCGCCACTCGCGGTAGACTTTTATTATGCCGCCAAGTTGGCCGTCCGCGGCGGCCTGTATTCCATGAGTTGCATCCGTTATCGGGAGCGGCACACGGAAAGACTGGTGGCCGTTTGAATCCTGACCTTCGTTGAACTCTGTCTCGCGCAGAGTGCGTTCGAGATCGGGAAACAGATGAGGCAGAGCCTGAGCATAATTCCAGACATGGGTGCATGATCCCGCGCAGCAGCCGCTTCCATCACAACACCCCTCCCAGCACCAGAGCCTGCCGTCCTTTTGTCTCAAGACGGTCGGCGATTTGAGAATTGAAAGATTTGCTTCAATTGCCTCGATCACTTCATTGGGCAGGCTTGTATCGAAAAAAGCATCGGCAAAACGCGCCGACCTGTCCCTGAGATTATCGTAATTTTTGCGCCAGTAGTCCGCGACAGACTCAATATTATCGAATGCGCCCGCATACCACGGCTGGTGATAATAACCGTCGGACTTGTCAGGCTCCTCGGTACAATCACATCCGCAGGAGCATTTTCTCTGCTCCCACTCGAAGTGTACGTCGGTCTTCGGCACATACCATGAGAGCATGAGCCTTACAGTCTTATCCTCTCCGGGACCAAGAGTAAATGGCACATATATACTCGCACCTGGGCTGGGAGCACCATCGACAATTGGAGGACAAGCGCTGATCTCACCGCGGGCGATCTCGTTCCAGGCCATAGTCAGTGAATCGAACCATCCGCCCCTGAACCACGCACAGTTGACTACAGCCTCCGGGCTGTCCACGGATGCCCAAAACTCCCCTTGCTTCCAAGGCTCATCTTCTGTACCTGGTTCACAAAACACGAAGCCATTTGTCGCTGCCGACACTTTCGCTTCATGAGAACCGGTATCCATAAAATTCTTTGCGTTGAATGAATAGACAGCCTCGATAGCCTCATCTGTATTATTCACGAACTTGTATTCCAGAGCTACAACGGGAAGACTGGAATTATCAGCATCACCCGGGATAAACGGGCTCCAGCCGGTGAGCAATATATCGAGGGCCATATTATCGTCGGCAAAATTAATGGTCGCAAACGGAAAGTGAGAGCTGAAACCTGCTCCAGCCAACCTTGGAAGGCCATAAGATTTATGCGCACCACCATTGCCAGTGCCTGGAGAACCGAATATCTTCCTGGTCGGAACCGGACCCTCAATTACGCGGGCTATATTTTGTTCTCCCTTTAAGCATATAGCCGAAAACACGCTTGGCTCAAAGAACACATCAGGTTTGTTGCGTATGGATACGTTCGAAAGCGCGCCTGTGCCCTCCAAACATATCATACCAGCGCCAATGCCGCCCAATGGAAACGCTATATGGTTAAGATACTCGCCTTTATAAGTCTTCTTGCTCAAAACGTCTACCCCCTCGACTTGCTCGGCATATGCTATCAAGAACAAAATATATAGTCAACAAACCATATGATGTATAATAATATATAGCACTTAAAGATACAATTTGTGGTTTACTTCAAACAGTAGGCATGGGTATAACCCACAAGCTCACTAACCCGTATTATGCGGGAAGCGCATGATACGGGTCTTCGAGAGCATTATTCACGTTTCTCGTGAATAATGCAGGCTAAGTTCGACAATGGTCAAAGAGAAAAGGATGGTGAATGTTTGTGAACTCACAATCATTCGATATCTCGCTGGCTCGAAACGAACACTCACAAATCATCAGGATGTCCGGTGAGATCGACTTTGCAGCCTTGATCGACCTTGATCCTGTATTGTCGAAAATTATCGATGATGGTGAAGGTGAACTGCTGATGGATATGGCTGAGGTCACTTTCATCGACAGCGAAGGTATAAGACTTCTGCTCAACACGTTCAATAAAGCAAGTCAAAAAAATCGAAAAGCTCAGATTATTAAGTGCAGCCCACAGGTTATGCGAGTGCTAAAACTCGCAGGCATATCCGAAATTCTGTGCATACATATAGAAAAAGCCCCTCCCTATATGTCCAGGGAGGAGCGTGTGCAACCATTTAATTGGCCCAGATAAAATTCAACTACGCCAGCAAATACTCGACCAGAGTGCCTGCGCCCGATCCAGTGCTCCCTTTTTTTGCTAAATCGGTATCTTTCTCGACAGAAGATGACGACAGATCGATATGTGCCCATGCCCTCTCACCTGTGAATCGCTTGATAAACAGTGCCGCGCTTATTGCCCCACCCTCACGGGAGCCTGTGTTTTTCATGTCGGCAACGTCACTCTTGAGGTTTTCCTTATAATCATCGAAAAGAGGCAGACGCCACATAACCTCACCGCTCACACGGCCTGCGCTTATCAGTTTATCGACCATAATATCATCGTTGCCGAATATACCGTTGATCTCCCGGCCAAGCGCAACGACGCATGCGCCGGTGAGGGTCGCAACGTCTATTATCTCATCGACACCGAGTTTGTCGGCATATGCAACAGCATCAGCCAGGATCAGACGCCCCTCGGCATCAGTATTGTTTACCTCGACGCTCTTGCCGCTGTAAGACGTGAACACGTCACCTGGGTGGATCGCTGAAGGACCGATCATATTCTCAGTCGCAGGGATCAGACCTATCACATTTATATTGGGCTTCTCACGGCCTACAGCACGCATTGCTGCCAGCACTGCTGCCGCGCCTGACATATCGTCTTTCATGCCGTACATATGCTCGCTCGGCTTAAGAGAGTATCCGCCGGAATCGAATGTAATTCCCTTGCCGACTATGGCGACAGTCTTTGAAGGTTTTGGAGTGCTGTATCTAAGCTCGATGAAACGAGGCTCCACCTTACTGCCCCGTGCGACCGCTGCCAATAGCCCCATCCCAGCAGACTCAATCGTATCTCTATTCATCACTCCACATTCCATACCACCTTCGGCAGCAATTTTCTGGGCAAGGTCGGCTAGGTAGACAGGTGTGACTATATTTGACGGGGCGTTTGCCAAATCTCGTGCAAAAATAACCGCATCTCCAATGACCTGAGCTTTGGCAATTCCAGCGGCAATCGTGTTTAGCTTTTCGCCGGATAGCTCAACAATATTGAACTGCTCGATCAAGTTTTCTTTGACATTTTCAGTCTTAAGATCGGTATACTCATAGGTTCCGAGCATTGCCCCAAGAGTTACAGCACGTGCGCAGTCCTCTACCGGCAGGCCGCCGATACCAGCGCCATGAAGTATGCTTGAGACTGTTTTTGCTCTGAGTTCGCGGCACTTTCGCGCTGCACGAGCAGAAGCACGCATTGCACTGAGCAGATCGAAGTCAGTGCTTTTGCCCAGACCAACTACTATTACATATTTCGCCGGGATTGCACCGAAGGTCCTTATGACCAGAGTCTCTCCGAGGCTGCCGTCGAACTCCTCGTCCATGATCGTGTTCGATATGACACCACCCATGGCCGCATCCACTGCACCTGTGCCGCCGCCGGGATATTTTACACCCTCAAAAAGGTTTACAATAACAACGTCGCTCTGTTGATTTTGAAGCAAGCCTTGTTCTGCTCTAAACTCCAACTTTTTCCTCCATCAAAATCTGTAACTGCAATCAGAAATCGCAGCAGCATTCTTTTTGGACATGATCGGATATCGCGTCCAAACTTCAAATCATACTCTAGTTGGGATTTCGACCTCTGCCCCAATCAGGAGCCTCGCCGGACTGCTGTAGGCTCTGCATCACTGAATGCATATCCTGCCTGAACTGCTCACTATCCTGAGAACTCATATTGAACATAGCCCGCATCCTGTCGGCCAAAAGTGACTGTCTATCTTCTGGACTCAGAGTCATATAGGCGCTCATCTCGCTCGCATATACCTGCTGCCTCTGTTCAGGCGTCATATTGGCCATATCCACGGTGTTTTTCATTTCGGCTTTACTGATCCGGTCGACATCCGATTCCACTTTGGCAGCCTGTGCTGCATCGGCCTCAGGGTTTAGTATTACGTATACGGTGGTCCAGGTGTAACCCTCGGGAAGCTGCAGACCCGACGTATCGGGAGACTTAGTAAGATCTTTTGCACATATCGAGGTCGTCTTGCTCGCGGGGTCCTCCACAGACAGACCGACCATAGGCAGCGCACTCAATGACAATATGGCAGACTTTAGCTGTTCAAGCTTTATAGTTGTGTCCGCGGGTTTTGCGAACTGCAGCTTTTTCCAGGCCAGTTTATCGAGCTTGGTAATGACATCCAGAGCCTGGTTCACATCAACATCACTAATACTCACTGAAATACTCGCTTGAGCCTTTGGGTCAACTACGATTGAAATACCTGCCTGTTGCTCAATCTGAAAGGCGACATCCTTAATGGGCATATCGCTGACGTTCAGGCTCACTTTACCGGCAGCATATGCTCCTGAAACAAAATACAGCAGAATGATGAATGCGGACAATGCGGTTCTCATTTCAACTCCTCCAATTGCAAGCGTACATTATTATAGCACCTTACAGGCAGGTTCAACGCATAACATACCCATGGCCAGCTTGCATATTATCAGAATTAGACGCACTGGAACCTTGGAGGTTACGTTGCAGCAGATTGTCTTTTATCTGCGGCGCTGGCGGCTGGAGAGGATTTTTTGGGCTTCGCGGTATTTGACTACAGTCCTGCGGGCAACATTGAGTCCCTGCTCCTGCAGATGCTTTGCAATCTGCTGGTCACTGAGAGGATTGCATTTATCTTCCGATGCTATGAGTTCACCGATCATATCCTTGATGGATACAGAACCATCGAAGAAAAAGTCAAACGGTATAACTTCCTGGCTTGGAAGTTGAACATACTTGTTCGCCGTGGCACGACTGACAGTGGATTCATGCATCTTTAGCGAACGCGCTATCTTCGTGCGAGTCAGCGGCCTCAAAAAAGACTTCGCGCCGGTTTCTATATAGCCCTGTTGGAACTCCACGATCCATTTCGTGATCTGACGCAGCGTCTTGCGCCTCTCGTTTATATAGCGTATGAACAGGTCGGCGCGCTCGACAAACTGAGAGATGTGGCTCTTATCATCACCGCTGTATTTCTTCGACCCACCATTGCGAATTTCATTGTACATCTGGCGATATCTTGAGTTAATTGCCAGCAGATAATAATCACTGCCCGCCACATCGATTTCATAACCATTCGACGTCCGGCGCACCACGACATCCGGTTTGACTGCACCACCATGATTTACAGGCTCATTCTGATATGGAGGTCGGAAACTGTTGCCGGGATAAGGGTTCAACTGCTTTTTGATGAACTCGATTGCACAGCCGACATCCTTTGCAGTCACCTTGAGACGACGGGCAATCCTGCCTACCTTGCCGGAAAGCATCTCCTGCCAGTAATCACGCACCATTGCCAACGCAACCGGATTGCCGCATTCATCCTCTTCCAGCCTTTCGAGCTGGATCCCTAGGCATTCCTGCAAATTCCGCGCACCAATCCCCGGAGGATCGAGAGTATGGATAACCGAAAGCACCATCTCGACCTCATCTATATCCTTGCCCATCTCATGAGCAAGCTCTTCTATGGTACACTCAAGATAGCCGGATTCATTTATGTTGGATATTATATATTCGCCGATTTCCCATTGCTCGGATGGAATTACGGCACGCAAAAGTTCAGTGAGGTAATCATGAAGCGTGATTTCAGCCCGGATGTTTGAGATGAAATCACCTTCCCCATCGTCCGCATCCGCTGCAAAATCAATCGGCTCCTCTAGCTCATATACGCTGATATCGGTATCATCCGAAGAGACGGACTGCTTGCGGAAAGGACAGTCCAGACACAAAGTCTTGGGCTGCTCGCAGCCTTCACAGGGGTCTTCCTCTGGTACCTCAAGCGCCGGATTCTCCGCAAGTTCCTGCTCGATGACCTGTTGCAACTCCAAAGAAGAAAGCTGCAATATGTTGTTGGCCATGATTAACTTGGGGTCAATCCGTTGTGATAGAGTCTGTTTTAGACCTTGCTCGATCAGCAATCCGTAGTTCACCTCTCTCGCCTGCCGTACCTATATCTATTATCGGCAGATAATGAGGGATCCTCAATTCTCCTTGCGCAATGTGTCTATAATGCGGGGGTATACAACTATCAAACTACCTGGAGTATATCATGCACCCCGCACGCTGTCAATTAATGTCTAAGTACAAACACCAAACTTGCGCACTGCCAACTTAGCTGCTCCAACCTTGTCACCAGCAAGGAGATTTCCTTCGATTATCTCTCTTTCCAGATAGGCCTTGACCTCGCCTACGCGCGGTCCAGGATCAATGCACAGCAAATCGATTATTTCACGCCCATCAAGTGGACTGGCAATTTTGTGTCCTGCCAGCTTTGCCTTTACTCGCTCCACATGCTCTCGAAAAGCATCCAGATCGACTGAAGGCATATCAGTATTTGACGCTGACTTGTCAGCCTGGGTAAGCAAGATCAGGTCTTCCAGGTGATGGTCAGCCTCGCGTATGAGACGGCGCACGGCAGCATCAGTCCACACTTTATCATATTCCCCAACTCGCAGATGCATTGATATCAGAAATTCGACCTCGCTTATCTCTGAGTTTGAAAATTTCAATCTGCGCATTATTTTATGGGCCATCTTCGCGCCGACTTGAGCATGATTATAGAAATGAACGGCTCCGTCAGGAGCGACCGTTTTTGTCTCGACCTTTCCCACATCATGCATCAAAGCAGTCAGCCGTAATATCATACCCGATTCGACAGGAATTAACTCAAGTGTCCGTAAAGAATGTGTCCATACGTCGTATATGTGATAGATATTTTGAGTGACACCATGCATCGCCGCCAGCTCAGGAGCAAATACATCAAGCAGCCCAGTCTCGCGCATGCTCTCCAGCCCATGGATTACTCCCGCACTCATCAAAATTTTCAGGAATTCGTCCTTAATGCGCTCCTGGCTGACTATACTCAATCTGGGTGCGCAGGCATATATTGCTGAGTAGGTCTTGTCGTCTATCTTGAACCCGTATCGAGATGCAAAACGTATTGCGCGAAGCATACGTAGAGGATCATCGGCAAATGTAACCATCGGATCGACAGGAGTGCGAATAATCCCATCGCGGATATCTGTCTCTGCCTGGCCGGTAAGGTCTAGAATCTCGCCGGTGTGGAGGTTTTCGAGCAGTGTATTGATCGTAAAATCGCGGCGGGAAACATCGTCGGCAAGAGTGCCGGGCTGTGTGAACGGCTTGCGGCTGGATGGGTCATATGACTCTTTTCTTGCCCCTACGATCTCGACCTGACGGCCATCGACTATGACCATAGCCGTGCCGAAACGCGCAAACGTTACCGGGCGGTATTCGGCGACGCCGCGCTCATGCAAAAAACAAGCAAGTTCCGCCGCACCGCCCTCAAGCACGATGTCTATATCCTCATCAGGCGGCATACCCATGAACTTGTCGCGTACTATGCCGCCGACCAGATAAAGCCGACCCTCGTATGGACTATCGGCTGTTTCCCTCCGAAGTTTTTCGATTACCCGGTTCATTATACATCCGCTTCATAGCAGTTTCGATCGCGCCCTCGAGGGACTGCTGCTGTTGAAGAAGAGTGATGTCCCCTCGGGTGCGCTCGAGAACACCTCTGACCATATCCGTCTGCCGCCGGAGACCCTGTGTGACTGCGTCGGGATAGTCGAACGTGATGAGAATATAGTATACCTCGTCCATTATATCCAGAATCCGCTCAGCCCTAACCAGGTCACCATGACGCATCACGTCCAGGACATGCCGCCTGCTCTCGCCAATCGCCTCTGCCATTCCATTGAGATATGCGGCCGCTTCGACACCCAGTTCTTCATGGCGCGGAAACTCCATCTCGCGGATTATCGCATAAGTCAGCTCCGATTCGGCATACTCCTTTTGAGCATCTTGAACATAGCCGGTGTAATAAATTTCGAGCTTGTCCCTGAGTATCCGCTTTGCTTCTTCGACTTTTTTGCGAGCCTCTGACTTTAGCCTGCAGGCTTCATCGTAATCTTCTCTATGGCTCGCACGTATTGAGTTTGCCGAAAGCCTGATCGTCTCACGAGAAAGCTTCAAAGCCTCTTCTCTGACTGCGTTGGTTTCATCGAGCTGTCCACGAATCTCATCAGCTATTTTTGTTATGTTTTCCATTTGCCCTCCATAGTGGAAAGTTGAGAGTGGAAAGTGGAAAGCCCGGAATGCTTGTCGTACTTTCTACTTTCGACTGGAAGCTATATATGGCTTTTTACTGTGTCAAGTTCACAGCAGATACCTCACTTTTGTTCGGAATGACTTGATTTGATATGCCATTCGTTTTATATTCAGCTTTCCTACTCCATATTGCCTGTTAACTGTTATCTATTTGGGTTTGATGCGCATGAGCACGTTTTGCATCTCATCCGCGCATTTGTGAAGCTCTGATGCGGCATTGGTCAAACGTCGATGGTTTTCTTTCTTCTCCGCAGCAGCAGATGCCTCCTCCAACTCGCCCATAGCAGCCGCTATCCTGTCTTTTATTGCCCGAAAAACCGACTCAGTATGATTCATGGCACGATTTTAGCACGAGCGAAGCAGAGTATTCAAGGGCGCAGTGTCGTCCGCCTACTTTTTTGCTCTCATTCTGGAACAATGGCAGCCATTTTGAGGTCTACTAATCGGGTGAAAAAGCGCGTTGACACGATGCTAAGCGTATGCTACGATATTGACGAGCTTTTGAGGAACTGATTCCTCAGCCCAAAAAGCAGTTTCAGAGAAAGGATGGTGTCTGAGGTAGGCCAAACATAAATCAAGCAATTCTGTATTGTATTTTATTGGTTCGACTACCCAAATTTCTATGAGGAGAAAAACTATGAAAGGTCGCAAAGGCTTTACACTAATCGAGCTTCTGGTTGTTATTGCGATTATTGCCATATTGGCCGCGATTCTGTTCCCGGTCTTTGCCAAGGCCCGCAGACAGGCGCAGGCAAGCAACTGCGAGTCTAACCTGAAGCAAATCGGCAGCGGTATTAAAATGTATCTCTCCGACTGGGAAGATACTTATCCAACCAACAGGCTTGCCAGTATTACATCACAAACACCACCTCCTATTGTGGCGGAAGTGCCGCTGTCTATCAATACCACCAGCGGTAAATATGGAGATAAAGGTGAGCCTAAGACTGTCAACGGAAGACCGGTCAGGTTCGTTGGTCCCAGCGCCGGCGGCAGTATAAACAAAAGTACATTAGGCTATGGTCCAAACTGGGTTGAGGCACTCTATAACTATGTTGAGGCAGTCACAAAAATGTCTGACTCATCAAGCATTTGGAAGTGTCAAGCCTCCGTTGTGTTAGGGCGAAAAGATCAGAATTTCAGTTGTGTGAGTTACGCTTTCAATCCAAACCTTATTGAGGTCGGTGAGGGAGCTGTTAAGTGCTCTGGAAACTTGATGATGGTCCGCGAGATGGATGGCTATCAGTATTCGGCAATTAGGCCGACTAACATCTCCAGGGATAATGTTTCTAATCCACCTGCTAACAGCGGTAAAAATAATGCACCGGTAGTCCCATTCCTGGCAAATGATGCGGATGGCTATATCATCACTTCTCCAAAAGCAAATTACAAATTGCATGGGACTGGCTCTCATATACTTTTTGCTGACGGGCATGTCAAGCTGATTCCAAGATTAGTATTTATTAAAGATTCCGATTTCTATCAGTGCACTGCAAACAATGACTATAAGGGTGTCTGGTTTGAAAGTACTGATTTGAAGATTGCAATTACACCTGACTAGACAACACAGATCGAAATGAGGAGGTGAAGCCGGCAGCTATTCACGTTAGCTTCATACATACGTTCTTAAAACAACGCTAGGCAACAATAATAGAGGAGGTAGTTTCAATGCCTGCACGAAAGAAAGGCTTTACGCTTATCGAGCTTCTGGTCGTTATCGCGATTATCGCAATCTTGGCGGCCATACTTTTCCCGGTCTTCGCTCGCGCAAGAGAGCAAGCCCGTAAGTCTAATTGCCAGAATAACCTGAAGAGCTGCGCAGTTGCGCTCCAGCTCTACTGGAGTGACTACGACGGCACTCTCCCGTCTTCTGCAATTGCCCAAGGTACATCGGTGGCAACTAATCCGGTATTCAATGCTGCAAATAGCACCACATTTGTATCAAAATTTGGAACATTGCCGCCAACAGATGGAACCGTATTGACAACCTGGCCGCAGGTACTCTACGGACACATGAAAAATAAAGACATATTGGTATGTCCGTCTGATTCAGTTGAGCCGTCAGCTGCTACGAATGTTTCCTATTGGTACAAGACTGCTGCTGACTGGGCATGGTTTAGCACCAGTAGCAGCACAGATGGTCATGTTGGAGCCAAAAAAGAAGGTAACTTCACATACAATTCTGACCAGATCTGCTTCTACGAACACAGGGCTTGGCACTTTGGCAATGATACAATTCACAATGGCGCACAGATTAATGCAGCCTACATGGATTCTCATGTAAAGACAATCACCATCAAAGACTGCAGCCTTGCAGAAACAAGCACAACTGACTGGGATCCAACATATTCTGGCGAACCTAACTACTATAACTACAATTTTGATAAAGCTCAAACCATAGGCACGGGAACCAGTGCCACTGGCACCGACCCGTCATGCATGGGTGACAAACTTTAGTAGACAATATTCAGCCATCTGTGGCTGAAATCTTTCAGGCGGACCCATTTCTGGGTCCGCCTTTCTTATGAGGGCATAATAATGGGCAAAGAGAATTGCTATGATGTCATTGTGGCTGGTGGAGGAATGGCAGGGTGTTCCGCTGCGATATCTGCCGCAGAATCAGGATCCAAGACACTTTTAATCGAACAGTTCGGATACCTGGGAGGCTGGGCTACTGCAGCTTTAGTTAATCCGTTTATGCCTCATTGGGCATCCGACGGCAAGACCCTTGTAGCAGGTATATTTAAGAAAATAAGTGATATGCTGGACGATGCTGGAGGGCGCCTTGCCAATGCATTCGATGCTGAGGCGTTGGAATTCGGGCTCCAGGAAATGGTCATAGCTTCAGGAGCCAACATCAGGCTCCATACATTTGCAGATCAGCTTAACTACACTGATGACGGTAACATCACAGTGCACACCATCTCAAAATCCGGCAGTGAACTGTTCTGCTGCAAACGCCTCATCGACTGCACGGGTGATGGTGACCTTGCCGTATCCCTTGGCGCTAAATTTGAATTGGGAGGCGATGATGGTATTCCCCAGGCAGCTACACTGATGTTCGATGTAGGCGGTGTGGATGTCGCAAAAGCTCTCGAATACGTTAAAGACCACCCCGATCAGGTGCGCTTCCCAAAATTTGAACCGGATGCAGATATCGCAAAAATCAGCACAGAAGTGTTCTCAGTGGCAGGATACTATGACCTTATTAGCCGTGCAAAAGCCGCCGGTGAATACAACGCACCGGGCGATTTGCTGCTATATTTCGGCCGCCCTAGAAAAGGTGAAGTGACTTTTAATACCACTCATATCGGCAATGTCGATGGAACCAATGCAGATGATCTTACCAGAGCCGAAATTGAAGGCCGACGACAAATGATGTCGATTGTCGCCTTTGTCAAAAAGTATGTGCCCGGATTTGAAAACTCTTATCTTCTTAGAACTCCGGTGCATGTTGGTATTCGAGAGACACGCAGAATTGTTGGACTATATAAATTCAGCGCTGACGACGTGGTTAATGCACACAAATTCGAAGACGGAATATGCAGGCTTGCGTATCCTGTTGATGTGCACTCCGGCAAAGGTGAAGGCTACACCAAGGAAGAAGAAACACATACAGTGAAGACCGCTCCGCACGGCGACTGGTATGATATTCCATACAGGTGCCTAATACCTGAAGGTATAGACGGAGTCCTGGTGGCGGGAAGATGCGCATCCAGCACACAGGAAGGCCACGGAGCCATAAGAATTATGCCTGCGTGTGCTGCTATGGGAGAGGCCGCAGGCGTTGCGGCAAGCATCTCACTGAAAAAAGGGATTCCTCTGAAGGATGTTGACCCGGTTCTGCTGAAGACCACCTTGAGGCAGCGAGGCGCCCTACTCTAGTACTATGCGGCAAGTGGAAGCTCGGTGTCCTGTGAGCCACGAGCCATCCATCGCGACGTGAGATACTCTTCATCGTCACTAAACATATCGGCGATGTCATCGACTGATGAATAGACTCTCACACTGGGTCCAAAACCGCTCTTACTCAGAATCGATCCTAAGGCGCCGGATGCAACTACGTGAAAATTTGTTGTGGAGCCGAGTGAACGTAAAACATTTATAAGCCCGGTGGCGGCATCAGTGCCTGAAGAAGTTAGTCCAGCCAGGTCGAGAACAAGTGATGTTGAACCCTGCTCTTGAAGTCCATTCAGGACCCCTTGGAGCGCTTGATCGTGTCGGGGGCTGAGCTGACCATTGAGTGAGACCTTGACTATTCCTAATAACTCTCCCACCGTGATCGAAAGCTCCTGATTCGCCATTGCCATGCGCTCCTTTTGAAATGTATCTACTATGATTATTGGCGCAAGCGAGTAATGACTATATGCCAAACTCAAAAAAACAAAACAATATGGTGGACCCGAGAAACTCGCTGAACCACCTATCTAATACACAGTGGATGGTCGAGACAAAAAGTGTGTGGTTTAGCAAGCCGCCAAGGCGTGATAAACTCAAGTCTCAGCACCCGGCCACGTTCGCTGAGTCAGATATCATCAGGCTGATCGAATTTTTTACCAAACCTGGAGAAAACGTATTGGACCCGTTTCTTGGAAGCGGATCGACACTCGTCGCATGTGCCCAATGCGGCCGACAGGGCACTGGAATTGAACTGGTCCGCCAATGGGCAGACGTTGCAAGACAGCGAATCGCTGATGAGCAATGTCAGTTCCCGCAGACTGTCCTGGAAGGCGATGCCAGGCGAATCTTGCCGGCCATCGGCAATGAATCCATCGACTTCATTGTCACTAGCCCACCCTACTGGATGATCCTGCGCAAAGACTGGGATCATAAGGTCAAAGCAGAAAGAAAAGCAAAAGGTCTGCAAACGCGCTATAGCGATGAAAATGATGACCTGGGCAATATCCCGTCATATGACGATTTCCTGGACGAACTCGGAAAGGTATTTGGGCAGTGCAGGGGCGTGCTCAAAAAGAAACAATATATGTGTGTGGTGGTCTCGGATTTCAGGCACAAGTCAAAATTCATCGCCTATCATGCCGACATTGTCCGAACTGTGGAATCGGTGGGTTTTACACTCGAAGGAATTACAATACTTGCACAGGACAGCAAAAACCTCTATCCATATGGAATACCTTATGCGTTTGTATCCAATATTCACCACCAGTATATACTGGTATTCAGGAAGAAGAATTAAGCTCGCGCTGCTTGAAAGAGGCTAGTGAAGAAATATGGAATTGCAGGCGACTTTGCGCTTTATTCTGCCCAAGGCATTATCCACAGACTTGGTATTGCAAGCAAGATCAACCGCTATTTCATTATACGTCTTGCCCAAATTGTATCTTTTGAGAACCTCCCACTCAAAACCGGACAACAGTCTCTGAAGCGTCTCACGAAGAATTTTGATACTCTCCCTCCGAAGCAGTAGTTCCTCCGGGTCCATGTCAACTTCGGATACTAATACTTCTTCGAGATTGAAATCTACATCGCTCTCGTCCACACTGTAATCGAGTGATATGGCATTGTTTAGTGGTGATTGCTTGCGGCGAGTTGCGGTCTTTATGGCAGTTATTACATGGCGCTCAATGCATATCCTGGCAAATGAGAGGAATGATATATCCTTGTCCGGCACATAGTCCATAATCGACTGCCACAAGCCGATCATCCCAATCTGGAGCAGGTCTTCCTTCTCGGCGCCCATCAGGAAATATGAGCGGATCTTCGTTCGCACCAGACTGCGATACTTGTACAATAAATACTCGGAAGCGCATATGTCCCCACGCTGCGCCAGCCCGACAATATTGTTGTCAGACAGCCTTTCGTATCGGGAACCTGCTATGTGCTTATATATCCTCATCCTTTCCTCCGACGTCGCCAGAGTTTAACCTGGGGCACAAAACTATAGCACAACTATACTTATAAAGCAATGTCTAAGATTATGGATTGTAGTTGTATTATACTGCAGAGTTTATATTGTGGCAATGGCATTTTTGCGGGGAAATTGACTGATATTATTGAAAAGCAGATTCCTCGCATTCGTTCGGAATGACTACATTTGAGAGGTTTTCCGCTTTTTTTATATGATATGTACACCAATAGGCTGCCCCCTCACCCTAACCTTCTTCCCCAGGGAGAGGGAACTCAATACTCAATACAAAATACTCATTACTAAATTTAGAGTATTCTTGCGAGTTCTTCAAACTTGAGGTCGGCGCCTATTACGCCAATAGCCTTGCCATCGTCATCAAGAATTGCTGCCGAGACGGTTATACACAGCGCCCCGGTAATCCTGGACTTATAAAAGTCTGTAATAAACACCTCGCCGCGCCCCGCGCCAAGCGCTCCGACAAACCAGTCCCTGCTCGAGAAATTCTCCTTGAGACCAAACCTGCCAAACTGCTTGCGATAAATCGGCTGAGTGACATTCTCCGTGATCTTCTTTCCATTTACGTCGATTACGTAGATGAACTGGATAAACTGAAACTGCTCCAGTAACTTTTGCAGCACAGGAACGATCTTTGCCGGGTCCATGGAGTGGACTCGCTGATCCTCGACCAGTCTGAGCATAATCTGCTCGGAAATATCCAGGGCGTGATCGCGCAGCCTGTCGAAATCACTCTTGAAGTACTCGTGCAGATGCATCCTCGACTGCATCAGCATCTCGTCATCGGAGATCGAAGTCACCCTCCCGGCTGCATATTGTTCCTTGACCCAATCCTGTATTGCAAGCAGGCCGGGATGCCGCTTGTCAAGAGCCATCTCAGGCTTAAGACCCAGATATGAATTGACCCAGTGCGCAATGCCTGCCACACCCGATTTGTCGGTGACATTGACCCTTGCCGGACGGCTGAGTATCTTGTCCGTATCGAAGATATTGTATATCTCCTCATTCTTGAGCATGCCGTCCGCATGAATTCCAGCGCTGGTCACATTAAAGTGCGAACCTATAAACGGATAGCCAGACGGAATATCGACGTCCACTTCGTTCCTAAAGAACTCGGCTATCTCCGTAATGACACGCGTGTCGATGCCGTTCGCATCGCCCTTGAGGGATATATAGTCCATTATCGCACCCTCAAGAGGCGGATTGCCGGTGCGCTCGCCGAAACCCAATAAAGCGCAGTTTGCAGCGCAGCAGCCATAGAGCCATGCTGTGGTGGCATTTGCAAGCACCTTATGGAAATCGTTGTGACCATGCCATTCCAGCCATTCGCTTGGCACTCCGCACTCGTGGATCATTGTGTGGATCATCTTTGGAATAGAGCGCGGTAGTGTTGCCTCGGCATACGGCAGGCCGTAGCCCATAGTATCGCACAGTCTGATCTTCACTGTCTTGCCGGACTGCTGGGCTATCTCCATCAGTTTTTGCACAAACGGAATGATAAAGCCGGGAAAGTCGGCACGGGTGACGTCCTCAAGGTGACACCTCACCGTATCCAGACCAGACTCCAAAGCAGACGCAACCAAGTCGAGATAATGATTGAGTATCTGAGCACGTGTTTTTTTGAATTTTAGAAATATGTGATAGTCGGAGGCCGACGTCAGGATGCCCGTCTCACGAAGCCCCATACTTTTGACAAGGGCGAAATCCTCTTTGGTAGCGCGTATCCAGCCGGTCACTTCAGGGTATTGATGACCCAACTCGAGACACTTGGCTACGGCCTCCTTGTCTTTGTCGCTGTAGAGGAAAAACTCGGTGGCGCGTATGACACCGTTCGGTCCGCCAAGCCTGCTGAGCATGTCGTATATCTTGACCACATGCTCCACCTTATATGGCGGACGCGCCTGCTGGCCGTCGCGAAACGTCGTGTCCGTAATATAAAAATCCTGGGCAGGCTCCATCGGCACGCTTCTGCCGTCAAAGATGATGCGTGGAACATCTATATACGGAAACATCTCTCTGAGCAGATTTGGCTCGGTGACATCCTTGACATTCCGCTTGCTTACCAGATGCAGCAGGCCATATTTGGGGTCCTTGGATAACATGACGCTCGCTCCTTTCCAGCTTCCACAACCAAACCTTGGGCGCTTGCATATAGTATAGCAGAAACTCGGCTTTACACAAAACATCTCCGGCGATATAATACGTCTGGCAGATTGGGGAGGCTGTTGGTTTGGCTGCGCTTTGCAACGTCATATCACCCGAACGAGGAGTCGTTCTTCTAAATAAAGACCACGTCGTCACTCATGCGAACCAGCGGGCATCCGACGTGTTCGATATACCGCTGGTCGACATGATCGGCAAAACGCTGCCGTCTGTAATTACCACTCTGCCTGCAAATGAAACCGATGTGGTCGAAGAAGTAATGGACTCACTGTGCGGTGGAAAGGCACTGGTCCATCGCTACTCATCACCCATATTCGACTCCAACGGACAGGTCGGCGGTCGGGTGGAAATCTACAGCGACATAACAGCCAGACGTGAACTCGAAAAAGAAATACTAGACCGAAATCGAGAACTGGCTGAACTCAACAGACTGCTCGAAGACGCTCAGGAGCAGTTGATACATTCGGAGCGACTTAGAACCCTCGGCGAGATGGCTGCGGGTGTGGCGCATGATATAAACAATGTGCTTGGAATCATACTCGGGAACGCTCAGCTTGCAAAACGAAAGATTGCGGACAACCCTGCCGCATCTAAATGCATCGACGCCATAGAACTGGCGGCAAGAGACGCCGCAGAGACCGTGCGCAGGCTCAAAGAAATCGGCAAACCGCCGGATACGACCGGATATCAGACAATCGACATAAGCGAAATCGTCAAAGACCTGATGCAAAGCGCCATGCCGGCATGGCTTGAACCAGAGTCCAATACAGATTCGGAGATTACGGTCGAGACCAAGCTCGCGGATAACTGCCGTGTGCTGGGAAACGCGACAGAACTTAGAGAAGCCCTGGCTAATCTGATACTCAATGCAGCCCAGGCCATTGAGTGCAGCGGCAAGATCGAAATCATTACCTCATGCAAAAATGGCTATGTGGACCTGAGTGTGGTCGATAACGGAATAGGTATGTCCGAAGAGACAAGACAGCGCATATTCGATCCGTTCTATACTACCCGCGGAGCCGAAGGCACAGGACTTGGAATGAGTATGGTCGACGCAATCGCTATCAGGCATCAGGGCAAGGTGATCGTCGAATCGGAAGAAGGTAAAGGCACGAAAGTGACGCTGCGTCTAAGCTCTTGCAAGTGTTAGGTGAAAATGGTTGGATAGTAAATCAATACTCATAATTGACGATGAGGCCGGACTGAGAGACGTTATGTCTCAGCTATTTGAGGATGCAGGTTACGAAACCGCAGCCGCCCCGGACGGCGCGGCAGGACTTGCATCGGCCAGAGCGGGTGACTTCGACCTTGTGATACTGGATATGAGCCTGCCGAAAATGAGCGGGTTGGAAGTGCTTGGTGGAATAAAGGAAGAAAAACCGGACCTGCCTGTCATCATGGTGACCGCATTCGGAAGCACCCAGACCGCCATCGAGGCCATGAGACTCGGGGCTTATGATTATATCACCAAACCTTTCGAGCTTGACGAACTGCAGATTGTCGCTGAACGTGCACTCCAGCAGAAGAGAGTGATCGACGAAAACCGGTTCCTAAGAGGCGAACTCAAGAAGAAATACGGATTTGACAACATCATAGGAACCAACCAAGACGTCCAGAGGGCATATGTCATGGCAGCACAGGTCGCGCCGACCAATGCCACCGTGCTCATTACAGGCGAGACAGGCACAGGTAAAGAGTATCTCGCTCGAACAATCCATTACCAGAGCGGGCGGGCTTCAGGGCCGTTTGTGAAAGTCAACTGCGCTGCGCTCTCGGAAAGCCTGCTTGAAAGTGAACTCTTCGGGCACGAAAAAGGAGCATTTACACACGCAGTTACCCGACATATCGGACGGTTTGAAGTGGCGGATAAAGGCACCATCTTTCTTGACGAAATTGGGGAAGTCTCACTATCGGTCCAGACAAAACTGCTTAGAGTGCTGCAGGAAAAGCAGTTTGAGCGGGTCGGCGGCAGCGAGACGCTGAATGTGGATGTCCGTGTGATTGCCGCCACTAATTGCGACCTCATGCAGGCAATCAAAGACAAAAAATTCCGTGAAGACCTCTACTACAGGCTCAATGTCATCACATTGAACCTGCCGCCAGTCCGGCAGCGTGGCGACGACATAGAACTCTTTGCCCATCATTTCCTGAAAATATATGCAGACGAGACCGCAAAGAATGTGATGGACTTCAATGATGAAGCCCTCGAAGCTCTGAAAAATCATGAATGGCCGGGAAATGTGCGAGAACTGGAGAATGCAATAGAGCGGGCTGTGATTCTATGCAACAGCCGCACAATCCGGCCTGAACACCTCATGCTCAACCACAATAACCACCCCACCCCCTCGACTTCACCAAAGTCGATCATGGATGGTATAGCCCCAATGGCTCCGCTCAGGGATTTAGAGAAAATCCACATAGAACGAGTGCTCAAAGCCAAGAACTGGAACCAGTCTGCTGCAGCGCAGGTGCTCGGGATCGACAGAAAAACACTCAGAAATAAGATCAGGGAATTTCACCTGGAAAAAGAGGAATGCCAAAAAGTTTGAGCGACCTCAAGAAGTAGGCCGATCCATTAGCAGTGAATTAGTTGCTTGAAACTGATCAGCGGTGAGACTGCGCGACTTTCAAGACCGTGTCAAAAATTGCCTCGGCCATTTCCTGTAAAGGCACTACCTTGTCGACCACACCCATTTCAGCAGCCGCCCTGGGCATTCCGTAGACCACGCAACTTGACTCGTGCTCGCCAAGCGTTACTCCACCGGCATCCTTTATCAGCTTAAGGCCGTTCGCTCCGTCACGTCCCATACCCGTAAGGACTACACCGATCAGCCTGTCATGAAACACCGGAACAGCCGAGGCCATGGTGACATCAGCCGACGGTCTGACACCCCAAAGGGGAGGATCGCTGGTAATATGAACAATGCCGCGTTTGTCAAAAACAGTGTGAAAACCAGACTTGGCAAACATGACATCGCCCGGCTTTATTGTGTCACCTTCGGCACTCTCACGCACGTTGAGGATCGTTTGAGTATCGAGGTCGCGCGCAAATGGACCGGTGAAACCCGGCGGCAGATGCTGTACTATCACATATGCCACACCGTCGGAATCCGTGAGATCGGGAATCAAAGTGCGCAGAGCGCGCGGACCGCCGGTCGAGGACGCAATCATGACAATGGGAAATTTGGTGATTGCAGGTCTGGAAGTCTGAACGCGCGGATGCGAAGGCGCCTGTTCCACGAGGCTCAGATGTGATACCTCCACATCGGCGGCAGCAAGAACCTTTGCGACCAGGTCTTCGGCAAGCATGGACATGCCCAGACCTAGAGAGCTGTTGGGCTTTGCCATGACATCCACCGCACCATAACGCAGAGCCTGGACACTTTCAGTGGCGCCCTGGGTCGTAAGTGAGCTTAACATCAAAACAGGAGTCGGGCACTCCTGCATTATGCGGCGGAGGGTCTCGATGCCGTTGAGCTTGGGCATCTCGATGTCGAGAGTTACAACGTCGGGCTTTAGCTCCTTGATCTTCTTCAGAGCATCAAGCCCGTTTACCGCAAAACCCACTACATCCAGGTTCGGACTCGCGCTGAGTATGTCGGTCGTGATCTTCCGAGCAAACACGGAATCGTCCACGACCAACACCCTCTTTTTAGCGGAGGATTGCTTCTTCATTTCTATCGCTGCCTTTCAGGCGGCTTAACCCGGATTATGCGCTCCTCGTGAATAATGCGGGTTAGGAAAGCAGATTGGCCAGGACCTTTATGTCATGACCGTTCTGCTTGACTGTCACCAGCCCACTAACGGCGTCCATTGTCATAGTTCTTCCCTGATTGCCGCCAACATCCTCAGCAATCAGTTTGAGTCTTGACTTCGACAGCATATGCTTGACGGTCTCAGCATTTCGTCTGCCGACGTCGAGCTTACTGTCGGAACCATCGAATGAAAAGAGTTGAGCGCCTCCGGCTATAGCAACACGCATCCTGTATTGCACCGCTCCTCTGGCCAGCATCTCCTTGATTACATAAGGAACGGCTGTGTCGGCATACTTGCCGACTTCCGTGGAACCTGATTTGGCCTCAGGTAAAACTATATGCGCCATGCAACCTACCTTTATGTGCGGGTCGAAAACGCATAACCCAATACATGAACCAAGCCCAAGAGCTTTGAGTTCGGATAGATCCGGGCGGGTAAACACCACCTCGCCCATTCTGGCAATACCACCATCCAAATCAGGCCGCCTCCTCTATAGAAGTTGTGACTATTTCAGGTATGTATAGGAAAAATCCGCGCAGTGAACGCTTTGCGCCGGCAAATTTGGTGACCACGCTTATCGTGTCTTCCTCAAAACAACCGGTGTTGAGCAAAACACTGTCCACTACCGCCGCAGACATATCAATCGCAAGACTCGGTGGACTAGGCAATAGTGAACACCGGTAGAAATCGGAAAATGCGTTCAGGTAGGAAGAAGTCACAATGTTTCCCACCTCTTTTAACACCGACTGCTCCATTTCATCTACGTGCTTCGTATGCCCAAGGCTGTTGCCGGTTATCATGTCGACAAGCAGCAGCGCACTCTCATACGGAAAAACAAGCAGAGCATGTCCGGGCATTTTACCAGTGACACCTATGTATATCCCTACCATAAGGTCTTCGGGATTGCCACCGATCTCAGAGAGCCGTGACGTAGGCGCTATGCCTGCCGAAATCACCTCCAGCCTGATCGCGCTGGCCGACATGGTCTTGAGCGATTCGCCTGCTTTCTTTACCCCGGACTTCGCCACGGTGAGAAAATTGCTAAGCGCATCGTCATTCTTCTTGTTTACCGATACCATTGTCAGTCCTCCAATGTTTGTTTACAGGGGCTCTGCTACTTCCGAAATCTTCAGCGCCAGGTTTTTACCCGACAACCCCAATACCCCTGAAAAAGCAGGCACATTCTCAATCCAAAACTCAGCCGTTCCGTTCTCTCTGATAGGCAGCTTGATTACATCTCCTACATCAAGCCCCGAAACCTCCTCGACAGAGAGCGATGTCCTGCCAAGAATCGCACGGCACTCAACTGCAACTTCCTCAAATGACTTCATCAGAACGGGATTGGTCTGGTCATTGCCACCACCCCTGGACTGCAGACTCCTGCCGGCGGTCAGAGCTGGCAGAACCGGCTCGATTGCAGATGCGGGTAGACATATGCTCATCATACTTACATTTTCGCCTATGTTGACTTCGTATCCGCAGACCAAAACCGCCTCCGAAGGAAGCAGGACCTGCCGCGTGCTCGACTCGGTCGTCATATTTATCACGGAAGCCTTTAGTTCAACGCACCATGACCACGCCTCAATGTATTGCCGCAGGGCAAGCTCGACTACCGACCTGACGATGGCTTTGTCCACATCTGATATCGACGGCTGATTCGATGCGCCCGATGCTGACCCTCCGGCCAACAAGTCCACACATATTGAAACGAAATGTGGATTAAACTCAAATATCGCTGTCGATGTGAGCGGCTGCAAGTCGACCTCGACAAATAGTGTACCGTCCGAAACCGACGAACAATACTCGCGATAAGTCAACTGATCCAATGCCAATAGGTCCGCACGAGTATATACTCTGAGCATGGACGAAAGAGCTGAAGCAAACGCCGCTCCATGCCTTGAATGAATGGAATTGAGCGACCGCAGGTGGTCCTTGGAAAACTTGTCGGGACGAGAAAAATCATACAGCCGCACCTGCTTCTCGGGAGCCTTTGCCCCTATATCCTGTGCCCCTGTAGACTTAAAAGTCTCCATTAAAGCATTTATTTCATCCTGATTAAGTACGTCAGCCATCTCTTTCGCTTCTTCCTATAGTCAGCCTGTTATGCGGCCGCCTGCACTGCAATCTCAGCCAATGCCACATTTACCTCGATAGTACCATATTGAGTGCATACAGGCACAACCAGGGCCGGTGTCTTGGTGGACATCTCAACACTTGTGCCGCGTATTACCGAGGGCGGAGTGATATCGACATCGTAGCCGTTGCGCGACAGCATCGTAATCGCATTGCCCGTAATCATATTGCCAAGCTCACTCAGAGCGCTAAGACCCATTCCCTCTAGACCATCAACCGGACTGCCTACCATCATCGTCGCGATCTTCTCCGCGGTAACTAATGACATTCCATACAAAGAAACACCTTCGACATTGCCGTTGACACCGGCAACAATCGTTACCTGCTGAGTTGTAAACGTATTGGTCCTAAGGGATATCTGTCCGCGTGTCGGCTTTTCACCTGAAAGTGTCTCCAGCACGCTGAACGCCGCACCCACAAAAGGTTCTATAAACTCGACTTTCATTCAACTAGTCTCCTGTGCTTTCGCTCCACTGCCGCTAATCGATTTCACATTATGCAGCACTCAGCGCTTTACTCACTCCTTCTACTACCCGCTCCGGCTGGAAAGGCTTTACTATATAGTCCTTTACACCAGCCTTTATCGCATCTATGACCAGGTTTTGCTGCCCCAGAGCCGTGCACATCAGCACGACAGCGCCCGGATCCGTCTTTAGAATCTCTTTTGCCGCGGAGATTCCATCCATGATCGGCATTGTGATATCCATCAATACAGCATCCGGCTTCAGCTCGCCATAGCGCTGGACCGCTACCTGACCGTTATCGGCTTCACCGGCGACTTCAAAGCCTGCCTGTTCCAATATGCGCTTTACGGTCGCTCGCATGAACATTGCGTCGTCAACCACGAGAATGCGTTTGGGCATTTCGGCCTCCTCTAATTACTGCACGGTTTCTTGTAAAAGAAAGAAACCATATTTTCGTAACCAATCGTTTTATAATCGGCGATCCGCTCGGTGCCGCCGACAAACAGATATCCGCCCGGCTTGAGCGAGGCAAAGAATCGCTCATACAGAGTTTTCTTCGTCTCCTCAGTAAAATAGATTACAACATTTCGGCATACGATCAAATCGAAACCGCTCTGGAAACGATCTTCAAGCATATTGTGCTTGGAGAACCTGATCATCCTCTTTATTACATCACTTGCAACATAACCCTCAGGCTTATGATCGAAATACTTGGTCAACCGCTGACGCGACACATTCCGCATCTCGGCTTCCTGAAAAACACCCGCCTGAGCCCTCGCGAGCATTCGGTCGTCAATATCGGTTGCGTGAATGCGATGAATGCCGCCTGTGTGCATCTCATCGAGTATGACAGCCAGTGAGTAAGGCTCCGCGCCGTATGAACAACCCGCCGACCAGATATTTATACTTCTGGTCTGCATAAGCAGCTCGGGTAGTATCTTTTTGTGAAGCACATCGAACTGTTCAGGATTGCGGAAAAGCTCCGATACGTTAATCGTCACGCGGTCCAGAAACTCATCCAGCAGAGCCTTGTCATTCTGCATAAGTGAATAATACTGTGTAAAGCTCTTCGCGCCGCATCGCTCCATGTTCAACCTGAGACGGCGCTCCATCTGAGGCCGTTTATATGCATCGAGGTCGAGACTGTAAGCAGCTTTTACCTTGCGCTTGAATGATGCAAAATCAATTTCCGCAAGTTGATCCGAACTACCACTCATTAGGACTGTACTCCCGTTTCAGCGACTTGGCGTGGTCTTCTTCGCCTGTTTATTAAAGCCCCTATCGCTCCTACATCCACAATCAGAGCAACACGCCCGTCACCGAGTATCGTCGCGCCGGCGACGCCGTCAATATCACCGAAGAATGAGCCGAGAGGCTTAATGACCACTTCCTGCTCACCTATCAACTTGTCGACTACCAAGCCGATATTCATAGCGCCTGTGCGCACTACCACAAACGTAATGCACTCATTATCAGATAGATGTATGCTTTGATTATGGTCAAACAACTGACCCAACCTGACAAGGTGAAGCACCGATCCACGGAAATTGATTGCAGGATGCCCATCGATATGATGGATTTCACCTGCCTCACAGCGAAATGTCTCCTGGACCGCGCTCAGCGGGATCACGTAGACCTTGTCGCCCACACCTGTCACCAGCGACTGGATGATCGCCAGAGTCAAAGGCAAATTGATCCTGAATGTCGTTCCCTCACCAGGCTTGGTGTGGACCTCGACATTGCCGGATAGACCCTGGATATTGCTGCGGACAACGTCCATACCTACACCGCGCCCGGAGACATCGGTCACCTTTTCTGCCGTGCTTACCCCGGAGGCGAATATGAGCTGCAGAGCTTCCTCATCGGTCATCCTGGCAAGAGTCTCTTCGCTGACAGCGCCATTTTTAAGAGCAGCAGTCTTCACCTTCTCTATTGAGATTCCATTACCGTCATCCTGAACCTCAATAATAATTCGGTTTTCTTCCTGCTTCGCAGCCAAGACGACTCGCGCCCGCTTGGACTTGCCTGCTGCAGCGCGCTTGTCGGGAGACTCGACGCCATGATCGACCGCATTTCTCAAAAGGTGAGTCAGAGGATCGACAATGTCTTCCAATATCGAACGGTCAAGCTCGGTCTCCTGACCTTCGAGTATGAAATCGACCTCTTTGCCCGCCTTGTGCGACAAATCGCGCACCATACGCGGAAAACGATTGAATACCTGCTCAACAGGCAGCAGGCGGACCTTCATTATATGCTCCTGCAGTTCGTTGACGACACGGCCTATGTGCACCGATGTCTCGCCCAAGCCCTGCACGAGTTCCTCGTTTTCATATTTCATTGCAAGCTGAGAACCGATCTGGTTCATTCGCGTGCGATCTATCACCAGTTCAGCCACCAGGTTCATTAGGGTGTCCAGCCTGTCGACACCTACACGAACAGTCTGGATGGCTTTGGCTACACTTCCCGAACTCGGACCTGCAGTGGGAGCTTCATCATTTTTCTTGGGCTTCTCTTGCTGATTCTGAACAGGTCGGTCCACTTGACCTGCATCATCGTCGGAAATTGTGCAGTCGATAAGCTCTACCTCGGCAAGGCTCTTGATCGCATCTATGACGGGTTCGGGACCATTGGCAGGCGTAAATGTGATGGCTATCTCTTGATCCGCTTGAATGTCGTCGAGATTGTCCTGACTCGGTTCCGATGACACTACCTCGCCCTGCATCGAAAGCGAATTGAAAACCATGAACGCCCTGACTGAAGGCATCAGGCATTCGGGCACTATTTTGACCCGGATCAACATCGCACCGGCAACATCCGTACTTTGCTTTACATTTTGAGCGGCAAGCTTTTCCACCGGTGCCTCAGTAGGCTTGTCATCTGATCCATCGGTGAGTGACTTTATACGCACAAGCAAATCACCGATCTCCGCACTAACCGGTTCTCCATTGCTAACCTGGCCGGTCATTACCCGCAGATTGTCAGTGCCCTCAAGGAGCACATCTATTATCTCGGGAGTAACTGCCAGCACGCCGTTTCTCAGCGGGTCCAGCAGGTTCTCCATGGCGTGAGTGAGCCGGGCAATCTCAGTCAGACCCATTGTTGCGGATGAACCCTTCAGTGTGTGAGCAGCCCTGAATATCTCTTTGAGTATCTCAATATCACCCGGGTTCTTCTCGAGCTGAAGAAAACCGTCGTCGAGTTTCAATAACTGCTCTTCGGCTTCCTCAAGAAACAGACCCATCATATCGGACATGTCAGAACCCATAGACACCCTCTCCAAAAAAACAGCTAAGAGCGGATGGCCCCAAACTGCCACCACTCCATTTATATGTAGGCCGGACTCACCTGTAACAGGTTAGTCCTAGTGTTATTTTGGGGCTAACGCAGATATTTCTTTAGGGCTAATAAAGTACTCAAGTGGGCTAGCTCTTCTGCCGATAATTATGCCAACCGCCGCTAGAGCGCATCATTCACGGCAAACGTGAATAACGCTCTCGGAGACCCGGATTATGCGGGAAGCGCATGACCCAGTCTAGAGCGGATATGGAAAGGTATGGTTTTAGTATGCAAGGAGCAGTACTTGCGCAGAGGCAAAGCCAGCGCACGATCCCCGTTCAAATTCAGGCAAATTCGATTCTTAATATGAGTCTGCTGGAACTGCAGCAGTTTGTCGAAACGGAGGCTATGGAAAACCCGGCCTTGTGCATGGACGAGACTTCCAGATGCCCCGTATGCGGATTTGTGACCGTCGCGCCTACATGCCCTGTCTGCAGCGCATCACTCGCCGCAAGCAAGATTACTACGCCCGAAGACCATGAGCGCTCATATCTGGAAAGAGCATTTGCCGCAGGAAATGATGAACTCTTCGACCCGTTCAGGACCGTGGCAAAGTCCATGGAACTCAACGACTACCTGAAACAACAGGCCCGCATGATACTGGGTGGGCGAAAACTCAGAATCGCCGAATACCTCATAGACTCGCTGGACGATGACGGATATTTCCGCGAATCGCTCTTTGAGACTGCGGAGGAGTTTGCGGCCGCAGTGCCGGAGATCGAATCGGTGCTGAAGATCGTGCAGAGCTTCGATCCATCCGGAATTGCGGCAAGAAATTTGCGTGAATCACTGCTGATCCAGATACGCCGTATTTCATCACCAGAACCTATCGCGCACACAGCCGAGATGATACTTGAAGACTATTGGGAAGACTTCTCGAAAGTGCGTTTCAAATCATTGGCAAAGAAACTCGAGGTATCTCACCAGGTTGTTGTGGAGGCATGCGAATACATACGCGACAACCTCACCCCTCACCCCGCATCGGCTTATCATCCGCCCTTCGAGGAGCTTGCACCTAGAGAGTCGAGCGCTATAGTGCCCGACATCATAATCCAAAAAAATGGAGATTCGTTCAGCGCAGAAGTTGTCGATTGTTACGGCAGTTACCTCAAGATCGATGAGACATATGAGGAATGCTATCAGTCGATCAAGAGCGGCGATAGCTATTTGGGCGAAGATGATTGCAAACATATTCGCGAGCACGTCGAGCGCGTTCGCTGTATTCTCGACGCTATCAAGCTCAGGAAAAAGACACTTGCCAGAGTTGCGTCATACCTGGCTGAGTATCAGCATGACTTTCTGGCTTATGGGCCGTCAAAACTAAAAACACTGCGTCAGAAGGATGTGGCGAAGGCGCTGGAAGTCCATGAGTCCACAATCTGTCGCGCATTATCCGACAAATACTGCAGGCTGCCCTCGGGTGAAGTGGTGTCGTTCGAGATATTCTTCGACTCAGCGCTGCCTGTGCGAAACCTCATCAGCCAGATCATAGCCCTCTCTACCGAACCTCTATCCGATGGCGAGATCACAAAGAAGCTTGCAGACCACGGCGTAACGATTGCCCGCAGGACAGTGGCCAAATATCGCGATCAGCTCAGGGTTTTGCCTTATCAGTTGAGGGCGGCGTAACAATTTGTTATTTGGTATTTGATATTTACTATTTGTTCGGGACAGGGCGCCCCGAAGCAACCAAAGGCAGCTAAGCGGTAACATTCTCGCAGTATATCGAAGCGCACCATAGCAATAATCAATATAAATTACGAAATAGCAAATACTTTATGAGGCTATGTGCTTTAGTGTGGCCTGAGCAGGGTGAGAGGATAGAATTGGATGTTCCTGAGTATTCCAAAAACAACGATAACCGCAGATGATATCCAGTAAATTCCGACTGAGCGAAATCTTTTGCATGGGAGTTTTACCTTAAGCAGTTCTAGTAGTTCCACAACAATCGACCATGCTATTACTGGAACAGCGAAAACAATTAGGATGTTGAATGCCACTGCACCCTGCAAATTACCATGGACCAGTTGATGTAGACTTCGCAACATCCCACAGCCGGGACAGTAAAGGCCTGTCATATCATGAAAGACGCATCTCGGCAGCCAGATGCTCTTCTGAGGGTCCACGAACCACAATGCCAGAAACGCAAGCGTGATCGAAAACACCACAATTGAAGCGCGAAGAGCTTCGGCTTTTGGTAATTTTTGCATCATCTGGATCGTATTACAACGGTTCCGGCAATCCTGTCATGCCAGCCCTGCTTGGTGGGACTTGTGGCTATGGAGATAAACATCAGACCGCAAGTAACTGCAGCTAATATCGACTCCATAATATAACGTACAATCGCTGTGCCTAACCCTATGGGTGAGCCGTCCGCTTTGACTATTTTCAGTCCCAAAGCCATCTTGCCCAAAGTTGCACCCTTGGCAGTGTTCATGCCTATGAAGTAGATAATGTTAATAAGGTTGCTAATCCAAACACCATTTGCACCCCCATTCAGCGCCTCCAGCATTGCCTTCGTGTTCTGCTCACCCGACATTGAGCCGGTTGGTTCCGTTGTTCCGCCGGTCAACATGCCGATGATATAGGCGACAAAAACCAGCAAAACTGCGTCAATAAAGTATGCGGCAAAGCGAAGACCAAACCCAGCATAATCCATTACCATCGGATAAGCGGGAGTGGGCGGAAAAACGGGATCTGCAGGCTGCTCAATGACCGGAACAGCAGAGCTTTGGCTGCTGGATTGCCCTTGATTGCTATCTGGTAATGGGGAGGAAAGCGAGGCATCCTGCGTTACGGATGGAAGTTGACTGGGGGTTTTCTTGTTGGTGGTCCTTTGTATGGGAGTGTTTACGGGAACTCTATCCGAGCCTAAATCGAAATAGCATTGTACGCACGTGGATGTGCTGCCTTTGTTCTCGTATCCACATTTTGGACATTTCATCTAAAGTAATCCTCATCTTTTACACTATATGTATGCCGACTAATAACTTCATCTGCATTCTATCCTCAAGCAACCGGCCTGTCAATAGTTATCGAACTATGACTGATATATTCAAGACATTCGTGTCATAACGCAGGAAACTGCCTCTATCCCAGCACTGGTCCCCTAAATTTTGCCTGTTTTCAAAAAATAGTATTGACAAGCCGCATATATGGCCGGTATACTGGGAGTGTTATGAACACAGCGTCTTATTTGATAATACATGGAGGCGAGTATACTTGGGGCTGGCGCCACTTCAACATGAGTGGAGCCGCCGCATCAGCACGTATCAAATAGACATAAAATAATAGACAGTTTATAGTCGCGGGCCGCTCCACAGGAGTGTCCGCGGCTTTTGGTGTGTGCGTAAGCACGCTGGCAGGTGCAAAAGCCGAGGATTAGCAGTATGTCCTCGGTTTTTTTGCGTTTTAGGCACATTTGACAAATGAAGGAGCACAAGCATATGAGTGCATATTATCCAGATAAAAAAGAATTCATCAAACGAGCCGGAAACGGCAACATGACGCCGGTATACAAGGAGATATTGGCAGATATGGAGACCCCAGTATCCGCATTTCGGAAGATCACTCAGACAGGCAGTGAAGACTACTCATTCCTGCTTGAGAGCGTCGAGGGAGGGGAGAGAATGGCCAGGTTCTCGTTCCTGGGAAATGGCACAAACCTGGTCATCAAAAGCAGAGGCCGGAATGTCGAAATCACTCGCGACGACAAGCTGGAACAGATCAACCTCGAAGCAGGCAGAGATGTCCTGCATATATTGAAGGACGAGATGAGCAGCCTGCGTTATGTGCCCGATCCTGACCTGCCGAGGTTCTGCGGCGGAGCGGTCGGGTTCATCGGATACGATATGGTCCGGTTCTTTGAGGATCTGCCGGATATGACCATCGATGATCTCAAAATGCCCGACTGCACACTGATTTTTACAGACACGCTGCTCATCTTCGATCATGTGCGCCATAAAATTCGCGTGGTCTGCAATGCACGAATCGATGGAAACCCCGAATCAGCCTATGATCATGCGGTAGGCAAGATCGAGAAAATGATCGAGCGCCTGAAATCCCCTGTTAAGACAAGCACTTTAAAGCGAAATGCTAATTCACCGACTATTACTTCTAACTTCACTAAAACTGAGTTTGAGAACGCAGTGACCAGATGCAAGGAATACATTGCAGCGGGAGATGTGATACAGGTCGTGCTCTCCCAGCGTTTTCAGACTAAAGTGACTGCCGACCCGTTCGATGTCTACCGCGCCCTGCGCAGTCTGAACCCCTCCCCTTACATGTATTATCTGTCCTATGGCGATATGAAGCTGATTGGGTCATCACCTGAGATTCTGGTCACTGAGGAACGCGGAAATGTGACCGTCCGCCCTATAGCCGGAACTCGACCAAGAGGCGCAACTGAAGAGCAGGACCTCGCACTTGAAGATGAGCTTCTTAAGGATGAGAAAGAACGGGCAGAGCACATCATGCTTGTCGACCTGGGACGCAACGACATCGGCAGGGTCTGCAGGTATGGAAGCGTGGACGTTAACGAACTCATGGTGATCGAGAAATATTCTCACGTGATGCATATGGTCTCGAATGTGCGCGGGAGGCTGAACCTGGACAAAGACGAGTTCGACCTGTTGAGAGCATGCTTCCCGGCTGGGACAGTCTCGGGTGCTCCCAAGATCAGAGCAATGGAGATTATAGACGAGTTGGAGCCTACCAGGCGGGGCTCATATGCCGGTGCTATAGGATATTTCAGCTACTCAGGCAACATGGATGCATGTATAACTATACGCACTATTCTTATTCAAGACGATACAGCATATGTCCAAGCGGGTGCAGGAATTGTGGCTGATTCTGTACCTGCCAAGGAATATGAAGAGACTCAAAACAAAGCCAAGGCATTGATTAATGCGTTGAGCGCTGCAGAGGAAGGATTGGAGTAAGACAATGATCCTGATGATAGACAACTATGACAGCTTTACATATAACCTGGTCCAGTATCTGGGTGAGATGGGGCAGCAGCTAAAGGTATTCAGAAACGATAAGATCACACTGGATCAGATTGAAGAGATGAAGCCGGACAAGATAGTGATATCTCCGGGACCGTGCACACCAAACGAGGCCGGTGTGTCAGTGGCTGCGATCAAGCACTTTGCGGGAAAGATTCCCATACTGGGGGTATGCCTTGGGCACCAGAGTATAGGATATGCGTTCGGCGGGGAGGTCGTGCGGGCGCAGAGGCTTATGCACGGAAAGACATCTCTCATTCACCACGATGGTGAGGGTATTTTCAAGAATATGCCGAACCCGTTTACTGCAACACGTTATCACTCTCTGATAATACGACGAGAGACTATTGCCGACTGTCTGCAGATAACAGCCGAAACCGATCAACGCGAAATCATGGGAGTGCGCCACAAAGACTATCCAATCGAGGGCGTTCAGTTCCACCCGGAGTCGATCTTGACTCAGGAAGGCAAGTTGTTGCTTAAGAATTTTGTTGGATAAAATTTTTCGCGAAAACGCGAGAAACAAAGCGCGAAATTCTGATGTCATTCCCGCGAATGCAGGAATCCGGGCAATGGTGCCATAGCCCACTGGATTCCCGATCAAGTCGGGAATGACAAAAGTGATAGGTCAGATTTTTTTAGTTATCGTGCTTTCATAATTTTGTGCTTTCACAATAAATTTACCTGGAGAAAGAAAATGATTAGAGATGCTATTAAGAAAGTGGTCGAAGGGTGTAACCTCAGTCAGGATGAGGCCATGCTCGCAATGACCGAGATAATGGATGGTGAAGCGACCGCCGCGCAGGTGTCGTCATTTATCACGGCGATGCGGATTAAAGGCGAGACCGTGGATGAGATTACCGGTTTCGTCAAGATTATGCGCGAAAAGGCGATCAAGGTCAGGCCGAAGTGCGATGCTCTCATCGACACATGCGGCACGGGCGGAGACACGCTCGATACGTTCAATATATCAACCACTGCGACATTTGTGATCGTTGGAGCGGGGGTGACTGTCGCAAAACACGGCAACCGTGCGGCTTCAAGCACATGCGGCAGTGCGGATGTCCTGGAAGCACTCGGGGTGAATCTGAACCTGAACCCGGATCAGATCGCGACATGCATAGACCAGGCGGGAATAGGATTTATGTTCGCGCCTTTTATGCACCCATCCATGAAACATGCCGCCGGACCGCGCAAAGAGATCGGTATAAGGACGGTCTTTAACATGCTCGGACCTATGACCAACCCAGCAAACGCGAAATGGCAGGTGATCGGAGTATTCGCGCCTGATATCACTGAGACTATGGCGAAGGTGCTCAATGCTCTGGGGACAGAGCGGGCGATGGTCTTTCATGGCATGGCCGGTCTGGACGAGATATCCACACTGGGCGAGACGCGCATAAGCGAACTCAAAGACGGCAAAGTCAACACATATACGGTGTCGCCATCAGACTTTGGAATAGAGACCGTAAAGCCGGAAAAACTGGCGGCAGGCACTGGTAGTGTTGTGGACAATGTCCAGGCTCTGCTGAGTGTGCTCGACGGCGAAAAAGGCGCAAGGCGCGATATTGTGCTGCTCAATGCAGCGGCGGCGCTGATGGTCGCAGGCAAGGCTGACGACATACGCGACGGAATGACTCTGGCGGCGCAGTCTATCGACTCGGGCGCAGCTATGGAGTCGCTAAAGAGGTTCAAGTCAATAACGCAGGAGCTTGCAGCAAATTGATACTGGATAAGATTATACAAGAAAAGATTATTGAAGTTGAACAGAGAAAGGCTGTATTGCCTCTGCGTGAACTCAGGTCACGTGTATCTGATGCGCCCATGCCGTTGGATTTTGCAAAGCGGCTCGTCAGAAATAAGAACGGAATTCCGGCTGTGATTGCGGAGGTAAAAAAAGCCTCGCCATCAAAAGGACTGATCCGGCAGGACTTCGATCCAAGAGCAATCGCTGCGTCGTATGAGTCCGGCGGGGCATCGGCAATATCTGTGCTCACTGACGAGAAGTTTTTCCAGGGCTCGCTGGAATATATGAAGTTTGTAAAGCGGACTGTATCGATCCCTGTGCTCAGAAAGGACTTCCTAATAGATGAATATCAGGTCTATGAGGCTCGGACAGCGGGAGCAGACGCTGTGCTGCTGATTGTGGCAGCTCTCGAAAAGGATAAACTGGCCGAGCTGATGAACCGCGCGACCGAACTCGGAATGTATGCTCTGGTGGAGGTCCATGATGAGCATGAGATGGAGATGGCGCTGGACGTGTGTGCGCCGCTTATAGGGATCAATAACAGGAATTTGCAAACATTCGAGGTCAGCTTGGATACCAGTATAAGGCTGATGCAGCAATTTACGTCCGGCCATACAGCCACTCAAAACAAAGCTGAAAAGGTAGCGATGACAGGTGGCAGGCCGAGATTTGTGAGCGAGAGTGGGATATTTTCTCACGATGACCTGACCAGACTAGGCTCGATTGGAGTGGACGCGGTGCTGATAGGTGAAGCCCTTGTGCGTGAAGATGACATCGAGGCAAAACTGCGGGAGTTGATTGGATGACACTGGCCAAAATCTGTGGGATCACTAATATTGAGGACGCCATAGCGGCAGTGGAGTCTGGTGCGGATATGCTGGGTTTTATCTTTGCAGACAGCCCAAGGCATGTAGGCGTGTCCACGGTAGCTGATATCTTGAATACCATCAAACCATCAAACCATCAAACCATCAGAACTGTCGGGGTCTTCACTGAAGAATCCGACGAAGTGATGCAGATTATGGACGAGTGCAGCTTGGACTACGCTCAGCTTCACGGCGATCAAAGTGAAGACTTTGCACGGAAGATCGGTGCGGGTCGGGTGATACGTGTTGCGCGTGTGAGGGATGAATCCAGCATCAACGACCTTGCAAGTCACTCGCACGCCGCCTATTACTTGCTTGATACATACAAGAAAGGGCAACCAGGAGGCACCGGAGAGACATTCGACTGGGAGCTTGCAGTCCGCGCAAAATCACTCGGCAAACCCATCATTCTCTCAGGTGGGCTGGAGCCCGAAAACATAGCAGATGCAATCAAGACAGTTAAGCCGTATGCAGTGGATATATCGAGTGGGGTGGAGATATGCCCCGGCAAGAAGGATCACAATAAGGTAAAGGAGTTAATTGAAAATGTCAGAGCAGCAGACAACGCTTCCTGATGCTCGCGGCCACTTCGGAATGTATGGCGGGCGATACGTCCCTGAAATTCTGATGCCGGCTTTGGACGAGCTTATGGAGACTTACAGTCGGTATAAAGATGATAAAGAATTTAACGAAGAGTTGGACTATTATTTCAAGGAGTATGTGGGCAGACCCACACCACTATACTTCGCCAAAAGGATGACAGAGAAACTCGCTGGCGCAAAGATATATCTCAAGCGCGAAGACCTATGTCACACCGGTGCGCACAAGCTCAATAATGTGATGGGTCAAATTTTGCTTGCAAAGCGGATGGGTAAACCCAGGGTCATCGCTGAGACAGGCGCAGGTCAGCATGGTGTCGCAACAGCTACTGCATGTGCGCTTTTTGGCCTCAAGTGTCACGTCTACATGGGTGTTGAGGACATGGAAAGGCAGGCCTTGAATGTCTTTAGAATGAGGTTATTAGGGGCTGAGGTAATCCCGGTCACCAGCGGCACTCAGACCCTTAAGGACGCTACCAGCGAGGCAATCCGCGACTGGGTCACAAATGTCAACGATACGCATTACATTATAGGCTCGGTGGTCGGGCCGCACCCCTACCCTATGATGGTGCGCGATTTCCAGTCTGTAATAGGCCGAGAGACCCGCAGGCAGCACATCGAAAAAGAAGGCAGGCTCCCTGATTACCTGGTCGCATGTGTCGGCGGGGGCAGCAACGCTATGGGGATGTTTTATCCGTTCGCAAAAGATGAGTCGGTCAAGATGATAGGCGTTGAAGCTGCCGGTGAAGGGATTAATACACCTCGCCACTGCTCGACATTGGGTCTGGGATCGCCGGGCGTGCTGCATGGCTCGATGAGCTATTTATTGCAGGATGAGGACGGCCAGGTCCAGCTCACTCACAGCATCTCGGCAGGGCTGGATTATCCTGGGGTCGGGCCGGAACACAGCTATTTCAAAGACTCGGGGCGGGCGGAATATACAAACGCCACAGACGCCGAGGCTCTGGAAGCATTCCAGTTTCTTTCGGAAACAGAAGGTATAATTCCCGCGCTGGAATCTTCGCATGCGATTGCACATGTCAGGAAGTTGGCTCCCAGTCTGGGTAAGAATGAAACAGTGGTGATATGCTTATCCGGCAGAGGCGATAAGGACGTGCATACAGTAGCCAAGCAGCTTGGGACGGAGGGCATATTGGAATGAATAGAATAGATGCAAAATTCGTAGAGCTCAAAGACCGCGGAGATAAGGCGCTGGTATGCTTCATAACCGGAGGTGACCCGGACTTTGAGACGACCAAAGACCTTACACTGAAAATATTCGAGTCGGGAGCGGATATAGTCGAGATCGGTATTCCGTTCTCAGACCCGCTGGCGGATGGTCCGACTATCCAATCGGCAAGTTTCAGGGCGCTGCAGGCCGGCGCGAGCGTGAAGGGTATATTCGATAATGTGCGCTCCATAAGGGCGTTGTGTGACAAACCCATAGTGCTGATGACTTATTATAACCCGGTGCAGAAATACGGCATTAAGAAATTCGCTGATGATGCGGCATCCGCTGGGGCTGATGGAGTGATTATGGTCGATCTGCCTGTCGAAGAGGCGTCAGAATGGAAATCGGCTTCAGATTCGGCACGGATTGCGACTATATTTCTCCTTGCACCTACCAGCACGAAGGAGAGAATAGCCCTTACGGCGAACATGGCAAGCGGGTTTATATATTGCGTATCGAGGACCGGCGTCACCGGCGCAAGAAGCAGTGTGCCCGCTGACTTGAAGCAGTTGGTAAACACGATTAAGTCGGCGTCAGGACTGCCTGTCGTGATTGGTTTCGGCATATCCAAGCCCGAACATGTGCGGCAGGTGACCGAATTTGCTGACGGGGCAGTGGTCGGGAGCGCGCTGGTGAGTATCGTAGACAAAAGCGCTGACTCGGCTGAAGCAATAGAGCGAACCGGAGATTTTGTCAAAGAGCTAAAAAAGGGAACGAGTTAGGGGACAGGTGTTAGGCAACAGGTGGCAGTAAAACCGTGACCTGTGACCTGTTGCCTGTTATCTCAGGATTGAGGTGATTATATGTTCTCGAAAGAACAGTTTGCCAAGCTGATGGATTCTACTCTGCTCAGGCCAACCGCCACTCGCGAGGATATTGTCCGGTTTTGCGAGGAAGCGGCACACTATCACGTCGCATCGGTCGTGGTCTTTCCATTTTGGCTGCCTGTAGTCCGACGAGCTATGGCTGAAACTGATGTCAAGATCGCCACTGTAATCGGATTCCCGTTCGGCGCAAGCGGCAGGTCGGTGAAAGTATATGAGGCTCGGACAGCCATCACCAACGGAGCCAATGAACTGGACATCGTAATCAACATAGGTGCGCTCAAATCAGGTGAGCGCAATATAGTCGAGAGCGAAATCAGAGAGCTTGTAGACACCTCCCGAATGACCGGCATGACCCAGGACGCAAAGCGAACCGTCCTCAAATTCATCATTGAAGCATACTACCTGGCCGACGACGAGAAAAAGATTGCCTGCGAAATTATTCGCGAGGCAGGCGGCGACTTCGTCAAGACATCGACAGGCACCGCTCCCGGTGGAGCGACTGTGGAGGATATACGGCTGATACGCCATGTGGTAGGATCGGATATCGGCGTCAAGGCCGCAGGGGGAATTCGCACAACAGAACAAGCTATGGAGATGCTGGATGCGGGCGCGAGCAGGATAGGAACATCCAGCGCGGCAGCCATAATTGACGGATACGTGCCCGAAGACTATCTTGAAAGCGCTGGGCGAAGACGAAGCGGCTAAGAATATGATCGATGACCAAAAAGGAACAATTTGACCCGACTGAAAAGGAATATCTGGACGAGTCGTTTGATGAGATGGACCTATCTGAGTCCAATTTTGTCAGATGCACATTTGTCCACTGCAAATTTGTCGATGCACGCCTGGGTGAGGCCAACATGACAGGGTGCCGGTTTGAAGAATGTGACTTCACACGCGCAAAACTCAACTCATCCGTCATCTCCGACTGCTCATTTGCAGGATGTACATTTACCGGAGCCGATCTATTCATGTCCGACTTCAAAGACTGTAGTATGCTCGGTTCCACATTCATTGACACAAGGCTCGACGGTATCTCAATAAGCGGCGGTAACTGGTCTTGGGTGAATATGCGCTTTCAGGACCTGCACGGTCTTGATCTGCAAGCCATTAACTTCACTGAAGCTGATTTCTACAGTGCAGACCTCACAAAAGTCGACCTGCGCAATGCCGACCTGACCAGAGCCAATATGAACAAAGCCAAGCTGATTGATGCCGACCTGCGCGGCGCAGCGATGCCTGGTATAAACCTGATTGACGCAAATATCAAGGGCACACGAATGGATATAACCCAGACAGTCTATTTTGCAAAGTGTCATGGTGCAATTGTCGAGTGATCGGCAAGATTTCACTTGACAGCAAACTTACGGACTGTTAAAATACCGTTGTTAGACGGGGCATTGTAAGTCCGGCAATGCCTGCCATTTGAACTGATAAAATTTGACCTCAGATATGCGGGAGTAGTTCAGTGGTAGAGCGTCAGCTTCCCAAGCTGAATGTCGCGGGTTCGAATCCCGTCTCCCGCTCCATATTGAGGCGACGTAGCCAAGTGGCTAAGGCAGCGGTCTGCAAAATCGCTATCACCAGTTCGATTCTGGTCGTCGCCTCCACGTCCAATAAAAACTATTCCAAAAACATACTCTACAGTTTGCTGTGTACTAGCGACTGCCTACTAATACTACAGAGGAGAATAATGAAAGAGTTTACTGATCTTGACCTTGCAAAAAGGTTCCACGGCCACATGGGACCGAACCTGGTGATTGGGATGAAAATGGGCAATTATGCCGTCAAGGCATTGAATATAAACGATCATTTCGGGATCAATGTGGAAGTTCACTGCCCAGGAAAGCCGCCTGTCTCCTGCATGATCGACGGAATACAACTCGCCACCGGCGCGACCATGGGTAAGACAAATATAAAGCACATCATAAGCGATGAAATCGTCAAGGTCATCTTTAAAAACACTCAGACTGGTACAGCGGTTGTACTCACTCCGACGGATAGTATCGGTCCGAAATCGTTGGAATGGTATAACGAAGTCGGTGAAGATGAGGCATCTCTGAGAGTTTGGAAACTGCCTGACGACCAGGTTTTTGCTGTATGCAAGAGCAAATAAAGAAGTCAAACTGGATCGCACAGATTCATCCGTATGTGCGTGTCTATTGCGCAATGGTACTGATAATAGCGGCGGCGGCAGTACCCCACCCCACACAATTATTGATGATCGGATTGCCGATTATAGCCCTTGCAGTCGCATCATCCCTCTCTTGGAGAAGGTGGATCGTCGGGCTGTTTGCTGTCATATCACTCATAGCGGGGCTTATGGTGTTGTCGATATTATCGGGCATGTCAATAGCATCAGCCGAATTCGACCGAATGGGAATGTTCATTGTCAAATGCCTGCTTGTATTTGTATGTTCATCGGCGCTGTTTCAGACAACCGGCCATGTGAATGTCTGCAGGGCGCTGGAATATATCAGAGTCCCGGCGCTATTTACTGCGGTCGCCGGTCAGATATTTCGATGGTTCGAGATCGTACATCACGAGGCGCTTAGGATGAATACAGCCCGCGTGCTGCGAGGCGGAGATAGAAAGAGTCGCATAGCCCAGCTAGGAGATATCGCTGTGCTCATCGCAAGCCTGATGGTGCGATCATTCTCACGCGCGGAAAGGGTCGCGACTGCTATGGAATGCAGGGGTTTTGACGGCCGACTGCCGCATTCCATCATGTTGGCTCCACACGCGGCCGCCTATGCCCCACTCGCGATCACCCTGGTATATGTTCTTATGTCGGTGGTGGCGATATGAGTTCGAGCGCAATATCGGTCCGCAGCCTCAGCGTAAATTATCCCGACGGCAGAAAAGGCATTGAAGATATCTCATTTGAGATCGAGCAGGGTGAGTCGGTCGCAATATTGGGAGCCAACGGTGCGGGCAAAAGCACGCTGTTGCTTGCACTGGTCGGCGTTCTGGGCGGCACCGGAGAGATCGAGATTGCGGGCATGCCGGTCAATAGTAAGTCTCTGAGTAAGGTGCGCGCTAAGGCGCAGTTGGTGTTTCAGGACCCGAACGACCAGTTGTTTTCGCCCATCCTGGCAGACGATATCGCTTTCGGACCGAGAAATTTCGGTGCACATGGTGATGAGATAGATGGGATTGTCTCGCGGAGTCTTGAGGCTGTTGGGCTCAAGGGCTTTGAAGAACGTCAGACGCACAGTATGAGTCTGGGTGAGAAAAAGAGAGCCGCCATAGCATCGGCAATCGCATGCAAACCTGAAATTCTACTAATGGATGAACCGAGCGCAGGGCTTGACCCACGCGGTGCAAGACTGCTAGCCAAACTGCTGGATGCACTCGACTGCACGAAACTGATATCTACGCATGACTTGCGCTTTGCAAAAACGGTTTGCACACGCGCAATCGTTATGTCCGAGGGCACAATTGCTGCAATAGGCTCCACGCAGGACATACTCTCCGACGCATCACTCCTGTCTGCATGCGGGCTTAAATGATTATCGAACCGTTAAATAATCAATACAACATACTCAATACTAAATCAGGTCGGGCTCTCCATTACTTCTTCGACGCCCACTCCAGGTAGTCTGCCGGGTAGAACCGCCATTGCTCATGGATCGCATGCTTGATGCCTATGCGAGGACGGACAATGATCCGCCCGACATCAGCGCCGTCATCCAGCACATAAAACTTATCACCGAGCAGATCCTCACAATTGAGTTCCGGACCGATCTCCATAGCCTGGGTCAGCTTGCCGGGACCGCTGCACAGATCATGAGGATTGTCTTTACCTCGATTGCGCATCATCAGCTCGATACCCTCAAGTGGCACCAGCGCTCTGATCAAAACAGCCTCACCTGTCCCTTTCGGCTGGGTCACGAAGTTCATACAGTAGTGAAAACCATAGGTGAAGTAAACATACGCATGACCAGGCTCGCCGAACATAGCAGCGTTGCGTTTGGTCATACCTCTGGACGCATGACATGCCGGATCGTTGCACAAATATGCCTCGGTCTCGACTATTCGACCAGACATAATACCCTCGTCCGTGACATGCACAAGCACTTTGCCAAGGCATGCGCGCGCAACAGTCACTGTATCCTGAAGATAGAACTCACGGGGAAGCTTATTTGACGACAACTTACTGACCTGTAAAAATGCCCCGGAGACCGGGGCGACATATTTTTATTTCATATTTTATATTGAGTATTTGGGGCTAGAGTTCCTTCTTGCATAGATACCAATCTATGCATTCGTAGCCCTCGGAAGTGCGCTTTTCGGCTCCCTCTGAGGTCGTTGGAGGAGGAACTACCACTTTATCACCCGGTTTCCAGTTTGCAGGGGTCGCTACGCCGTATTTGTCCGTCGTCTGCAGAGCATCCACGAGCCGCAGTATCTCGTCTATATTGCGCCCGTTGGACATAGGGTAATAAAGCATCGCCCGCATAATGCCTTTGTCGTCTATTACAAAAACAGTCCTCACGGTCGACGTGGTAGATGAAGGTCCCTGCAGCATTCCATAAGCCTGCGCCACCTTCATATCAAGATCGGCAATCACCGGAAACGGGATATCCACCCCCAGCTTGTCCTTTATATTCCGAGTCCAGGCCACATGCGAAAAGACGCTGTCGATAGACAGGCCGATGAGCTGGACATTTCGCTTTTTGAACTCATCGTTCTTTTGAGCAAATGCGACAAACTCAGTGGTGCACACTGGCGTGAAATCCGACGGATGCGAGAACAGCACTACCCATTTGCCCGCAAAATCCGAGAGTTTGAGTTGGCCATGAGTCGTTATTGCTTCCCATTCGGGGGCGGAATCACCTATAAGTGGGTGTTTGCAGACATTTTCCATTTCTTCTTCCATAACATTCTCCTATCTTGTTTACTAAACTTCCAGAGAGTACGGCCAGGCCGAAACGCCGCCGTCCATAAATTTGACATTCTTGAAACCCTCGCCATCGAGAATTCTCTGAGCCTCATAACCTCGAATGCTGACCTTGCAGAACGTCACGATCTCAGCGTCCTTGGGCAATTCGCCGGACCTCGCACGAAGTTTACCTAAAGGTATATTGACAACTCTCGGGTTTTTCAAACTCAGCGTTTCCACTTCTTTCGGTCCACGCACATCCAGCCATATGAAATCCCTGCCCCCGTCGATCATATTCTTGACCTGCATAGGCGTGATGGAGTGGGCAAGGTCATTTATCTTGTTGTCTATCACGTTGGCGGCATGCTGGAGTATATCGACCGCGGATGAAAATGGAGGCGCATATGCCAGGTCAAGCTCCGATACATCTCGATAGGTCCCGCCGAAAGAGAGCAGGGTCGCAGTGACATCCACCCTCTTGGCTACATCGCCCGTCCCGACCGCCTGCATGCCCAATACTTTACCAGACTTCGGGTCGGCGATGAGCTTCAGGATCATCGGGCGCGATGTGGGATAATAGTGAGCGCGGTCAGGTCCCGGCGTAAGAGCAGTCACATACGGCAGACCCATCTTTATGCAGTCCTTTTCAGAAAGCCCGACACGGCCTACATTGAAGTCGAAAGCCTTAAATATCACCGTGCCCAAAACACCGTCAAACGTCGAGTTGCCGCCGGTGATGTTGTCGCCTATGATCCTGCCGTGCTTATTGGCAGTGGAGCCAAGCGGCACATACGCCGGTTTACCCGTAATACGATTCCAGACCTGGGCACAGTCGCCGCCGGCATATATATTGGGATCATTGGTCTGCAGATGTTCATTAACTTTGATCGCGCCTGTCTCACCGATCTCAAGTCCGGCATCTTTTGCCAGCGTTATATTGGGACGGACGCCTATGGCAACAAGGACCATCTGCGTGTCGACTTCGCCCTTATCGGTAATAACACGGCTCACCTGGCCGGTGTCATCGCCTTCGAGTGCGAGCACTTTGGTGCCGGTCATCACATTGACGCCTTTGCCTTTAATATGCTTTTCGAGGTGAGCGGAAAGCTCCGGGTCCAGAAACACTGGGACCAGCGTGTCCATCATCTCGATCATGGTCACCGATATGCCGTTCGAGGTCAGAGCCTCGGCGACTTCCATGCCTATCAGCCCTGCGCCGATAATCACAGCACTATTGCAGCCACATGTGACCCATTTCTTGATGTCCTCGGCGTCTGTCGGATGATTGAGTCTGAATACCCCTTTTAGATCGATCCCGGCAAACGGCGGCATTACGGAGTCCGCTCCCGTCGCAAGGACAAGTTTGTCGTAGGCGACCTCACTCTTGACGCCGGTCTCAACAGATATGACCTCGACCACCTTTTTCTTTCGATCTATACGCTCGGCAAGGGTGCGGTTCATCACATCTATCGCCTTCACGTTCTTGAAAAATGCGGCATCGCGGATCACACCCGCGCCAGCGCTCATCAGTTCGTCGGCTGTCTCAATCTTGCCCTCGATATAATACGGCAGCCCGCATCCGGCGTACGAGAGCAGTTCCCCACGCTCGATTATGGTGATATCTGCATGCGGATCGCGCCTGCGCGCTCGTGCCGCCGCTTTGGGTCCGCAGGCTACTCCGCCTATAACGACTATACGATTTTTCGCCATTACTACCTCCAACTGCAAACGCAAATACGAAAGTAGTATTACCCAAATAGCTGAGCTTGATAACTTGATTGAGGAAAATACTGGAGTTTTTTTACTTTGAGGATGGACGGCGGTATACAGTAAGTATGACTGCCAGTGATGCGACAATCATCACAATACTGACCCACTGAGCCTGAGTGAGCCCGCATATCCATTCCTGAGCGGAATATCCATTCCTGAGAAACTCCACCAGGAACCTGTAAATGCCGTACAGCCCGAGGTAGCTCACAAAAACAAAACCATTTGCGCGCTTGAGATTTTCCAGACGGGTGAGGATCGCGAATATGATCAGGTTAGCTATGGTCGCATATATCTGAGTGGGATGAGACGGGGGTGTGAGTGTGCCGTTTTCCAGAAACCGCACACCCCAGGGCAGGCTGGTCGGACAGCCATAGCAGCAGCCATTGAGGAAGCAGCCGACGCGTGTGAATGCATAAGCAATGGCTACAGAAGGTGCGAACAGGTCAGCCATCTGCAAATATGAAAGTTTAGTGCGCCTGGTATATATATATCCCGCCAGCAGTGCAAAAATTACGCCGCCGTGAAAGCTCAGGCCGCCCTCCCATACCGCAAAAAACCGGCTGAAGCTCTCTGTCTGGGAGTTCAGAAGGATATATACCAGACGTGAACCTATGATCCCGCTCAGGAGCACGACAAGAGCAAGGTCATAGACGCGGTCTGCATCAATATCGCGTCTCTTTGCGACACGCACGGCTCGCCACAAACCAACACAGAAACCCACGACCATCATCAGACCGTAGGCTCGAATGGGAAGACCAAATATTGTAAAGAGTGTTGAGTGCATAATGGGTTATGGGTTGCTGGATTGCTTTTCTACAATATATACGTGATAGAACAGGAAAATCGCTCCCAGAACTATTGCCACATCGGCGAAGTTGAATGTCGGCCAAGCGTGCGCCTGGCCTCCAAAGATGACATATATGCTGATAAAGTCGGTAACTCCCTTGGAAGCAAAAGCGATTCTGTCGATCAGATTGCCGACCGCTCCACCCATCAGCAGCCCCAGACCTATTACCAGACTCTTCGAGGCTGACCCATTTCCGCCAAGGCGTACCATAGCATATATGGCGACAAGAGCTGCAATGATAAACAGCGGCGCCCAGTTCGGCAGTATGCCGAATGCGCCGCCGCGATTATATGTTAAATCCAAATTGATTAAGCCGGGAATGATAGTGACGGCAACGTCGGATGTGAGAAAATGGCGCGCAAGCAGCTTTGTGACCTGGTCTACAACAACAGTGACACACGCAGTCAGATAAAACACTATGGTCTTTCGTTTGGCCAAATTACCTTCTCTCGAGTGATGCCTGACATTCGATGCAAAGCGTCGCGTATGGGATCGCCCTGAGCCGGTTAGGGTTTATGTCGCCGCCGCATCGGTCGCACTTGCCGTATGTCCCGTCTTCTATCTTTCTCAAGGCATCGCTTATTTTTTCAAGAATTGCCTTGAAACTCTCGTCGATAGCATAGTCCTTGGTGCGCTCATATGTGTCACTTGCGGCGTCCGCAGGATGATTGTCATAATCAGCCAATTCATAGCCTTCTTCGGCTGCACTGGCGCTAAGAGCACGGTGCTCGAGCAATATTCGCTCCCGCTCATCGAGCAGGAGCTTCTTATACTTCTGCAAGTCCAGTTTATGCTCCATCGTCATCTCTCCGATCTGTTAGGAGATCGCCTCATAGCAGCGGTCACAAAGACCAGGATGATCGCTGTGGCTGCCGACAGACTCTAGCACCAGCCAGCAGCGCTCGCACTTTTTGCCTATGGGCGGCTGCACCTCGACTGTCAGTTCCTCGCCATTCTCTTTGACTAGATCGACCTGCGATACGATAAATATCGATGGCAGATCAGAGACATAGTCACTCAGAAATGCATATAGATCATCAGGCGCGTTGAGCTTTACGCGAGACTCAAGCGGTTTGCCTATCTTACCACTCTGACGAGCCTCTTCAAGCGTCAGCAGCACCTTGTCCCTTACTTCCAATATCTTCACCCAACGCGAGGCAAGTCCTTCGTCAACCCACTCCGGGTGAGCCTTTGGAAACTCCGAGAACAGCACAGACTCCGCCTTATCTCCCGGCATCTCCTGCCACGCCTCCTCGGCTGTGTGCGAGATTATCGGCGCAAGCAGACGTGTGAGCGCCGAAAGAATCTCATACAATGCCGTCTGAGCCGAACGTCTCTCATGAGAGCTTTGCGCGGAGGCATATAGTCTATCCTTCAGGATATCCAAATATAGGCTGCTCAAATCCACCGCGCAGAAATTATGCACCGCATGATAGACCTTATGGAACTCATTGGCCTCATAAAAGTCCGAAACCTGCGCGATCAACTCGGCAGTCCTGTGCAGCATGTAGCGGTCTATCTCAAGCATATCCGCATAATCTACTTTGTCCTTGGCAGGATCAAAATCGCTTGTGTTGCCGAGCATGTATCTGAATGTGTTCCTGATTCGTCTATATGCGTCTATGGCACGGGTAAACATCTCCTGGCCGAAGCGCACATCCTCAAAGTAATTCAGTGAAGACATATACAGCCTGAGCACGTCCGCGCCTATATTTTTGATCGCCTGCTTGGGCGAGATCGCATTGCCGCCGGATTTGCTCATCTTCTTGCCTTCGGCATCCAGTATATAGCCGTGAGTCACCAAATCCTTGAAAGGTGCTTCACCCCTTGTCGCCGTGCTTATTATTATCGACTTATTAAACCAGCCGCGATGCTGGTCCGAGCCTTCCAGATATGTGTCGGCCTTATACGTGCCATACAGACGCTCCGTGACAGCCCTGCAGCTCGACCCCGAATCAAACCATACATCCAGTACATCGGTTTCCTTAACAAACTCCTTGCCCCCGCACGCAGGACAGACAAAACCATCTGCAAGAAACTCTTTTGCTTCTTTTTCGAACCACGAATCTGACCCGTTCACAAAAGCGTCTTCATAGACACGGTCTATCATATCCTTGCTCATGACAGGCTCGCGGCACGCTTTGCAGAATATTACCGGAATGCCTACTCCCCATGACCTCTGGCGGGAAAGACACCAGTCTGGAGATGTCGAGATCATTGAATAAAATCTGTTACGCCCCTCAGTCGGGAAGCATTTGACCTTTTCAATCTCCTTGAGGATCCGCTCTCGCAGGTCATTGTGATCCAGCGCCATAAACCACTGCTCAGTCGTACGGAAGACTACCGGCTTGTGACATCTCCAGCAGTGCGGATAGCTGTGAGTTATCTCACTGCTCGCAAGCAGATTGCCTACCTCGGTGAGCTTATCCAAAACAGCTTTGTTGCCCTCGCGGATTATATGAAGCCCCTCGAACTCGCCAGCTTCTTTGGTGTAATAGCCCCGGTCATCCACCGGGTTCAGAGGTGTCAGGCCGTAGCGCTGGCCGGTCTCAAAGTCTTCACGGCCATGGCCGGGAGCAGTATGCACGACTCCCGTGCCGTCGTCCAAGGTCACGTAACTTGCATGGACGAGCATCGAATCACGGTCGAATATAGGATGCTTGAAGATCATGCCCTCAAGCTCGGCGCCCTTGACTGTCTTGGCGACACAGTAATTATCTTTGCCTATGGCGTGCATGGTCGCGCCGACCAGTTCGGCTGCTATCACATATCTGTCGCCATCGACATCCACAAAAGCATAATCGTAATCGGGATGCACTGCCACGGCCATATTCGCAGGGATCGTCCATGGGGTGGTGGTCCATATGATCGTATATGAATTGGCGGCAGGCTTACCATCAAAGAGACCATTCGGGTCTTTGACCAACGGGAAGCGCACGAATATAGACGCCGAAGTATGATCGGCATACTCTATCTCGGCCTCGGCAAGAGCGGTCTCATCATGTATGCACCAGTGGATCGGCTTGAGACCGCGATATATATAGCCCTGCTCCACCAGCTCGCCGAAAACCTTGATGATCGTCGCTTCATACTCGCGGCTCATAGTCAGATATGGATTGTCCCAGTCACCGATGCATCCCAGGCGCCTGATCTGGTCGCGCTGTATATTGACCCATTTTTCTGCATACTCGCGGCATGCCTTGCGCATTTCGAGCTTCGTGGGAGTCAGATGCTTTTTGTGAAACTCTCCGGAGACCTTGTTCTCTATCGGCAGACCGTGGTTGTCCCAACCTGGAGTGAATGGAACACGGTAACCCTTGAGCGCTTTATACTTGAGAATAAAGTCCTTCAAAGCCCTGTTGAGCGCATGACCCATATGGATATCGCCGTTGGAGTACGGCGGGCCGTCGTGGAGTATGAAGGTACCGTTGGGTGCATCACGCTCAGACAACTGCTTATATATATCTTTTTCCTCCCACAACTTCTGGATCAAAGGCTCCCTGTTCGCCAGGTCGGCCTTCATCGGGAATGATGTTTTGGGAAGATTTACTGTTTTGCTATATTCCATTCTCGTACAAACTCCGATACCGCGTCCTGCCACGACCTTGCATTGTCGCGCCCCAGCAGTTCCATCTTGTAGTGCCTCAGGACGGAATACTTGGGACGCTTTGTGGGCGTGGGCCAGTCTTCAGATTTGATTGGGATGACCTCGACATCAGTCATACCCGCTTTTTTTAGTATCTCTTTTGCAAACTCATACCACGAGCAACTGCCCGCGTTGGTGTAATGGTACACTCCATATAGAGGTGAACCCACCAAAGATATAAGGAACTGCGCAAGGTCTTTTGCATATGTCGGGCAGCCGACTTGATCGGCCACTATCCGCAATTGCTTGTTTTTCTGTGCAGCATTCAAAATCGAAAGAGGGAAGTTCTTGCCGTGCGGCGCAAAGACCCATGATGTGCGCACCACATAATGCTTTGGGCAAAGTTCGCGCACTGCCATCTCGCCGCCGAGTTTGCTTGCGCCATATGCGCTGATCGGATTGACCGGGTCAAACTCGGTGTAGGCTTCGCCCTTCTCGCCGTTAAAGACATAGTCCGTGCACACATACGCGATTGCGCAGCCTATCGATGCGCATGCGCACGCCAGGTTCCATGTGCCCACAGCGTTGATCTTGAATGCCTTGTCCGGTTCGCGCTCACAGCCATCGACATCGGTCATCGCGGCACAGTGGATCACCATCTCGGGCTTCACACGGTTAATTATCTCGAACACTGCATTTGTATCCGAAATGTCCAGCATCTCGCATCCATCGATGACGTCGGTCGGTATGATGTCATGGTTCTCCTTTTTGAGACCCTCGCACACCAGCCTTCCCAGCATCCCGCAGGCGCCGGTCACTAATACACGCACAACTATCCCCCGGTACATGCCGCAAAGCCCCTGGCACTCGAGCAGGGGCCTTACATATGATAACTACTTTTCTATTATACCGGCGAACCGGCGGAAGGTCAAGGAATCACGGAACAGGGTAGTGTATCATTTTGAATCCCGCTAAGGTTGACGATGCTTGAGCGATGTGGTAAGCTCAAAGTATGGAAAAGCGGAAGAAAAAAGAACACGACTTCGCTGTTAATGCTTTCCGGGTAGTGCAAGAAGCTACCGGAGAAATTGAGCCTGCCTCAAAAGAGCCGAAACCCAAGAAAGGCTTTGACGATCCCAAGGCGTCAGGACACAGAGGCGGGCTTAAAGGCGGCAAAGTCCGCGCCGCAAAACTAACTCCAGAACAACGCAAAGAAATTGCGCAGAAGGCTGCGCGTGCGCGTTGGAGTAAGTCATAATCTCTTTCAACAATCACCCGCCAAATTTCCCCTATGCAACTAATACGAGTTTAAAAAAAAGTTTCTCGATCAACCTTGCATGCATGGTTTACTTGTGCTATACTGCATGCAGCATATGGGCGTGGAGGTTTTTGATATGAGCAACGATTCCCTCGAAGCGCAACTAAGACTGCATAAATCCGCTCTACAGCATGATAGAGACCAAATCTTGTTGCAAATCCAAGACTTTGTTAATAAGCAGGCGGAAATCGAAAAGAAGATTGAGGCCGCAGATATTCTACTGTCTGAGTTCAAAACTACAACTAATCAACAAATCGAACCTCAACTCATCCCGTCCGAATCGGTTGAGAAAAACAATTTTGTTGGCTTGACAGTTGTTGAAGCATGTACCACTGTTCTTTTACAAGCAAAACGACCGATGAAAATTGCCGAATTAGCTTCAGCGATTTACGACGGTGGCATTCGACTAAAATCACAAGCTCCCACACGCTCTATCACTGTTATTCTAGAACGCAATCAGAATTTTGCACGGGTTGCACCAGGAACGTACGCATTAGTAAACCAACAGGAATACAAGTCAATAACACAAAAACAGTCAGCAATTCGATTAAACAAAGAAGGAGCACTCAAGGGTAGCGAACGTATACTCAAGGAAAAAGGGCGGCCTATGCATGTTAGAGAAATACTATCAGCTCTAAAAGAAACAGGATTTCGTTCAAATGCTAAGCGACCTGAAGCAATGTTATCGGGAACGTTAAAGCGAAGCACTAAATTTAAGTTAGTAGGTGGAGATACATGGGATTTAGTAAACCGTTGACGCTGTGAAAATAAATGCGAAGTATAGCTGACGGCTATACTTCGCATAAACAGGAATGTGGGGCGCGCTCGGGGCCACCTGGGGCCTTTGATCCTTCTGGTGAGGGGTTCGACTCCCCTGCGCTCCACCAAAGTTAGGTAGTATAAACTACCTAGCCTTCTGGCTGAGTGAGTGAATCACTCTGTACACACTGTGATGATACCTCACTTCGGCCAGAAAATCAACCCTTGTTTAGGAGGAGGTGATAACATTGGCCGAAGAATACATCTTTGTGCGCTGGATTACCACGCGTAATGGTAAACGGCTTTATGCGAGTGCATATGGTCTAAAAGCGTTCAAAATCCGAATTAAGCGCTACTAGCACTAATGCCCTCTCTCGTTTTTTTTGAGAGAGGGCATCCATTCCCACAAGAAACAAATGCAAATTCCTATTGACAATGCTTGAGCGTTAGGATATAATATAGTCAGTTTGAAGCGAGGTGACACATAGTGAATAAGCTGAATTCAGAACGGCAGGCTCAGATAGTAAAAGCTCTTTGCGAGGGTAATTCTATCCGAAGCACAGCGCGTATGACCGGCAGCGCGATCAATACCGTGGTTAAACTCTTAACCGAATTGGGTGCTGCCTGTGCTGAATACCACAACAATACTATGTGGAAACTTCCCTGCAAACGGATTCAGTGTGATGAGATATGGTCTTTCTGCTATTCCAAGCAGAAGAACGTTCCAGAAGAACATCAAGGCGAGTTTGGCTATGGTGACGTATGGACTTGGACGGCGATAGATGCTGATACAAAATTGATTCCCGCTTGGTTTGTAGGTCTCAGAAACGCCGAATGCGCCTCAGCTTTCCTTAATGATCTTGCAGAACGGCTCACAACAAAACACATACAGTTGACCACAGACGGCCATAAGGTCTATCTTGACGCCGTGGAGAGTGCCTTTGCTGGTAATGTAGATTATGCTATGCTGGTTAAGCTATACGGCAATGAGCGACAAAGCGAAGCCCGATACAGCCCAGCGGAATGCACCGGAACTGAAATTAAAGTCATTCAGGGAAACCCAAAGATCGATCATATTTCAACTTCCTATGTTGAGCGTCAAAACCTTACTATGCGGATGTCTATGCGGAGGTTCACACGCCTAACTAACGCATTCTCGAAGAAGATAGAGAACCATGAAGCAGCCATAGCCCTTTATTTCATGCATTATAACTTTGCCCGTCCTCATAAGTCATTGGCTAATCCATATCCGAGAACACCTGCAATGGCAGTAGGCATAGCCGACCATGTTTGGACAGTCGAGGAAATAGTAGGTTTACTTTCAAAATGATACACTACCCGGAACAGGTCAGTTTTATGGAAGAATAAGGCTCGGCGGGAGCCTCGCCCTCCCAGCAGGCCAAGACAATCAAACGATTTGACTAAGAATTCTGAGTTACTTGCCCATCATAATAATAGACAAAGGAATGAAGCAGCCTCTGAGATAATTCAACACTATATTGGTACTGGAGATAGCTTTGCACAGGAAGTTCATTTTTACACTTATTGCACTCGGAATTGTCTTGTCAACCAGATCATTCGGAGCGACGGACAATATGCTTCGGGTTGGCTTGACGCGATTTTTTAGCTGCGCTTCACTTACGGTCAGTTCATCATCCGGTGCAATAATCATAACCGGCAGGGATAAGACTGTTACCGCAAAGAGTGTCACAATACAGATATCGGACTCGACTGTCAGCGCAAAGCCGGATGGCAGTGACTCAGTAATATCGGCAACGTCGATCAACCTGGCAAGCGACAGGCCGGATGGCCTGCTTGTGCTCAGCAGCCCGGCATCGAAAGAGATGAAATATCGCGGCAGCATCGAAGTCGACGTTAATAATGGAAAGATGACTGTTGTTGATATCGTTGATGTGGAGAACTATCTACTTGGAGTGATACCGGCGGAGATAGGTGAGTCCAATCCCACTGAGGCACTGAGAACGCAGGCAATCACAGCAAGAACGTATGCTCTCAGCAATAAGCGCAAGCATATGTCTCAAGGCTTCGATGTATGCGACAGCACACACTGTCAGACATACAACGGTGCCGGTTCGGAAAAATCCAAATGCAGCCAGGCTGTGATCGATACGAAAGGTATGGTGCTGACTTATAACGGAAAGATTGCCGAGGTCATGTATTCGACAGACTGCGGCGGTGCAACCGTCAACTACTTCGAGACGCATCCGAACACAAACTTCCCGTATCTGTGCGGTGCTGTCGACCCGGACGATATTCCACGAATCACCTGGGGTCAGACATATACTCTCCAGGAGCTGGGTGCAAAGCTCGTCGCGGCAGGGGTCAAAGAAGCAGATAGCCTGCAGAGCATAACCATCTCAAAGACAGGATCAACCGGCAGGCCACTGGAAGCGCAGATAACCGGCACTTCGGGCTGCACAACAGTAAAAGTCGGGAAGATACGCGCAGCACTGGGACTCAAGAGCACAATGTTTTCCATAGAAACCGACGCCAGCGGAAAAGTCGTCATCAACGGCAAAGGAGCCGGTCACGGCGTAGGGCTGTGCCAGAGGGGAACGATAGGGCTCGCATCGGCGCCATACAACTACACTTATGCCCAAATACTTGCTCACTATTTCCCAGGGACTGCGATAAGCGGCGGTGCACCAGTCGAGATGGCAGCAGATGTGGTGCAGGCAGATGAACGGATCGTAAAGGTCCCAACACCAATTGCAAATAAACCTAAAAAGGCCACAAAGTCAGAAGAACAGCCGGTGATCTTCGACGTCAGGCTTGCCCCTCCCGACTCGCTTTGAGCCGAAGTGCAGCGGCATAGACCTGGCGCTTTGGCAGTTTGAACTCGATCATCACACGCCGCACGGCATCGCGCTCAGACTCGCCTGACTCCATCAATTGCGTAAGCCGACTCTCAATGCTGACATGTGGTTCTTCCTCTGCCTCCACAGCATGGGCTCCTCCGAGTATAATCACGAACTCACCGCGCGGTTTATGCTCGGTAAAGTGCTCGATCGCCCCGCTCACTGTCCCGCGATAGGTCTCTTCAAACATCTTGGTGGCCTCGCGGACTATGACGACCTGCCTGTCATCGAGTTCATCGCGGATCGATTCAAGTGTCTTCATGAGCCTTAAAGGTGACTCATAGAGGCATATTGTCCGCATTTCGTGCTTCAGTGCCTGAAAAAACGCCTTGCGCTCGCCTGACTTGCGAGGTGGAAAGCCGTCGAACGCGAAGTGGGCCGTCGGCAGGCCGGATATAACCAGCGCGGTTATCACTGCAGTGGGGCCGGGAATAGATTCCACACTCACACCCTCGCCGATGCATAGCGCGATAAGCTCGTGACCGGGATCGGATATGCCTGGAGTCCCTGCATCGGAGACCAGCGCGACATTCTTGTCGCCAAGAAGCATTTCAAGTATCCGCTCCGACTTTTCGGCCTTGCTGTGCTGGTGATATGAGATCAGAGGGGTATGGATATCAAAATGACTCAGCAGTCGTTTTGTGACCCTGGTGTCTTCAGCAGCAATGACATCCACTTCTTTGAGCGTGCGCAGCGCCCTGAAGGAGATATCTTCGAGATTGCCTATTGGTGTGGCGACTATGTAGAGTTTGCCGGGCATATTTGGTGATAGGTAACAGGAAAAAATAGTGGCTGACAGCACAGCCGCCAGCCACTATTGCTATCTTATCCTGCCTGCTATTTCTTAGAGTCTTTCTTAGCCGGCTCAGGAGCATTTTTCTGCTGCTCTGCCTGCATCGCCTTGACACGCTGGTCATAGTCGGCCAACCATTTCTGCTCGGCGGCGACCAGTTCAGGATGCTTGAGCTGCTGAAACTTGGTGACCAACTGCTCATGAGAAGCTCTGTCGTTATGCGCAACCTCACTCGCGGTCTTATATTGCTCAAGAGCTTTGGCGGTAGTGGCTGCCTTCTGCTCAGGTTTTTCATTTGCAGCCTGAGCCATCAGCATGTCACCCAAAAGTATCCTCAGGTCTGGAGTGTCGATCGTGTCATTTGCGCCCATAACCAGCGGATAGAGTATGTCCAGACCCTCCTTGGTCTTGCCGTTCTCATAGAGAAGCTGGGCAAGTTTTGCGTTGATTATCTGATTGTCAACCCTGTTGGTGCGCGCTTTCTTCAACGCACTTATGGCATCCGTGGTCATCTTCATACTCTTTGCAGGCTCGGTAAACGCTGTGCGCGCCTTCGCGATCAACCAGTATGCGCGCAGTTCGGGATCACTAATCTTGACGTTCTCATTCTTCTGCATCTGAGCCTGGAATGCCATCAGACCAGTCATCTTACGGTCATCAGCAATCTGTTTGCGCCTGTCGCTGGTGGCTTTCTTGTCCATCTTGGCAGGGAGCTTGGGTGTTATGCTCTCCAACTTCACGATAAACGTGCCATAGTCCGTCTTGATGGGCGAAGATACACCACCCGGCTTCAGCTTGGCAACAGCGTCCCTTACCTCAGTGGGCAGCGACCAGCGAGTGTCGAATGAGTATTCGGTCGCCGAATCACTATTCATCAGGGAACCCTGCGAATTCTCTTTTGCAATCTTTGCAAAATCCGCACCACCCCGAATTTCGGTCATGATCTTGTCGATGCGGGTCTTCAACTGGTCCTCTGGCATGATACCTTTCATAAACGCAATTTGACGTATCTTATAGACATTGTAGCTGTCTTTGATGTCCTGCTCGGTGACTGGCTTGAGACCCTTTTCAATCTTTTTCTGTATGCCCTCAAACGCCAGCTTCGCGCGAATATCATCGGCAGGTATCTTTGCGCGGATCTGATCTTCAATGTTGCGTATGGAACCACCAACACTGGCGAGTTCTTTCTTGAATTTGGAATCTTCCCTGGGATTGAGCGTGCGCTCTTCGGCTGTCAGTTCGCTGCCCATTATGGACTCACGGCTCTGATTGAGTGCCTTGACAACCTGCGCATCGATCTCCTCATTTACCCTGCGATCACTGATATCGACACCCATCTTTTCAGCTTCGCTGAGTATCATACGACTTTGGACCGTCTGAACAAACAGTCCTGCCCGTGCATTCGCAAGCTGGAGAGCGGAACGCATGCCCTGGTTCCTTGCCTGATCGCTTGTAGCTGCCCACATATTCTCGAAATCGGCACGCTTTATCTCTTTGCCGTTGACTACTGCGACTACATCATTGCCACCTTTAGCACTGCTGCCGCCTTTTCCGCCGGGCATAGCACCAAATGTAAATATTGCACCCACTATGAAGACAATGGCTATTCCAAGCATGACCCACTTGAGGTGCTGGCCAAACTCAGTTCTCAGTTTGTAAATACTCATGTATGGATAATCCTCCGGATGGATCGATCATAATGCATTACAATTCTAATGTTACAGAACCTGCCGCGCAAAGTCAAGAAATCCAATCGAAACATATCATCCGCCTGCATCGACGCCTTGCTCGGATTATGTTGGAAGCGCATAATGCGAGGCTCTGAGAGCATTATTCACACTCCTGGTAAATAATGCAGGCCAGCGGGTGAAGCATGCGTTAAGCCAACCTACAATGCTCGGCCAATGCTTCACCCCTACAAGCACCTCACGATCATTAGTGGAATGACGCTTTTGCGTCTACGACTTCACCTTTTGTGCTCTGCTTGACGAATTTAGACTCGGCTATCAGACGCTGCAGTTCCTTCTCAAACGCCTTGCTATCCAATGGCAGGCGCACTGTGGAATCGGTGAGAGTGGAATAGAGCATTGCATTTGCAAGCTCGACAGACCTGATCCCATCTTCCGCCGGTGAAATCAATGGAGTGCCATCCAATATTGCATCAACAAAATTTTGCGTTATCTCTGAGTGCTGGCCGCCGGCCTTTACGGGGATATCTATGTTCCATATGGGCGGGAAGACAAAACCGGCTGGGCATGTCCTGCTGAACTGAGTTGTCTGAACTTCATTTCTCGTGTAGCTGAACTTGCCGCCCTCGATGACCACCTTGCCCTGCTCGCCCGCCACTTCCAGACGGTTCGTGCCGGGAAACTCGCCGGTGGAGGTTATCAGCACACCAGTCGCTTTGTTGGCATACTCCATATAGGCCGTCACTTCATCCTCGATCTCAACATTATGGCGCACGCCGAACCTGCAGAAAGCACGAACGCTCTCGGGCATACCGAAGAAATATTGCCATAGATCAAGATAGTGAGGACACTGGTTCATAAGCACACCGCCGCCCTCGCCGGACCATGTGCCTCGCCAACCGCCGTTGGCATAATACGCCTCGCTCCTGAACCAGTCTGTGCAAGTCCAGTTGACACGCACAATCTCGCCCAACTCACCGCTGTCGATAAGATACTTTAACTTCTTCCACCAGCCGATGGTACGCAGGTTGAACATTACAGCGAAGACCTGCTTTGGGTCCTTATGAGCCGCCAACAGGCGCTCACAATCAGCCTTATGCACAGAAATTGGCTTTTCCACCAGGACATGAAGACCCTGTTCGAGAGCATCGATGCCTATGGTAGTATGAGAATAATGAGGTGTAGATATCAGAACTGCATCGACCTCACCGGAACGGATCATCTCCTCGCTGCTGGTAAACCTTTTCAGGTCTGAAAACTTCTCAATACGGCTTGGGTCGATATCACAGACTGCAGTAAACTCGCAGCGCTTTACGTCTCCGGCGCGCAGGTAGTTGGCGTGATGGTTGCCTATTACCCCCAGACCGATTATTCCCAAGCGGACATTTCCACTCATTGTTCTTCCTTTCCATCAACATACTGTTGTTGTTCATGCGCAATATTCGCACTGATAATACATACTTAAATGTCAAAAGCCCAGTTGCCTTCCACAAAACTCACTCTATAAGATTGTTGCGGATGTAATCAAAGCTGATTTTGAGTGATTCAAAGGGATCATGCTGACACTCATCTTGCTCAACGATATACCATTGACAGCCGGAGCCTTGCGCGGTATGGACTATCTCATGCCAGTTCAAATTGCCACTGCCTATCTCGGCAAATGTAACTGTCAGATCGGGCATGACGGCATAGTCCTTCATATGAAGCAGCGGCAGACGCCCATCCAGCTTCCGACACCAGGCAGCCGGGTCGCCTCCGCCATACTGAACCCAGTATGTGTCTATCTCGCCCTGGAGATGACGCTTGTCGGTGTGAGAATATATCACATCCAACATCAGCTCGTCGTCAAATCGACGAAACTCGATGTGGTGATTATGATACGCAAGCGTTATCCCGGCATCAGCCAGCACACTGCCTGAAGAGTCAAGACGCGCGGCAAAAGACTTAACATCGTCAAGCGAATTCAGTTCCACACCCGATGGATAAGGATATGCGGTATATGTACAATCGAGTTTTTTAAGCCGATCTATTACTGCATTCGGATCATCGAGCAGTGTTTGAGTATCCTCATGGGTGGCACAGCAGACCAGTCCTTCTCCGTCGAGAATTTTTACAAGTTCGGACTCGTCGATGGGACCCATTCCACTGATCTGAACTGCCTGATAACCGATGTCACTTACCTTCTTGAGCGAAGCCGCAACATCGGCAGGCGTCTTCAGGTGGTCTCTAATTGTGTATAACTGCGCCGCTACCTGCTTCAGCTTCATTTTCCGACCTCCAGCATCGCCTCAAGTTCTTTGACATTGCTCGCTCGTGATAAACCTTCCTCTCTTGCGATCATTCCTCTCTTAACCAGTTCGGCGAGGTATTGATCCAGCGTCATCATCCCCTGTCTGCCGCCGGTCTGTATCATGGAAGATATCTGGAACGTCTTTGCCTCCCGGATCAGGTTTCGGATGGCTGTCGAGTTCACCATTGTCTCGAAAGCGGCAACTCTTCCCTTGCCGTCCGCCCGCTTGAGCAGTGTTTGGGAAACCACACCTATCAAGTTGTTGGCCAACTGCATTCGTATCTGGGCTTGCTGATAGTTTGGGAAAACGTCGATGATACGGTCTACAGTCTGAACGGCATCCTGAGTGTGCAGCGTCGCAAATACCAAGTGACCGGTCTCAGCAGCAGTAATCGCAAGGTGGATCGTCTCAAGATCACGCATCTCACCGACCAGGATAACATCAGGGTCCTGCCTGAGAACATATTTCAAGGCGTTGTTGAATGAAAGAGTGTCCGTGCCCAATTCGCGCTGGTTGATGATCGACTTTTTGCACTCGTGGACAAACTCGACCGGGTCTTCCACAGTCATTATATGCTCGGACCTGCTTGAATTTATGTAATCGATCATTGCAGCCAGAGTGGTGGATTTGCCGGAACCAGTCGGGCCGGTTACCAGAACCATTCCTCTCGGACGCTCTGCAAAATACTGGCAGACAGGAGGCAAGTTCAGTTCCTGCATACTCATGATATTAGTAGGAATCGCACGCTGGACCATACTCACCATACCGCGCTGCTGCATAATATTCGTTCGATATCTGGAGACATTCGGTATCTCATATGCAAGGTCCATCTCCATCTCTTCCTCAAAACGTGCCCGCCGAACGTCGTTCATTACGCTATATGCCAGACTGCGAGAGTCATCAGGAGTCAGCACAGGATACTGTTTCTGGGGTATCAGATCACCGTGTATGCGCATCAAAGGATGATTGCGCGCCTTGATGTGGAGGTCAGAGCCACCCCTTTCGACCAGAAGCGTCAACATCTCGTCTATAAATTCTCTGTTCATCGCTCGACTCATTTGACCACCCCCTGCAGTGCCTTCGCGGCCATTCGTTCCAGTTCGCGAGGATTCGATGATTTGGAAATGGCATCGTCGTAGTTGACAACGCGCCTCCTCAATAGACCGACAAGATACTGATCCAGAGAGATCATTCCAAAGTCACCCCCGGCCTGAATATCCGAATATATCTGGTGAGTCTTGCCCTCTCGTATCAGTGAGCGAATAGCCGGGGTCGCAACCATCACCTCGAATGCCGCTATTCGACCGCCTTGGGCATCTATCCTTGGTAAAAGCTGCTGAGAAATTACGGCCTGAATGGTAACCGATAACTGCATACGTATCTGAGACTGCTGCTCAGGAGGAAAAACGTCGATGACACGGTCGATTGTTTGAGGAGCATCTGTCGTGTGCAAGGTCCCAAATACAAGGTGACCGGTCTCAGCTGCCGTGATCGCAAGAGATATGGTCTCGAGGTCTCTCATCTCACCGACCAGAATCACATCAGGGTCCTGCCTCAAAACATGCTTTAGGGCCTCCGCAAATGAGTGAGTGTCCTGCTCCAACTCGCGCTGATTGACAGAACACATTTTATCCTGATGCACAAACTCGATCGGGTCCTCAATCGTAATTATATGCGCTTTCTCACGCTCGTTGATGTGATTTATCATAGCTGCCAGACTGGTCGATTTACCTGAACCCGTGGGGCCGGTCACCAATACCAGGCCTCTCGGCCTGAGACATATGTCCTTCGTCACTTGAGGCAGACCCAGGTCGTCAATCGTCTTGATCTTGATTGGGATCGCTCTAAGCACGGCTCCGACATGACCACGCTGCCGAAAACAGTTTACACGAAATCTGGATACGTTCTCTATCTCATAGGAAAGGTCAAGTTCCATAAACTCCTCAAGGCGCTTGCGGCGCTCCTCGTTGAGGATCGGAAATACTATATCTTCTACCTTTTCGATGATTGGGAAATTGGTTGGGGTAAGCTTTCCATGAATTCGCATAATTGGAGGCTGACCATATCTCAGATGCAGGTCCGAGCCGGACTTTTCAACCATCTGAGTCAAAAGCTGATCGATATATAATTCTGCCATTCGTAGATGACCTCACATTTATTTTGCACTGTGCATGCACAACACAAGGCCGCAGCGCCAAGTGGCAGTGCGACCCACAAATATATGACCTTGCTTATATAATTTTAGTTCCAATGCCAAGATTCTGCAATAGGCACCAAACACACGCAAAAAGTATTGACACTCCAATACGTCACTTGGTATAATTTTAGTGTTGACGATGTTCCTCGGTAGCTCAATTGGCAGAGCACTTGGCTGTTAACCAGGGGGTTCGTGGTTCGAGTCCACGCCGGGGAGCCAGCAAATTTGAAGAGTAAGCTAGTCGATCAGAGATGGAAGCTCGATTTGAAAACCTGCTCCCGCCCTCCAACCTTGGAACGCAAAACATCTCTAAGCATTTTGAGCACCTCGGAACCGGTGCAGTGATTGACCCAAGTGTGACCGACATTCCTGAGCCTTTCTGCATCAGCAAGAATTTCTTTTTTTTGCACAGCCGCCCAATGCAGCCCGCCAATAATGGCGTATATATGATTGCTGCCAGACACCTTTTTTATACAAGTAACCAGCGAACCCACTTCGCAGTGAGTGCAGCAGGTTATTACCACTAAACATTCAGTCGTGTTAAGCATTAATGTCTGCTCGTCGTGAAAAGCGTCGGGTTCGCAATTGCCATCTACCAGTCTTTAGATTTGGATGCCTCTGTGCCCTGCTGAGCGTTCAAACCGGATATGACATAGATGAACATCAGTTGGAAATGTACGACATCTGCCACAAGTGCGCCGTAAGGAGAAGTGATTACTGCAGGAACCGAAACACCTAAGCTGGCGTATAATAATAGATACTGCCCGGCCTGTTTTGCATAAACACGTCAGGTCAGATAAAATGGCATAGTCAGCTTATGGCTTTATCTAAATCACTCAATCGAAGATTGGTTTCTATGACGCTGCTTGCGGCGATGCTTGCATTTGTGGTCGTGTTCGATATTCATACTGACGACCTGCAGCTTTGTCCACAAAAGCAGGCGACAGGTGCAGTCTGTGAAATCGTTTCAGGACATCAAGTCTCTCACAGCTCGCATTGTGCTGCATGCGAGATGATGAGTATGGGCACAGGCAATGCTGTGTTTACACCTGTTGTCAGTATATGCAGCAACACAATACAAGACACTTTTGTCTGCGACAGTTTGCCTGCCGCAGCATCTGTCTTTTTCTGCTCATTTCCCTCCAGAGCTTCTCCCGTATAGCACTCTTTCCAAATGTTTTGTAATGCTTCACACCAGCCTAAGCAGGGTGAAGCTGTGCCTGAAGGAGTATTTGTATGATAGAAGTGCGTGACCTGCGCCTCAACTATTCTACGAAGGAAGAGGTTCTTAAAGTAATTGACATACCGCACTGGTCGGTGGATAAAGGCGAACATATCGCCATATTCGGACCGTCCGGCTCGGGCAAGTCTACGCTGCTGCACCTGCTGGCGGGAGTGCTCGTGCCGTCCAGCGGCGAGGTAACAGTATGCGGCGAAGAAGTTACGAAGATGTCCGAAGCCCAGCGTGATCAATTTCGCGCGAGAAGAATTGGTTATGTCTTTCAGAACTTCAATCTGCTGCAGGGTTACTCTGCACTGGACAACGTACTGATGGGAATGACGTTCTGTTCAGTAAAGGCCGACCGCAAGGTTGCAAAAGACCTGTTGGAGCACGTCGGCATAGGCTCCCGTCTCAATCATACCCCGTCTGAAATGTCGCTGGGTGAGCAGCAGCGAGTGGCGATCGCCAGAGCATTAGCAAAGAAACCGGAGGTCGTGCTTGCAGACGAGCCCACCGGCTCACTTGACCCAAAGAACAAGATGCAGGTCGTCGATCTACTGCGCTCGATGTGCGCCGAACTGGGAAGCACCCTGATTCTGGTCAGCCATGAGGAGAATGTGATCGACAGGTTCGAAAAAAAGGTCAGGTTCGCCGATATTAACAAGGCATACGATGCGGAGGTGGCAAAATGAGCTTCTGGCATATTCTGCTGCACAATATACGACGCCACCGTTTCTCGACGATACTGGCACTCATAAGCATCACCCTGGGAATAGGACTGCTTACAGCCGTTGTCTCTTTCAGGGAACAGTCCCATCATCACTTCATTACTGAAGGCGTTGGGGTCGATGCTATTCTTGGGCCTAAAGGTTCACCTCTGCAGATCGCGATGAACGCGATGTATCACCTCGAAGAAATGCCCGGCAAGATCAAGTGGAGCTATTACGAAAAAGTCAAAAAAGACCCGCTCGTGGTCGATGCTATTCCATTCGTAACAGGACACTCTTATGCGGGCTACAGAGTCAATGCTATAGACGACCGTTTCTTCACATCTTTTGAATACCGGCCCGGCAAACGTTTTTCATTCGACCCTGATGCCGGCGGCCAAGGGCGGATGTTCAAAGCTCCTCATGAGGCAGTTGCAGGCTGGGCAGTAGCGAAGGCGCTGGGGCTTCACCTGGGCGACACGTTTAACCCGGTATGCGGGGTGCACTCAGGCGACCCGGTTCATATGCATGACAAGATCACGTTTGTCGGTATCCTTGCCCCTACCGGAACTCCGCATGACCGGGCGATATATATTCCCCTAAAGACTTTCTACACACTCGAAGGCCACGGCGCGAGTGTAGCGGCGATGGCGACCGACTCATCTCAGAGAGAAATCAGCGGAGCCTATCTCAAACTCAGACATATCCGGGGAGGCGCTATGCATCCGGGTGTACAAAACCTCAAGTATGAGATAGACCAGTCCACAGAGGGACAGCTTGTCGTGCCCAGTGAGGTTGTGCCGAGGATACTCGATATTATTGGCTGGGTGGATAAGGTCATGTTCATCGTGGGAGCACTCGTGACACTGCTTGCGATCATGTTCCTCTTTGTCGTCCTGATAACCGCCCTTAGAGAACAGCGCAGGGAACTTGCAATGATGAGAATGCTCGGGGCTAACAGGCGCACGGTCTTTGGCCTGATAATGTCAGAGGCTGTCTTCTTGAGCATAGTCGGAACTATCTTTGGCATCGTCTTCGGACATCTGCTGGTCATGCTCGGCAGTCATTATGTTGCCATTGAGACCGGCATGCAGTTTTCTGCCAACTACCTTTCTTCCGCAGACATCTGGGTTCTGCCATGTGTTACACTTATGGGTGCAGTGGCGGGATTGATACCGGCTGTGCAGGCATATCGAATGAGCATTCTGCGAAATCTGAATATTATGGAGTGAAACTGTGGACACTGAAGATACTACACAGCACAGGGTATTGCCCTGGAAGACAATCATAATATGCGTTGTTATCGCCCTCGGCGCAGCATATTACGCATACAATTACATACGCAATGCACGTATAGAGGCCAGCACGGTTGTTGTCCGGGTAAACGGTGAGCCTATATATGCATCCACAGTCAATCGTGGGTTCTCCAGCGATTCGTTTGACTCCACTGCGGATGATATGAAAAACAACAAGATCGCGCGCCTGATCACCCAGGTAGCAGTACGGCAGTTCCTGTCCAAACACCATGTTCGCGTCCGCGAAGAACTTGTGGACAAGCAAATAGCGGAGTTGGAGAAGAACCCTCCCAGTATGGGCTGCCCGTGCTGCACATACCCTAGCCTGGACGCATATCTTTCGGCAATAGGATACACAGTGGATGATCTGCGCTCGGATATCAGGAACCAGATCGGGCTATCGGATTACGCAAAGAAGTCCTGGAGAAAAACACATTCTGATAAGGCTGCAGTGCTCAAAGAAATTGGCGGACAAAGCCAGTATATCCGGGGGCATTATGCAAAGGTGTGGCAGGTATTTTTCAATACATTCCAGCAGCCTGGCTATAATACAAACCCCGACCAGGTAAACAAAAAAGCCGCCGCAAAGGCGCAAAAGGCCTGGAAGAGGCTTCAAAACGGTGATAAATTCGGCGCAGTGGCCAGGTCGGTGTCTGAAGATATGACAAGCAAGCACAAAGGCGGTTCGCTCGGCTTTATCGATAAATCGTCATATGGCGAGGAGTTTCAAGATGCAATATCCCACCTAAAACCGGGCGAATACAGCAAACCGGTTCACAGCTCTTGGGGTTATCACATCATAAAATGGCAGCCTATGAGTGACGACGACGTTATCAAGTTCTGCGAATCTTACTTTTTCGAAAAGGAATTCAAGCGGCTGTATTCGCAGATCATGAAGAGTGCGAAGATAGAAAGACTCGACTCTGCCAATAAATAATCTATAGGAGAATCCGATCATGAATAGAAAGGTAATATGTGCTTTTATTATAATGACCATTATGGCAATCGTTGTCGGCTGCTCCGGCAAACCAGAAACTGTCTCTGAACATAAAACCGCATCTCACGGGCATCATCAATACAAGCATCAACACAAACATGCGGCGGCGCATGGCGGCTCGCTCAACGCTATAGTGGCATGCGAAAACGGTCATGCAGAGGTTAAGCTGGAAGGCGATACGCTGCAGTTGTGGTTCGTGGGGGGCGGCACTGACACGACAAAGTCGGTCCGCGTGCCGGATAAGTCGATAACCATCCAGGTGACTACCGCTGATGGCGCTAAGACTCTTGTTTTGAAACCCAAACCGCTCGATCTTGCCGGAGAGAAGATCGGTGACTGCTCATATTTTGAGGGCAACGCACCGTGGCTTGGCGGCCTAAAGACGTTCAGTGCAAACGGCCAAATTACATTCAGGGGCAAAAAAATGCCGCTCAAGATCGAGTATCCCAACGGATATGACCCGGATTGATCAGAGAAAAGAAATGATCAAAATCAGATATAAGAAGCTATTTAAGTACGGCCTGCCGATCATACTTATCGTGTTTGCCGTCGACTGTGCGTCCGGCTATATAATGCAGCGAGTTGCAAACCGCGATAAGTCCGCATTACAAATAAACGTGCGGTCCGAGACGGGCATGACCGGCCACAATACAATCGGAATAGACGAACAGGCTCTGTCGGGTTCAAGTGAACACTTCCTGCACTTTTCCAGCCTCGGACAGTGGAACTACACGATAGATTCCCGACCAGCTTGCCCAAAATCGATCAAAGCCCTGAGCGGACGTAAATTCGACTGTGTAGGGTTTATGTATCCACTGCAGACGGGCGAGAAGATCAAAGATTTCTGCCTATTGAGGAGCACGCAGACGTGCTGCTACGGCCCTCGCCCGCAGTTCAATCAATACATACTGGTGGAGATGAAGGAGCCGGTCAAGTTTCAACGGCTCATACCTGTAATGGTGAGCGGAAAGTTTGTCGTCGAGCCAAAACCGGACGACGGCTATATCTACAGAATGGAAGGCGATGCGCTGAGCTGCGTAGGTGAAGATACACCGGATATCGACCCTGTTAGTTCTGCAAAAAAGGCAAAACTGCCGCTTTTCGATTATGCGCCTCTGATGGCTATGTCCAAAACCAAGACTAAGGGAGTTTCGGACGAGATTTGCGCAATGTCGGGAAAGAGAGTTGTTGCTGCTGGATACTGTGTGAGCAGAAGTTCATCACAGCCGCCCAGGATCATCCTGGAGAAAACATGGTGGGACGGCGTCGCTCAGGGGACTCCGCCTACAATCTATAACGCCATAGCGGTCTACCCCGCAAATAACGGTCAAGTTCCTCCGCTGTGGAAGCCATTTCAGGTCTTTACAGGCACACTTCACGTGACGAAAGACCCCGACCGTTGGGGTAAGGAAGGCATAGTCCAGCTTCGGAATGCGCAGATAGGCGTGCCTGGAGTGACAAAGCCCATCGGGTTTGCAATGAGTGGACCATTCATCCCATGGGATGAAAAGCTGATTATACTGGCGCTCTTCCTACTGCTTACGCTGAGGTGGCAGAGGAAAGAATCACATCCGATTTCAGAATAAATCATGAAGCAGTTCAGTTTCGCGGAAGCAAATATGGCTCGGTGGGAACCTCGCCCTCCCGGCAGGCTCATTATTGGGAGCGAAGCTCCTACTGAGCCGAAAATTCCCGTACAATTGAACTCTCTCTAAATCATCTGTAAATCGCCAGCCAGGTTGTGGTAAACTGAAACCGGCGGGTTGTGGTCTACCACACCTGACTGATGGGCTTTTGATGTGGACGCATCAAAAGTCCATTTCCTCTATTGGCCTGTAAAGACCAGATGGAGTGTAAATAGCGTGTCACCTCCTTCGTTTGGAAACTGTGCGCCCGCAAGCATTCCAAATGCATCCGTATATTGATAATTGAACCCGACAGACGAGAAATTCTCATCGCCATATGTGTAGTCCGCCATAAGGGTAAACCTGTCATTTATCGCCCTATCGGTTCCGGCAAACCAGCGGTTCTTGCCCTCTATCCGCATAATGCCTGCATGGAGCTTGGCAAAACCGAAGTCATTCATCCCCACAATATATGGGTTGGACTTGAAATCACTGGCTACACTGCACGTGCCGATGGCCATCGCCTGTTTTTCGTCCGCACGTTTTGCAAAAACGTACTTGGCATTGAGCAGAGCACCAGGATCGGCATCCACACTCATATCGAAATCAACACCGGCTTCGATGCGGTCGGTAAAGCCATACTCCGTATTGACTATATTCGTGTCTGTTTCCGACTCCTGGACCGAGCAGTCCATTTGAAACTCGATGCCGTATTGCTTGGCACCAACTGTATCGGTAGTCGGAATAATAGTCAGCCCACTGTAGCAGGCATAACATGGCGCTGATGCCGCCAAAATCGCGATCAGACAAAAAAATGTTTTCATTAAACTTCCTTTCCTCCTAAGTTATTCTGCGTATCAGCACACGATTTCGTAATTTTTTTGGACATGCAGTTTGCACACTTGTCGCATCCGCACGAGCATTCGGTGTCCTTGCCAGAGATTATCCGACAGACCGAACGCACGGCAAATATTCCTGCCGCTGTCACAATGAGAATCACAGCAATAGTCTCAATCATTGTCCTCACCTCATTTCTATAACAGGATATGGCCGACCTGATATACGATCAGCGTTATGACATATGCGAGGGCGGTCATTCCCACAAACTGAAATGTCGCCCATTTCCACGAATTGCTCTCGCGCTTCGTGATGGCGAAGGTAGCCATACACGGTGCGCTTATCAAACAAAAGAGCATGATGCAAAATCCGTTCAGAGGCGTATAGTGCTTCCTGAGCTGAGTGCGCAGTGACCCGGATGTTTCGTCAGCCTCTCCTACCGCGAACACAATCCCGAGCTGCGCCACAAACACTTCCTTGGCTGCTATCGCACCGACAAGAGCTGTTCCTATGCGCCAGTCGAACCCCAGAGGACGCAGCACAGGTTCGATGGTATGGCCGAGGCGGCCTGCAACTGAATAAGCCATGGTCTCGGCTTGTTGGTCGTCTGCGATTTGAGTAAGGCGATTATTCAGGGCATCGCCGCGCAGAGTCTGCTTCGCCTGAATGGTGAGCTTTACATAGTCGTGGTCGAACGTGGTCTTCTTTGGAAAACTCGTGCAAACCCACAGCAAAATCGAAACACCGAGGATGATAGTTCCAGCTTTGGCAAGATAGAGCGCCGAGCGCTCCCACATGTGCAACAACACACTTTTTGCGCTCGGCAGATGATAGGGCGGAAGCTCCATAACAAAGGGGGCTGCCTGTCCTTTGAAGAGCGTCATGCTCAGGAGCTTCGCACACCCTATCGCCAGAACGATCCCGATGATGTAGATAAGCCAGAGCATCGGTGTCCTGAGACTTTGCGGGAAGAACGCAGGGATAATCAGCGCATATATCGGCAGCCTGGCGCCACAGCTTATGAGCGGCACGACCAACATGGTAAGCAGCCTGTCGCGCTTGTTCTCAAGAGTCCTGGTGGCCATGATCGCAGGCACAGAGCAGCCGAAACCGATGATAAACGGTATGAAACTCTTGCCATGCAGTCCGATCCGACTCATCAATCTATCCATAATGAACGCCGTGCGTGCCATATATCCGGTGTCTTCCAGGATTGCGATTGCAATGAACAAAAGCATGATATTCGGCAGAAAGATAAGCACGCTGCCTACACCGGAAATTACCCCATCGACTAAGAGTGATCTGAGCAGGCTCTCAGACCCGCTCGGCCAAAAAGCCGAGATTATGTCCGCCAACCGGCCGAACCCGGCGTCTATCCAGTCCATGGGCGGCGCGCCGAGAGTGAACGTAAGTTGAAAGACCAAATACATGACAGCCAGAAATATAGGTATCCCCAGGTATTTGTTTGTGAGGATGGAGTCTATCCGATCAGAAAGGCGGCGCACTTCCGGCGCGCTGCGCACGGCCTGCCTGCAGATATCGGCTATATACGAATATCTCTTGTCCGCAATGGCGATTTCGGCGGACAGACCAAGACGCCTATTGACTGATGAACATGCTTTCTCGATATGCTCAACGGCATCTTGCGATGTTATCTTCGAGAAGACCTGCTGATCGTTTTCGAGGAGCTTTATGGACATCCAGCGTCTGTCGATATCGGAGATGTGTTCGGTGACTCCAAGAGCCTCGGAGATTTCATAGATCTGTCTCTCAATTACATCTCCATAAAAGACGCCTGCAGCTTGTCTATGCGTTTTGCCCAACACAACAGCCAGAATAGCATCCAACAATTCGGCAGAGCCCTCGTTCCTGATCCCCACACAGGGAACAACCGGAACTCCGAGCAACTCTGAAAGCCGCTTTATGTCTATCTTGACTCTCATTTTCGAGGCTGTGTCGGTCATATTGAGCGCAATGATGACAGGCAGGCCAAGCTCGATGATCTGCATTGTCAGATAGAGGTTGCGTTCGAGATTGGACGCATCCACGATATTCACTACCAACTCCGGCCGCTCATCGACAAGATAGTTGCGCGCAACAAGTTCGTCCACCGCGTATGCTGAGAGGCTGTATGTGCCGGGCAAATCGACTATGTTGATATCATGACCGCAATGCCTGCAACGGCCTTCTTTCTTTTCAACCGTCACACCAGGATAGTTGCCGACATGCTGACGCGCACCGGTCAGATTGTTGAAAATAGTCGTTTTGCCGGTGTTTGGGTTGCCTGCAAGGGCTATTGTTATAGTTTTGGTTATACCGGTTTTCATAAATGCTTTCTCCAGTCTGCATTGATAGACATGGCACGTAAAGTTAGGCATGTCTAACTTTGCTGTCAAAAAAATATAGCACTACCTCACGAGTATTCTATATGCTGTTTCCCAGTCGAGCGCCAGCCGCACACCCTTTACGATGAGAATACACGGCCCATGATGCGATCTTCCGGCAAGCCTGATCTGGACCCCAGGGCAAAAGCCCATCGCCGTAAGCTTGGACTTTACATTCTCCTCCGCCCGGATGCTCTCCAGCGTCACCGTATCACCCACATTCGCCAGAACAAGCGGCATACCGGATGTGTGTTCAAGTAATCGCATCATTTGCTCCTACATCCTCTTCATAACAATCCCTGCCGCTTCTTCCTTGCGCAGCGAGAGATGATAACCCTTGATCTTTACGTCTATAGGGTCGCCAAGGGGGGCGACTCGCTCGACCTCGATTACTGTTCCAGGCGTAGCTCCCATATCCAGAAGACGGCGGCGTATCGTGCCTCCTGCCTCTATGCTTTCTATGGCGCCTTTTTCGCCGGGATTGATGTCACTGAGCTTTATGTGCATATCATCTGTTTCTCCTTTCCCAAGAATGTCGGGAAGATTTTTTAGGCATTGGCGAATACACGGCTCGCAAGTCTGCTTGCTGATGCCAGCATTGCAGTTGTGGGCATAGCCGTTTATCCAGTTGAAACCACCGCGTGGGCATTCCTTTACAAATTGCACGAACTGCACCAGTCGCTCAAGCACTGTCTCCGATATAGCATGCTCGAGCTGGCAGGCTGTGGATTCAGCCGTCTTTTCATCGAGCTGCAGCACCTCAAACAGAAAGCTATGGAGTATTTCGTGACGGCGAACAACATTTTCGGCTACTTTGCGTCCCTGAGCCGTAAGCGTGACAACATCATATGGAGCATAATGCACCAGGTCGCGCTCTGCAAGCAGCCGCAATGCGCCGGTCACGGATGGACCCTTCACTGCAAGATGCTTTGCAATGTCCTTGCTTCGAGCCGCTCCTTTGGTGTTCGTAATGAGCAGGATTGCTTCCAGATAATCTTCAAGACTGGCGCTGAGCGCGGTTGCTGATGTCATTGGTTTTGCTCCTTATAATGCCAAGTAATTTACTTAACGCGCCAAAAGTTAGGTGTCGCTAATATTATAAGCCGCTCCTACACACTTGTCAACAGCAACTTCTACTAGAAAGATACTTTTTTCGACTGTGTTGTCAGCGAAAATAAAGTGGATGATTAAGAACATATTGGCCTACTAGCCCGGATTATGCATAAAACGCATAATCCGGGTCTCCGAGAGCATTATTCACGTTTCTCGTGAATAATGCGAGCTAGAATATCGCTGCCGAAGCGGACCAAATGTCTTTACTTCGACCTGCCTTTATAGTGTCTGACATCGTCCAGCAAGGGTCCCCAGCTAGACTCAAAATGTAAAGCAGAGTATTCTATAATAGATGCTCTGCTTTTTTACAACCTATAGAAATCCATTGAACCAAACACCGCCTCCATCCGCACTATATATTAGAAGCCAATGATTACAGACGATGCGATACTTGTGAATATGGCGTTGGGCGGGAAGAGCGAAGCCTTCGATGAGCTTGTCAGGAAGCATCGGTCACGTGTGCTCTCTGTGGCGAGGATGCTGGTGGGGACCGCGGATGGTGCGGAGGATGTGGCACAACAGGCGTTTATGGCTGCGTTCATTAACCTCCGTTTGTTGCAGGATCCGGCCAGCTTCCGACCATGGCTGATGACTATCACTCGCAGATGCGCATTCCGCAGACGGACAGTGCAGTCTCGGGAGACAACCGAGCTTAATGAAGCCGTGATAACGTCTCCATACCATCAGCCGGACGATACGGAGGCTAAAGCCAGGATAGCAGAGATGCTGGCTGAACTCTCCGCACGCAACCGAAAGATCGTAGTTCTGCACTATCTGGACGGCTTTTCCTGCCGGGAGATCGGCGAAAGCATTGGCATTCCGCCGGGCACGGTCAGGCGCATTCTTCATGAATCACGCAATAGTCTCCGGGCATCGTCTGAAATGATGAGAGGTGCAAGTGAGATGGCACAGAAAAAACAGGGACCCAGGCATATGGAATGGTCTGTCAATGGGCAGTGGCCGGATGGAATGATGGACAGCGTTCTGCGTCAGTCGATTTGCCTCACTATAAACAAAAGCGGACTAACCCCTGAGCAGATAGCTAAACGCATAGATGCCAATGAAGTCTATGTGCGCGAGGCGCTGGATGTGCTTGAGGCTGAAGAGCTGGTTGCCAAAGTCGGCAGGGGCAGATACAGAACTGTGTTTGTTGCGCTTGATGCGGAGGACCGGATAGAGATCAGCCGTAAGATTAGGGCAAGGTCGGAGAGTGTTGCGGATTTGCTTACAGGAGCTTTGCCTGAACTGCAAGCTGCTTGGGAGAGTTCTCCAAAACTCGCGCAGGGCTTCGATTGGAATACAGGAATATGGCCTACGCTTGCAATAATGGTATGCAATACGGGGATTTTCCGAAATGGATCGGTCGATACCGGACTTAGACCACCTGTTCATCCGTCAAGTGGAGCGCACTACTGGGCACAGGGCCGCGAAAACGTCACTCCTGAGTATGTGCTTTGGGATACCGGGTTCTCTGTCACTTCAGCCAGAGATGCGCCTGTCCCAAGTTTTCACCACGGGTTGTTCTGGACCCATGGCCTGCCGTTCGCAAGACCTGCAGGTCATCCAGACAGGGACGGGATGTCAATACTCCGCGCCTTGGCGTCAGGATTCAGCGATATTGATTCTATTGCTCAAGCTGCCGGATTGAATACAGAGAAAGTGCGTGAAGCTGCTGCTGATGCGATTGAGATAAAGATGTTTAGACGCGAGCAGGATGGGCTGGCACTCACATTTCCTGTGTTTACCGACGAAGACGACAAGGCGATGCTGCCGATTGTTGACAAGGTTTGCAAGCGGCTTGCGCAGGAAGTGGACTGGACAACAAGACTTGTTGATGAGAAGTTTCCTGAACTCGGCTTCGGTCATCTGGAAGAGCAGTTCTGCACGTGGCGCGGCTTGTTAAGGGGCAGTGCGGCTGCAGAGGGACTTCGGTTCCTCTACAACCGAGGAATCCTGCCACATCCAGGAGACCCGGCACCTGTGAACTTCTGTATGGTGGGCTGGTTTGACCAGACCAGGTTGTTTTCCTATTATAAGTGATGTCATAGAGAAAGTGGTGCGCCAGCAAACTCGTGGTAATAGATTCACCTACTTTGCAAGTTCGACGTTATAAAGTCTGGTGTGCCTTTTGTTTTGTATACAGGCTAGAATGGGAATTTTTGATAATCCCCGGACCATAAAGCTCACTAATCCTTGCTTCCACGATAGATGCCTGATGGCGACCCTTGCCATCACCGGGTCTCCAGCGATTGCCTCTGCTCTTCCCAGGTGGCCGACAATCTATCAGCGTGGCTAGTGACCCATTCGGCTCTTCTATTATCAGGATCGCCTCAATGATGTCCGGAGCAAGCAACGTCAATCTGAGCTGTTTGGCCGCAAACTAGACGTCTAGTCCATTCTCCTGCGTGTGAGCTTGGCAGCCAAGCGAGTAGTCGGTATCATAAATTGGGAGTTGATATTCTCTCGCCCATCAGACTGTAAGGTATTACATGTATGGGCTTAACACATAGAACCGCCTTCTGGAACTGCTCTAGCTTGCATTTGCCAATGACTACGTGTATGTCCGACGCATTGGACATGACATGGTTTAATTGCTTCCCGATATGGGGTACGAAATTTCAACTTGCAGTAGCAACCAGAGGTTGAAAACCGGTGCCAGGAAAGAGATTAACATTCCCCGCTATCTGTACAATAATGGACTATTTCTCAAAGCACCGGTTTAACTATTTTGATGGCAAGATTGACGAGAGGAGCGGATAACCGTGGAAACACTTTTCCGGCTGGTACTTAAACGACCAGCAATTGCCCAGAGCGAAGACGCACCGAGTATCTCTTTATCCCAGAATTCTCCTTTTCAGGCTTCACTTGCCAACACTCCAGCGTCTCGAGCCCGAATGCAGGCAGTTGCGCGCCGGTTTGTCAAGACACCCGCGTTCATCGGAGATCCGAAAGACCTAGCAATCTCTGGGGCACTTAGACAGTTAGCCCAGGAATTGTCTGCATTGGAACAGAAGGAAATGGTTCAGAATATAGATTTAGCGCAGGTGATTGAGGAAGCGTTTCATTTGAAACCATCCGAACTGGTAGAAAAGCGGACTCTCGAAGACCCAATAGCTTCTTTGAAGGACAGCATCCTGGAAATAAAACTTCTGCCTGAGGAACAACATCGGCCTATCGAGGATCTAACTAACCAATTGAGGGATCTGGAGGTAGTTCTGAAGGTAGCTGCCGACGAGAACTTTCCCTGCCACGGAGCGGCATTGCGCCGATACCGTCGCCGCTCACTGAGGCTCCCCAACCAGGCCGACCTACAATCAAGCCTGTCGACGGTGCAACGTGAGAAGGAAAAGGAGAAAGAGCGGCAAGAAGCGCAAGCCAAGAAGCGTAAGGAGATTCAGGATCGGTTTGATCGGTACACACAACTGAAGGCCGCAGTTAACGAGCTGACAGCCCTCGGCGGCGAGCATTTTGAGACGACGGCACAGAAGTCGAGTCCGGGATATCTACCGCCAGCCGAGTTGAGGCCCCTTCAGCTCTTTATCCACGAGATGAAGAAGGAATTGACTGGTTCCGACCCGGGTCTCCAAGCAAGGGAGAACGCCAGTGAGCATATAGAACTTGTCCAACCGACCCATTACGCCCCAGCATCGGAAGTGACTCGTAGCACGATAACCCAGAGAATCCGGTGTATGAATGGAACTCCGGAGTTCAAGCCCCTCCAACTCGGACAGACCGGTTTCCGGCTAAAGCCATCCGCAATGGACTCTCTTTCTACATGCACGCGGCAGATCCTGAAGGAACACAAGCTGGATACCGTCGAACGACCTCTCGACCAGGTCGTGGATAGGCTGCAGAGGGAGGCGACCGCTCTAACCAGCAATCTCAACTCACTTCTCGGCCAACCGATGCAGCATACATTCAAACGTATTGGTGACACAATGGTCATGATTACCACGCCCATGCCGTCTGTCTGGAGCGATTTGGTGATTGGAGGCAACATGGAACTGCCTGCAACTTATGTCTTCCCGACTGACTACAGGGTAACAGGGACGCATGGGAGCGTTATGCCCGTGGGCATAGCTGATCTCCTGGTCGTCAAGCAGCAACTAATGCGATACGAAGCAACTGATGTGGCGCATATAGAGAGCATACTCAGAGGAGAGCGCAAAGAACGCGAGCACACGAGACGACGAGAAACTGAAGAGCTGACGTTCCTCGAAACTGAAATGATCACCTCCGAGGAGCGAGAACTCGAGTCCACCAACCGGTTTGAGATGAGCCGAGAAACCAGCGAGACGATTAAGGAAGACGCTTCCCTCAAAGCTGGAATCACGGTGTCTGGCAAGTACGGACCATCAGTAGACTTCTCGGCGAGTGCCGAAGGTTCCATGTCGCGCAGCAAAGAGGAAGCGACGAAGACCGCAGCAACCTTCGCCCAGGACGTAACCCAGCGTAGCGCCAACAAAGTCACAGAGCGAGTGCTTCAGCGCTCATCACTCCGCGTCACAAATGAGGTTAACGAGAGAAACAGCCACATGTTGGACAATGTCGGCGGTGGCGCGAACATATCAGGCATATACCAATGGGTGAACAAGGTATACCATGCGCAAATGTTCAACTACGGACTCCGTGCGCTCTACGATTTCATAATACCGGAGCCGGGGGCGTTCTTGATCGCAGCGTTTCAGAAGGCCCATAAGCATGCGATAGAGATCGAGAAGCCGGTCACTTTTGATCTGCAGGCCGATCAGATCACCGAGGAAAACTACCATTACTGGGTCCACCAATACGGAGCAACGGACGTGATCGCCCCACCTGAGATATACAAAACCTATAGTCTCAACTACGATGCGTCCAGCAGCGACGAGCATGCAGATTTCAACCATTCAGGGCAGATCACGATCGACGATGAATATGAGGCTGTCTGGGGTAGCGTGGGAACGGTCGAGACCATCTGGGAAGGCGACTACTGCATAGATGTCATACTTGGCTCACGTGACCATCGTCTAGTAAACAACGGAGGATGGATATGGAGCACGACGCTGGATGGAGAACGTGGTTCCATTCCCTTCGCTTTGATCACCTGGAAAGTAGCCAATATTGGGGTCGCCGTCGAGGTGAAGTGCCAGCGCACGCAGCGTTCAGTACTAGCTTGGCAGCTTGACACACATGCGAAACTTACCCAGGCATACAAGGCTCGGCTCTCTGAATACGAGGAGAAGCTTGCGAATCTCGAGATGCAGGCAGGTATCACTATCCAAGGCAAAACCCCTGCCCTCAACCTCGAACTCATGAATGATGAGTTGAAGAAGAACTGCATCAGCATTATGACAGCCCAGCACTACGACATGTTCGGCGCCATTGACATGGGATCAAATGGGCTCCCGCAGATCGACCTGCATGAGAGCGAAGCAGAAGGTGCCTACGTAAGGTTCTTCGAGCAGGCATTCGAATGGGAACACATGACTTGGATAACCTATCCGTACTTCTGGGGCCGCAAGAGCGAATGGGAGGCGCGTATTGCCTATGAGGATACCGACCCGCTCTTCAACCAGTTTCTAAAAGCCGGGTACGCTAGGGTAGTGGTGCCGGCGAGGCCAGGATTCGAAGGCGCTATCGATCATTTCATAACCTATGGCGAACTTTGGAATGGCGGCCCCCTTCCGACCATATCCAATCCTCTCTATCTTCCAATCGCGGATGAGATAGCCGAGCGGCTAGACAGACCTGGGGATGAATATCCACAAGGCGACCCGTGGCTGGTGCGCATCCCAACCACCCTAGTGCATCTACGCGCTGATGACATGCTGCCAGTCTGGGCGCAGGATGCCGACGATGAGTGGATAGAGCAATAGTGGCCTTCCTATTCTGACCTAGGATTCGGACCAATCTACATCCGAGTCCTGGATCACCAAAGAAAGCATATTGACTATGGTACACAACCTTACTCCTTACCGCGCCAGAGTCATCCGTATGCAGCAGAACCTGAACAAGCTCCTAGCGGCCGGCCGAACAAGCAATGACGAGATCGCCCTTGTACGGCGCACCCTGGAGATCATGGAGGCTATCCTCAGAGAGTCACCGGAAAGCATCTTCCTTTTCGAGGAGTTCTCCTCTAAACCTCCTTACAGAGCACCTGGCGTTGATGAATGGCAGCGCTTCTGCAACCAGCTAGCTCTACGCGAGCTGTTTCCGGAGACGACTGAACCTGAGATTTTCAGAAAGAAGTACGATGAGTACAATGCCTTTGGGAAGCAACTGCTCCAAAACATCAACAAGGAATACCAGTCGGTCACAGATAAATTCATTGGTCGCTGTTACTTGTACAAAGAGAACCCACAGACACCACGCATCATCGCCATACTCGCCAGCGAGTTGATGGCCTGGTTCAACCGCCATCAGAAGTCCTCCGAATTCTGGGCATTGAGCGCACGCGAAGGTTTCCATCAAATGCTTGGCGAGCGCCCAGATCTTATTGCCCTGTTCCGTCTATCCCAGCAAATCCCGCTTGACACAGAGATCAGTGAAGTCCCAATAGAGCGCCCGGTTATGGTAGAAGCGATAGAGTTTGCAATCTCAATTATTCCAGTCGTCGGAAATGCCGTGTCAGCATATGAAGCCTATACCGGCAAAGACCTGCTCGGCTACAAGCTAACCGACATCGAACGCGGGATCCTTGCAACTGGCGTTGTTCTTCCGATCGCAGGCCGATTCGTTAAAGCAAGCCGTGCAGTCTACACCGAGTCGAGAATGGTTGCCCTCTACGGCCGCGACGCCGCGAAGTGGTCGCAGACAATCGCTGCCGCCGGACGCGCTAATGCAGATGGGAATGTACTTCGCACACTGCAAGAAGCAGAGAGTGTCGTACGCGCACACAAAACGCTCGATAAGAAGCTCGCCACCGCCGCCGCAAAAGCGCTTCCCGCCATCGTCAAAAGCGGCGGCGGAGTCTCAACAACCGTCGACCAGGCAGTAATCGACCTGTGGCAGAATCTCTCGAGCAAGTATCCTATCCTGCGCAAATTAGACGGTCCCGCAATGCAGCGCGTCCTGGAAAAGGGGCCGAATGTCGACCACCTGAAAGGTCAGTTGCTCGAGGAGTTGATCGAGTCCCGCGTCGTCCCCTGGCTTAACACTCGAACCGGTCCATTAGCCTTGGGCCTGTCAGTCCCCGGCAAGCAACTGGAGTACATCCCAGGCCATCTGATCCGCGACGCAAGCAGCCATCAGATAACGGATGGAATAATCGGTTACCACGACAAGGGTGTCTTTCAGATCGTGGCAATCTTCGAAGCCAAAGCCGGGAAGTACGCAGCGCGCGAGTTGAGTCTGGCATCAACCAGCATCTCTTCTCTGAGCAAGCTCGAACGTGCTGAACTACGTGCGTTCGCCAAGGATGTTTGGCGTGACGGCCGCGAAGTTGCAAGGCTCCAAGGAAAAGCCTACAACCAAACTATAGAGCAAATTGAACGTGAGATAATCCAGACAGAGCGCGGCGGCCAAATCCGGCGTGACATCGAACGGATATATGGAGATGAAGCAAGTCTGACGCACATCCAGATCGGAACGAAGGATACGGTCGTGCGGGTGAGTCCCACCAAGACCAAGTTCTTTGGTGTGCTGCCAAAGGACGTGAATTGCTCTCTCATCAAAAAGGAGCTGAAGGAGTCGAAGTTCAACTTCGAGATCATCGGAGTCGACATCAACCAGAAAGATCTCAAGGAGGCGGCAGCCGAAATGAAACCTTTAGCCGCAGCTATGACGGAAGCTCCCTAGTTCCCGCTGGGTAGTTTTCGATCTCCTGCAGAATCTGAGAAGCCCCTGCCGGTAGTAAAGCGGATAGCCTTCATTACTGTTGACCAGCTACTTCAAGTTGAGAAAAAAGTAGCTATAACGAACAGATCGTGATTCCTGGTGGAGTGCTACAGGCGAATGAGAGAGTTTCGAGGAAAGATAAAGCGGGGAGCCAGAAAATTTGAAGATAAAGGCAAAGCAGTTGTACAGCGCTCTGCCTTTTGTGCATCCGACGAGATATTTAGGATTATTGATCCAGGTTCGGCGGTATTCAGCAACGTTGACAAGTCTACTACAGAGCTGAGATGTCTGCCTGATCCCGACATATAATCACTCTGCAGAGGTTCTCCCCCACTTTCTCACAGGAGCTGATGCCTCGAACCGTTGCGAACTGCCAGACCGGGTTTATTGTGACACCGAGCGGCACCGTCACCTTCACCCCGACAGATGAACCGTCATCAATAATAAACCAGCGCCTTGGACTGCTCGTGTCTACGGCAGTCACATTCCCGAAAACAGTAACCAGCAGACCTATATTATTGAGCCCGTATCCATCCGATATTCCGTCCTGAATGCCACAAGGACCACCGCCCAGGCTCTTATTTACAAAGCCAAAAGGCCGTATGATACACTGTCCGGACATAGGTTCCGGCCAAGGAGCCGATGCCGCAATATAGCACTCACCGGATATTGAATCCACCAGGATCTGACCGGACACGTTGACGAGCGTCCCCACTGTAAAAGTGTCAGTAGTGTCTACTCGGATACCTGCGGTGCGATCGACTCTCTCGACATAGATCGAACCCGTCATTTGTGCCGTCACAGCCGCGCCGCCAAAAGCTATTGCACTGCCCTCTGGATAAGTATTTTTGGCTCCATAGAGATTCAGAGGATACTCGTATGCACCAATGTCCCAAGCTGCAGTGGTGTCTATGTCGCCGTCCTGAGGGCGAATAGCACCATCCAGATCAAGGACCATGGTATGACGATTAGTTCCAGAGTCGATACAGCAGGAATTTTCGCTTAGGTGCAGATTGCCGCCATCAAAATCAACAAAGTGTGGATCATCATTGATATCAGACCGACCATGTTCGATGCCGATGTAATCGAACTCCACATTGCCGTATATACAATTGTTGTAGAGCTTTATAGAGGCACTGTCGCAATATATTCCGCTTTGATTAAACGCCACGATATTGTTGACCATTTCCGGCAACGAGCTTGAACGGGACGAAACAGCTCCGCCCCCTTTTGATTCGTTTCTTACGAATGTGTTATTGACCATGGAAACTAATGATTCGCCTTCTAAAGCTATCGCAGAGCCTATGGGACCGTAATTGCCATCGAATATGTTGTTTTTGATTGCTGCACTTGATCTATCGCAATATACTCCACTCCCACATTCATTGGACCCATTATATCGAATGACATTATTGGTGATGGTCGGAGAGCACTCAACGCAGCATATACCTCCTCCCCTCTCGGCATAACCATTTTCGATGACAAAACCATCGATCACTGTTGCAGTAGTGGCGTTTGAGGCCACAGTAATCACACTGGACCTTCGATCGCCGTCAAGGATGGTGGCATTTGCATTCCAGTTTCTTTGATACCTTGCGGTTTCATTGCCCACAAAACCGCCGTATAGGCAAACCTCTGCCGGAAGAGTGATATTATCGTAATAATGACCGGCGGCGACCCATATCTCATTGCCCGTCACAGCAAAATGAATGCCGTCCGACACCGACAGGCAGGCTGTCTGCCAGGTCATACCATCGTGAGTCGGACCCGGAGCACTGTCCCACACATACACCAGGTTGGTAATCGTATACTGAGCGGTTTTCACCGCACTGGGAGACCAGCCAGCCTTGAATGATCTGGCCTTCAACGTGGTCGTCGAACTAATCGCTATCGAGCCGCCTGAAGCAATCGTCGGGTCTGATTCCGTGGGATCGAGTCCATTTGTTGTATAATGAATCGTTGCGCCGGACAGCGAACATGAGATCACCACATCTATCGGACGGTTGCTTGTGCACCCATCCGGGCTGAATGAAGGAGTTGCAGCAAGACCGCACTCATAGGCTCCGACATCTACACTCGATCCGCTAATTCGCTCTTTTGCGTCCATATCAACCCACCCTGTTGGCACAAGAGAACTATCGCCTCTATCTACGCACGATGATGTGTACATCAGGTGGTAGTCTCCGTTGTCATAATCCACAAAGCCAGGATCATGTTCGCCTATAATGTCAGTCGGCCCAGGGTCCAGCCCAAGGTAATCATAAACCGAATTTTGCCCTACGTAGTTTGACACAAGATCGGGCGGACAACCATCGCAGAATATACCTGAATCGTTGAACGCGATGATGTTGTTGGCAAGTGAAAACATCCTATCGCCCAGACAGGCAATTCCAGATCCATCGGCCGCTGTATTATTCAAAATCGTGTTGTTGATGATTTTTGCTTCGCTATCAACACAACAAATTGCCCCGCCAAAGCGCACGCTGTTGTTGAAAATTATCAGATTGTTATAGATATTCGGAGCCGAGTCACCGCCCACATATATACCGCCGCCGTCCGTGCTCGCGGTGTTGCCTGTGATGATATTGTTTTCTATCGTCGGTGAAGCATCGGTGCAATCGATACCACCTCCAAAGTCTGCATTACCGTCCATTATGGTAAAACCACTTATTACTGTGTCCCAAGACGCTCCTTTGTCCACCACCACAACACTCTCATCAACTTTGATTCGTAACTGTGAGGCATGGGCAACCCAATCCCGCTGAGAACGTGAAGTCTCATTGCCCGCAAAACCGCCGTAGAGGGACAGTTGGTCTGTCAGCAGCAATGACCGATAGAGGAAATACTCTCCGCCTGCCACCCATATCTCATTGCCCCTGACTGCAATTCCAATGGCATCATCTATTGTTGTGAAAGCACTCTGCCACGTGAGACCGTCATATGTCGGACCTGAAGCATTGACATCGACGTATAGCACGTTTGTGATAGTATAGTCCGCACTCTTTGTGGCGCTCGCGGTCAATCCGCTCTTGAACGCTTTTGCTTTCAGTGTCAGACTCTGATTGACGGCAATGGTCGAACCTGACACCACAATCGGATCAGATTCTGTGGGATCAACACCATTTGTCGTATAATGGATCGTCGCGTCCGGCGTGACGCATGTGACCGTGACATCTATCTGTCTGTTGGATATGCCGCCGTCCGGACTCAGCTGCGGGGTCGCGACAGTCGTGATCGTATAGCTTGCACTTTTGACGCCGCTCGCCGTCCAACCGGTTCTGAACGCTTTTGCCTTCAGCGTCGAGGTATATTGAACCAGTATGATACCACCGGAAGCTACTGCTGGATCGGACTCGGTCGGATCGGTTCCGTTGGTTGTATAGTGAATAGTCACTCCCGGCGAAGTGCAGTTGACTGTCACACTCTGCCCGGTCGAATAGGTGCCGCCGTCGGGACTGAATGTTGGAATCGCCGCGACAAGGGTGAAATCCGCGCTCCTGGCCTCGCTCGGTGTCCAGCCTGTTTTGAACGCTTTGGCTTTCAATGTCAGACTCTGGTTGACAGCAACAGTCGAACCGGATGCCACGGTCGGGTCTGACTCTGTAGGCTCAAGCCCGTTTATTGTGTAGTGAATCGTCACACCTGCAGTGGAACAGGTAACCAATACGTTCTTCGTTGTATTGAACGTGCCTCCGGCAGGATTGAAAGAAGGGGTCGCGGAAGCCAGATTATAAATACCTGTCTTGACATAGCTCGGCTGAAGTCCCGACTTCCATGCTTTCACTCGAAGTATGGCATTGCCGTTCACAGAGATCGTCCCGCCCTCGGCGATGGGTGTATCCGATTCTGTCGGTATATTACCGTTGGTGGTATAGTGCATCATCGCCATCGAAGTGGCGCAGTGAATCACAACACTCTGCGTGCTGTTATAGGTTCCACTGTCGGGAGTAAGCGTAGGCGTGGCGACCATCGGCCAATATTCGTCCGCACCAATGTCTACCGCCGTGTTGCCTATGCGCGACTGCGCATCCATATCGTCTGAAGGTATGCCGGGTGCCGTATTTAGGCCGACATCACGACAAGGCGACGTGGAAGACAGATGATAGTCGGCTCCCGCTCTGTCCACAAATTGTGGGTTGGCGGAAATGTCGTGTGCGGAAGCGGACAGCCCTGAATAATCATATGAAGTATTGCCGTAAACGCAGTTATGGTCGAGCGTTGGAGGTGCGGTTTGACCTTGGTAGATGCCGGATGAGTTGAAGGCAATTATGTTGTTCTCCATTGTGCTCGGTGAAGATGCCAGGTAGATGCCGCCACCATCATAAACTGCAGTATTGTCCACAATGGTATTGTTGGTAATTGTCAGAAAGCTGTTGCTTGTGCAAAAACCGCCGCCAAAGTTCGCTATATTACCGGATATGATGTTGTTCGTCACTATGGAATTTGAATTGCAGAAATTGATTCCCCCACCCGTCACCCAACCGTTTCCAGTCGAGACATTGCCGGTAATCTTATTGTTGGTGATTACCAACGAACCTCCGTCGCAAGTAATGCCACCGCCTTGGAACAATGTTTCCTCGGTTTTGCCGTTTCTGATGGTGAAACCATCGATCCTGGATGACGTCGTGACAGTGTCAGGTACAAGAATAACGGTGCTCGCCTGATTGCCGTCAATTATGGTCTCATTTGCTTTCCAGTTGCGAGTGGAGAGCGATGTCTCGTTTCCAACGAACCCGCCATAGAGCGAGACACCGTCTTTCATGGTTATGTTCTCGACATAAGTTCCCTGCGCAACCCAGATTTCATCACCCGATACCGCACCGCTTAACGCAGCAGTTATGCTCTGGAACGCGGTTTGCCACGAGAAACCGTCATGAGCCGAACCGGGCGACACATTCCAGACATACTGTCTGTTACCGAACCTGTAGACTGACGTTTTGACACCACTCGATGTCCATCCGGTCCGAAACGCCTTTGCCTTCAAAACAGTGCTTTGACTGATGGAAAGTGTCCCTCCCGATGCAATTACCGGATCACTGGTAGTCGGATCGATTCCATTCGTAGTGTAATGGACCGTGCAGCCAACTGACGCACAGCTTACTGTCACGGTCTGTGGACTGACAGTGCCCACATAGCCGTCTGGTGAAAATGTGGGGTCTGAAGCCACAAGCGTGTAGATGCCTGTGGTCGTGGAACTCGGAGGTAAACCTGTTTTGAACGCTTTGGCCTTCAAAGTCAGGCTGGTTGTCACTGATACGGTTCCACCGGATGCCACCGTCGGGCTTGATTCAGTCGGTTCAGAGCCGTTGGTAGTATAGTGAATGACCGCACCCGCAGTATCGCAGGTAATAGTGACGCTCTGAGTCTGGTTGTAAGTGCCTGTTCCGGGACTTATCTGCGGCTTGTATATAAATGGGCTGCAAAACTCATCAGCACCAATGTCTATCGCGATATCGTAAATGCGAACTTGTCCATCGATGTCAATCGACGCAACACCGGAAGCAGAACTTATACCGGCATTAAGACATGAGGAAGAACCCGTAATATGATAGTCACCGCCGGATGTGTCAACAAAAGCCGGATCATCATAGATGTCGCCGGAACCAGCAGATATGCCATAATAATTCGTGGAGTTGCCGAACAGACAGTTATTCTGAACGGTCGGCTCTCCACCACTGCCCGAAACATAGATCGCAACACCAGTGCAATAAGCCACAATGTTGTTCGCAAGAGTAAACGGCTGGTGATAGCAGTATATGCCGGTGTAGCCGTTGTCAACAATGGTATTGCCCACCACATTTGCCGAGGCGTTCATGGGATATTTACAGAGAACACCTCCATCATTGTCTGATATCCAGTTGTTCGAGATCGTGACGGGAGCGCCGCCTGCCATACCGACGCCGTAGGAAACATTTGACGTAATCCTGTTGTTGATTATGACGGCATGTGAACCGGCAAGGCAGTAGATTCCTCCCACTGCAGCACCGTAAGTGGTGCATATATTCGCAGTAACAATATTATTTGTGATGGTAGGCGCCCCTGTGCCGGTGCAGTATATCCCCGCTCCTTCACCGGCACGGCCATTGGTTATGGTAAACCCATCGACAGTGCCTCCACCAGGAACCGTAACTACGGACCCTTCTTGATTGCCGTTAATGGTTGTGGTATTTGTACGCCAGTTGCGCTGGTACCTCGTTGTTTCTGTCCCAACGAAACCTCCATATAGCGCAACTCCGTCTGTGAGCGTAATCCTTTCCACATAAGCGGCTGCGGCAACCCATATTTCATCGCCGGATGCAGCCAAGCTCATTGCATTATTTATTGCGAGATACGCTGTGACCCAACTATTGCCGTCGTGTATGCCACCTGCGGCGTTTTGGTCGACATAGTAAATTCTGGCATGTGCCGGAATTGCCAAGGCAAAGCAGCATAAAGCAACAGCGACCAACATATGACTTGGCACGAATATGCGTCTCATGTTCTCTCTCCCTGAGTCACACCTGTGGCGACAATGATATAAACTTATTGGTCAGGCATAAAGATTCGTGTCTATCTTATGTTTCCATTAATGATGTGTGAAGCCTGCTCGTTTTTGTGACCACTTTTAGGTTAGCCGCCAAAGACGGCTCTGTCAAGGCCATTTTGACGCCCATAGGCAGATCGTGTGAGTGTTGGAACAAAAACAAACACTGAATGCAGGCTTTTGAACATATAGTCGCAAGTCATTACGCTACCAGAGCCAGCTAATTTGAAAACTAAGGCAGAGCTGTTGTATAGTTCCGGAAAATAACCCAAAGCATGCACGCAATCCGAGTATGCATTATAATAAAGCTATAGGCTGTAGATGGATTGGTGGGAGAGTATGAACAGCACAAGTATCTCAAGGTGTCGCTATAATAACGTCGGGACGATGTTCGGCATTGCTTTTTTGATTTTACCGGCATTGTCATTTACCACACCCGCATACTCCGCCGGCGGAGTTGGGCATTACTACATAGCCCGAGCCGCAGTTGAGCAAATAATGCAATCTTCAAGCTTGCCGCAGCAGTTCAAAGAGGCATTAAAAGACCCCTCTTGCCGAAACTCTTTCTGTAATGGCGCAATAGCCCCGGACTTGGCGTGTATTGTCGATCAAGCTCACCATGGCAGAACCACCAAAATATTCACAAAACTGCTCGATAATGCCGAGACGGCTCTGCAACAGGCGCAATCGCTTCCCGATGGCAACCCGTCCAAGCCGGGCAAGGTTAAAGAAGCCATGAAGGGCGTTTGCTTTTCCATCGGATGGTTGAGCCACTGCGCCACAGATATCGCTATCCATCCGAAAGTAAATGCACGATGCGGGGATGCATATGAGTTTTGCAACACCGGGAAAAAGGGTGTACATACCGCAGATGAGATTCAGTTCAGCCGATATCTTGCAGACACATACAAGAAGCCGGACTGGAAGATAGCATTCGACATACCATATCAGCTAGTGTCAAAATCATCGAATGTCACTGAGCAAAAACTGCAGTCCAGTGTGAAGGTCATGCGAATGAAACTCATCGCAGAACTCGCCGCTATGCAAAAAGTGACTCTGCCAAAATCCGATCTCCAAAAGCAGTGGCAGGCATTGGCCGGAAAGTCGATACAGGACACAGTGAGATTCGCATCCAGCCCGGGACTCTTCCAAGACTATGATCTGGACTACGGCCCGATTGTCACTGATGACTTTCGTGAACTTCGCAAAGAATGTATAGAAATAAACGATGGTAAGGTCCCTGAGCAGTGGGGACGTGAGAATTTGAATTGGTGGGGCATTGTAAAGTCAATGAACCCCAGCGCGCGGCATCAGAAGCTTATCGAGCTAATTAAGGGACAACAGCCAGTAGACACTCGCCAGATAATCATCACACCGGGAGGTTCGATATCGGCGGATTATTATGTAAACGGCATTAAGCTGGTTCCGTATCAAGGTAACGTGATGAAAATGCCCGCAGATGGTGTTTTGAAGGTGCAGGTAAGTGCGAATACCGGCAAGAAATGGCGTTGCGACAAGAAGTCGGAATACACAGGAAGCAGCGTGCAGATTCTGAAGCAAGACCCGTATGCTCTTCATTACAGATCCACATTCAGAAACAAGCCCTACGAATATGACCTCTCGCTAATAAGCGAAAAATACACCTGGAAGCCGTCTTATACTTGGAACACACGCTATGGTGCAGGCACAGGCAAGTCATATTCATCAGGAATACATCCGAAGGTCAAAGACGACTGCTTTGAATGGAAGCTGCCTAAAATAGACAAAATCCAAGGCGGAAAGGAATATCTAAATCTATTTGTCACCGCCGATCTGGATTGGAACTATTACACAAGTGAAGAGGGACCAAAAACTGTGTCGGAGCAAAATATCGCACTGGGTCTAAAGGTAGAGATTGCTGCGGAATAAGCACAATCAAGGAAACCTGTTTTATATCTGAAGCAGTTTCCGCGTCAATGGTAAACATAAGGGAGAGGCGTAGACAAACAACAGGGTAGATACCTTGAATGGCAAAAGTGAACAACAAATAGATTTAATCAGTGGTATGATAAGGCTCTTTAGCGGTTTGGTATCACTCAATCATGCTGAGGTAGAAGAGCGATTGCACTGCAATAACTAAACGTTTTTTGCAGTCTACAACTCTATGCTATAATAGAAATGATTCTATTAGTGAAGGCGTATTTGGTATACATCATATGGCGAGTCAGCAACGCAAAGTTCGAATAATCGCGCACTATCTTCCGCAGTACCACCCTATCCCCGAAAATGACGAATGGTGGGAAAAAGGGTTTACAGAATGGACACATGTCACCAGAGCCAAGCCGCTCTTCAGAGGACATAAACAACCTAAATTTCCTGCTGATCTGGGCTATTACGATCTGAGATTGCCGGAGTCACGTATTGCTCAAGCAGAATTGGCACGTCAGTACGGTATCGAAGGATTCTGCTATTGGCATTACTGGTTTGCCGGACGTCGCATACTGGAAACGCCTTTTAGTGAGGTGCTTGAATCGGGTGTACCAGACTTTCCTTTTTGCTTGGCATGGGCAAATCATTCATGGAGCGCCGCATGGGTTGGTTTACCCGACAAGGTCTTCCTTGAGCAGACCTACCCAGGCCCAAAAGATTATGAAGCACATTTCTATGCCCTTTTACCTGCATTCAATGATCACAGATACATAACTGTGGATGGCAAGCCACTGTTCATAGTGTTTAGACCCACACACCTGCCGGAGCCGAGGCAATTTGCCGATCAGTGGCATTGTCTTGCTGAAAAGTCAGGGCTTAAGGGTATCTTTATTATGGGCATCTGCTGCAGCCCATGGGATATGAGTTCTTGGACGCCAGGTGATTATGGATTTGATGGCTGCCTGACAACCACCGGCTTGTCTCCGACCGGCAGTTCATTATTGCATAACAACGAAGAGATTACTCTGGACAAGCTCAAAATCGCAATTCGTTCTTTTTTCAAGAGGCCTGTAATACACGACTACACCAAATGTGTTAGTAATGCTTTCAGTCCCTCTCCTCTGCCGGATTATTGTTTTCCTGCCGTGTTAAGCAATTGGGACAATACCCCACGCCACGGCTTCAGTCGTGGACTTGTTTATAGGGGGTGTACTCCCGAGGCGTTTCGCAAACACTTGAGAGATGGAATTGACAAGGTAATTGAGCGACCGATTGACCATCGCCTCGTATTCATCCGATCTTGGAACGAATGGGCAGAAGGCAACTATCTGGAACCTGATCATGAATACGGGCGAGCATTCCTAACAGTTGTTAGCGATGAAGTCAACTCCTGTGCCGAAAGTGAATGAAATCTTTTGATCCATTGTTGCTAATGACTCGCGCCGGCACTCCTACGGCAACTCCATTATCGGGAACATCCTTTGTGACAACAGCATTTGCTCCTATTACGACATCATTACCTATGTTTGCTTTGCCGATTAACTTGGCACCGGCGGCAATATATACCCTGTCTCCAATTGTGGGACATCCGCGCTTGTCACCTCTGCCGGCATAACCCAACGTAACGCCTTGGCTAATATTGCAATATTCACCCATTATTACCCCACCAGCTATGAATATACATGAAAAATGTCCGATATACAGACCTTTCCCAATCTTTGCGCTTTCGTGAATATCGATGCCTGTCGCCACTTGTACAGCCTTATGCCAGACAGAGCCAACTAATCGAAGCAATTGATATATTAGTGGTATTCTGGCTTTATTCTCAACCCACCTGATGTAGCGATACTGAGCAAGCGCCCACAGACCCTGGTCCATGACAAGATGATAAAGCCATGATCTTCCGTCCATAAACGCGTAGCGATCTATATCTTCCTTAAAGTTATCGAACATAGCTGCCATTTCCACCAAAACTATTGGCTGAAACCACCCCGATAGAGCCTGAGCAAATCTCTGTCAGTCAATACTTCGTGTGACTTTCTTCCCATAAAATAAAAACCTGATGCGGCATCCAGGGCTGAGTCTTTGTGCATCAAGTAAGGATCAAAATATTTCCATATCATCGCTGTGTAAGAAGCGGCTATCTGCAAAGCCTTACGCATTAGCCTGTTGCTGCTGAAGCTCCACAGGAAATACTTCCAAGCACCTGCGAGTGAGACACCAGGACCGCAAGCCACACCACTATCGATCTCAGAAAAAGCACGAAACAGTCTTCTGTGACCAAGATACGTAAATCGTGTAAAATCATAGCAGCTGCCGTGGACCGGTTGCATAAATGGAGTCTCAGCATATACTAACCCGTCAGACTTCATCACCCGATGAATTTCTTCCACACAGCGATATGGATCCAGAACATGTTCCAAAACAGCCTGTGCTATCACGCCATCAAAAGTATTGTCGACAAACGGAATGTCGTGTGCGTCGCAGATCAACTTTGTTCTGGGACCAAACGAGATATCCGAATCAATCAATTCAATTTGCCTATAGCCCAGTAGATGTTCCATACCTTCACCCAGAATACTTCCCCCAATCACCAACACTCTTGGGGCGGAACACTGCTTAACAAGGGTTTGAGCAAACCTCTCATAGTTGCGGCTTGCACTTACGTTTTTGCCCGAAGTAGGAGTTATCTTTTCAATTAGTTCGGCTATCCTGGAACGTCTCCTAAAGAATGTGGATTTGTGATCTACAAAATCCGACATGGAAAACACACTGTCGTCTTCATTGATCAAAACAGGTATGCCATCAACAACTGGGTAAACCCTACTGCATTCGCTTGAAGCACACTTAAGAGAATCCAAGTCAGACACAAGCACTGATCGACATTTGGGACAACGTAAAGAATTGACAACATCATCCGAAAGGCAAATTCGCTGCATAGTTATATTCCCTCAGGCTGGCTGGAGCATTTAGATACAAACAGACGTCTTTTACCGCCTGCGGTTAATGGTATTTTATCCACAATTACAATGTTGACGGTTACATCATCTCCCAGATAGTCATGTGCTTGATGCAGTATCTTGTCCCGCACAGACTCAAAGTCTATTCCCGGCACAATATTTATATTGAACAGATCAATTTTCTCTTGAACGATCTGAAATGCCTTTACTTCTACAGGCATAGCCAGGAACATTCCAGTAAATACCAACATTAACACAGGCTTTCCAGACGGAGTCACCGCAAAATCAGTCACTCTACCGGATATCTCATCAAGCAATGGCAGACCGCGTCCACAGGAACACAACGAACTTGAAAGGACACCTACATCTTGAATGTTGTAGCGTATGAACGGCATTGAATACTGGTTGAGGTCAGTAATCACCAGTTCTCCTCTCACTCCGGGGGTACAAGGATTGCCTTGTGCATCAACAACCTCAACGATCACATTCTCTGCATTAATGTGATAGCTTTTTCCATGGTCGCACTGACAGGCAATTTCCATTGATTCTCCACCATAGTGGTCGTGCACCCTGCAGCCATATACTGATTCCATCACCTCGCGTTGGAAATCGTATAGTTTCTCTCCCGTAGTAAACACGCTTTGAAATTGAAGCTTTTGCTCGGTGTCGTGAAGTACTTGAGCAAGATAGTGGAGCGCTGAACAATGACCTCGTAGCATCTTGGGTTTAAAATCCAGAATTTGCCGAGCGTATTTTTCTGCATTGCCCTCAAAAAGTTCGAACGAGTCGATCGCCAGCATTCCTGAAAACGCTTCCTCCAAACGGTGCAGCCAGCCATTTCTAAATGCACGATGAGGAGTTCGTGTAATGTTGACATATTTATCACCCAGTTCGTATCCGCCCCATCCCCAAAACCTTGCTATGCTTGCCCATTTCCATGCCTTTTCGCTGTCAGACATCAAAAACTGAAACGGTTCGCCGGTCGATCCGCTGCTGGCCATAACATTCAGCTCATTTGCGTCATATTCAGAGGAAATGGTTTTTGCGGGGTAGTTCGTCTTGAGCAGAGCCTTGTTTATAATTGGCACTTTTGGCAGATCTTGTGCACATTTTATGTCACTCGGAGTCAGACTTACAGAGTCAAAAATTTCCCTGTAGAATTCCACTGTTTCATAAGCATGCTTAACCAGCCGCCTCAGTTTATCATTTTGCAATTCGGTCAACTGAGCCGGCGTCCACCATTGTGATTTATTTAGTTCACTCAGATAACTTGACACCGGCCAGCCTTTTATCCGCTCAGCGACAGGCAGTCCTATTTTTTTGACAACAAAATCTCTGGTTCCCATAAATTGCGTGCCAATCATTTGATACCGTATAATATTGCAAGATCACGTGCACATCTGGGCCAATCATATTTTTCTGCGTTCTTCCTGGCTGCCTTTCCCAAACTCCGGGCACGTTCAGCATCTCTTACTAGAGAAATCACTTCTTCGGCAAGAGCCTCATAGTCACCAACTGGAACAACAAGCCCATTGATGCCGTTTTCTATCATATCTGGTATGCCGCCGGGGTCAGTTGTGATTATGGGCAGCCCCGATGCCGATGCTTCGAGCAGGCACGTGGGAAAACCGTCACTTTTGGACGAGTTTAGAAATATAGATGCCTTGTCGAATTCGGCGGGCACTTGCTCATTTGGCAGCCTGCCAGTAAATCGTACACCTTGCAGGTTGTTTTCAGCTATGTACTGATCAAGCTGCGGCTTTAGTTGGCCGTCGCCGATAAAGGTAATCGTTGCTTCTGGAATCTCTTTCTTTACAATGGCAAAGGCTTTAAGTGCGGTAAGCGGGTCGCACATATCGATAAAATGGCGGATCCATACTATGTCCGATTTCGCATCAGTCCGTTCACGGTAGTGAAATCTATTCAGGTTCACCAGATTCCAAAGCACTTCTGAGGAGACGTTGTATTTGGCAAAGGTTTCTTTCAACAGTGGCGAAACAACCACCAGGACATCCGCCATTTTCAAAAACGGAATAACAATGGTCCCCAGCCTGCGTATCCATATATGCCCCCTGGCTCCATGAAAACTAATGACCAGTCGCTTTTTAACAAACCACTTGTTCAGCGGAGCACAGGCTATAACTGGTAGGAACCCCCACCACGAACAGGCTTGAATGTGAACTACATCACAACTCGGCGCCACTTTTAGGAAACGTAAGGCAGTGACAATGAATTGAAGCAACATACGCAGCGGCAGTAAATAACTAGAGCTGAGACTGTGCAAAATGGTGTCGACCTTTACAACTTCGGCGCCTTCCTTGAATAGTCCATCTACCATGAGATGTGTTTGTATGGTAACTCCGCCGCGTCGAGGTAAATATGGCGCAACCATGCATATCCTCAGCCCCTGAAAAAGCGAATGCCTTTCGGCATTTTCTGTCTGACAAGGTTCACTCACTTCAGATTCTCCATCAGATCAACTGTTGCTCCACAATCTCAAGGCTCCATCCCTAAGAGTCGCGAAACCCACAGCTGCATTTTCGCACCCAGGCCCGGTCACTTCCCAATTGCCGTTTACAATCTCAAGGCGAAAACCCTGCCTGAGTTTCCACCAATCGGCCAAACGGCCGGGCAAAGTGTGCCATGAGCGCCGGTTACCTATCAGTTCGTCTCTTATGTGTCCAAGCAGATCCTGATAGACGCTCATAGCCCGTTTGTCTCTGATATAGTCAGGATGTACGTTAAAGCTCATCAGCCCGTTTCGATCTGATATGATTCCGCACTGTACATTCCATATTTTTGTAGAATAATCGTTCAGTACGCACAGAAGCGAATAATCCTGAATGGTGGTCAGTGGAATTTCCAATACACCATCAATATAGTAAGGAAATACGCTGCAGCACCCACCCTTTTGAGGATCGAGGTGTGCCACATTGGGTACCGACATATCGTAAGAGAATTTAAGTGATGAATACCATTCCTGTCTACGATAAAGCACCCCCGATCTAAAACCTCGCGCACCGAAGTCCTTGCCGTATTTATTGATTTGCTCAATTCTGCTGAGAAAAGTGGCCTCATCTTCAAAAAGATGACCGTCATGGTTGAGATCATGTACATTGATCTCAAAACTTCGATCCCTGAACAACTCAAGCTCATTTGCTGAAATATGATACCGCCGCTCAGGTATCAATTGAAAAGACGACTTTATGCCAAAACTGTCATCTATATCCATCAACTCTCCGCAAAAGCTGAGACCATGCTGAGATTCTACATCATGGGTCATTATGACGCAACTATCAAAACCCTTGGGCCAGAACCAGACAAATGGAATACACTCTGTCTTATCATTCTTGATAATCGATGCAAGAAACAGCCGCATGAGGTCATCAATTGTAGTATCCACGGGCCAATGTGGGAATGGAATGGCATCCCAACCTCTCAGAGCCGCCCGCTGCAGGTATCGACGAAAACCCACACCCATAAATGGCCTGAGAAGATAGTAAATCGATCTTGTCCATTTACTCAGTTTGCCTGAGTGGCCTCTTTCAACGTATTTTTCGTTGAGCAGAACATCTATTAACTGCTGCAGATCACAATGCAAATCGTTTGCCAGTTTAGAAAAGGTTTCTACGACTTCAGATGGAACATCATGTTGGTTTTTTACAATATCATCGGGTAACAGGTAATAGTCCTGCATATAATTAAGCATATCCATTGCCACATTCATATTTTACAAGAATCGGAAATCGCGCGCAGTTCGTCCCACTTCCGGTCTACTAGACATCTAACAACATTCTTATATATGTTGCACTCAGAGTTGTAGTCGTGTAACTCAAGAAATTCCCTGGCCTTTTGCACAAGCCGCACACGTTCTTCAGGGTGCTCATAGAGATATTGTATGTGGTATTTCAGAGATTCGATATCACCCGCACTGAAAAACCTCATCTGATCGTTGCTGAAATAGTAGGTGTGCGTAGGGACATCAGATGCAATACAAGGTATATCAAATACCACATAGTCCAAGAGCTTGCACGATAAATTATACTTGAACGCAATGCTGTCTTTGGCAGGTACAATTGCTACATCCGCATCTTTCAACAGTGCAGGCAGTTCGGTCACACTCACAAATCCATCACTAAAAAAAACATGGTCCTGTAAGCCAAGATCAGCCGTCATTTGTATCAATTCAGTTCTTTGGTCGCCATCACCAATGATGTCGAACCTTATATCAGGAATTACAGGCACAAGCTCCTTTACTGCAAGTATTGCGATATCCAGTCCCAGGCGACGTGCCAATGTGCCATGATAGACCATCCGATAGGATGAATCCCGCTTTTGAGATATGCCTACGGTCTTTCTGTCCCACATCGCGGGATCTGCAGCGTTCATTACCACAGCACCTTTGCGTTTTTTCAGACCATTTTGCAGTAGTCTTCCAAACTTCGTATGTTCAGTGCATATAACATAGTCAGAAAACCACATCGACAGCCTTTCTTCCCAAAATAACAGGGGTGTGAGTATTTTAAGTAACGGACCATGAAACTTCTCTTGGTAATTTTCAGGTACAGCATCATGCACATCTAACAGAACCCTTGTTCCGAACAACCGCAAAGGTAACGCAGAAAACACCAGGAAATTTGGCATGTTATTTACGTGAACAAGCGAAAGTCGGTGTTGAAAAAGATGTGCACGCAACATTATCCAACTGCACCGCATGCAAAAAATGATGTATGCCATTATCATTTTGATTTGGGATTGCCCGTAGCTGCGCTCCATCGGATAGAAAAACCTGACATGTTCAGTATCCTGGTTTTCGTTGCCTTTTTTATAACGAAGAGATATCATATCCACGTCATATCCCGACTCAACCAGATTCGACACATGACGGCGAATACGATCGTCATTGTAATAGAAAGAGTAACTTATCATAGCCACTCTCTTACGATCCTTGTTTGTTGATGAAACCATTTTCATTTATCCCATGTGCCTGTACATTGTATTACCGGTTAGTTCAAAAAGCTTATCGGGCAAAATCGAAAACACCCGCTTTGCAAGATGCATAATTGCACCATCTCCTGTGTAATCAATCGATGTGCTGGGATGGCGATAATACTCAATCATCGTTCTTTTGGAGTTCCAACGATCCTTGAACGTTACCAAGCCAACATTTTCTGGTTCACTTCGCCCTAAGTCGAACTCGGTTGCACCACTGGCCTTTGCGTCCAAAATGGCCCGCCAGAATAGCATCGGGGTTGCGGATAAGTTCGCAAAATGAGGATCTGAACAGCCATACTTATAGTAACAGGTCTCCCGGTGGAAAAGAGTGACAATTGAAGCCACTGGAATATCATCCTTCGAAGCAACTCGGATTGTGACATTTTTACCCAAACATTCTATTAAACAGCGAAACCATGACAATGGTTGAGGCGGTAATTGGTGCTTGCGTCGAGTCATAATAAGAAGATGATAAAACTTGGTGAGCAGATCATCGGAGTGGCCTTCTTCGATGGTCAGACACTCGCGTTCAGCCCGCTTTATACGTCTTCTGACGCAGGATTCGTGAAACCCACCCAACAGTGTTTCCTCACTTGGAGTCAAGTTAACTCTATGCAGACAGTATTTTCGACTGACTGTCAGGTCACTATCAACAACAGCTTCTTTAGGCAGAAACGTGACGGGTCTGATCTCGACATAACTTAACCGTCGTTTTTGCATGTCTTGAGCGACTTGATGCAATATTTCAACCAGTTGGGAGTCTTGTGTAAGCAATGGTTCGCAGTAATCCGAGAACGGCAGGGACACAATCCTTCTACCGGTTAAGCAACTTTTGATGACGCAAAATGGAATCCCATTCTCCAGATCAGCGCCGGGTGGAGTGGTTGTGTAAACAATTGGCTCATACCCGTACGTCCGCCGCAGTGCCTCCAGCCAACCGCGTGTGTGAAAGACTGAAGCATTGGGATGCCGATTTACAAGCTCCGTCCATCGAGGATCAGTCAGGGGATCAATAGCAAGCATTTGTGCCGAGTACCTCCCTGTATACCTCAACTGTTTTCTCGGCAATAATCTCCTTACTGAAGCTTGCTAAAGCTTCTTTTCGAGCCTCATCGCCCATCCTTTTGCGCAGTTTGGTATCCGACAATAACTTGATGCACCTGTCCGCAAAAGCATTTTCGTCGCCTACTGGCACGAGATATCCAGTCCGCCCGTCATCAATCAGACTCGAAGGACCACCGGAATCCGTGCTGACAACAGGTTTTCCCGCTGCCATACCTTGAGATAAGGCTAGGCAAAAAGTTTCGTGTGAGGAGAAGTGGCACACGATAGAACTCTGAGCATATTGTTTTTCCAATTCAGACTGATCTAGAGTCCCTAAGAAATGCACATTGTCTGCCAAACTCAAGTCTGAAACCAATGCGTTGACTTCCTTTGAGTACAGTCTGCTGCTGGCAATACCTGCGATCATGAGTTTCGAGTCAGGAACTCTATCCAAAATCAGACGAAATGCGTGAATCAGACCTGTTATATTCTTAAGTGGGCTAATATTGCCTACATAGAGCAAAAAACTACCAGCGTCGGCATTAGGAATGTGAAAGAAAGAATCGTCTACAGCGTTGGGAATTATTCTAATCCCGCCACGTATAAGTGGCTTATATTCGCTGACAACATAAGGACTTACAGGAATAACATAATCCGAAAGTAATAGTGCTTTTTTTGTAAGATGATTAAGAAGCGAACGGTTGAGTAATAATACAATGCTTCCCGTCGTATACTTTTGTTCACGATGAATGACCCCATGTATCGTGAACACTGTGGGATATTGCGCATTGGATCCAGCCAAGGCACCACATGGATGCTCAGCATGAACAAGATCAGGATGCCACTTATCAATTGCACTGCTCAGACGTCGGATATTCGCTATCATATTGGGCATCAAGCGTCGTTTTTTTTCTGCAAGATAATGTACAGTAACGTTTTTGTGCTTTACCAGTGTGTCTCTATCGACAGATTTGGTCGGTGCAAAGATACGTAAATCTACGTCATCACGTTGTATAAGGCCCTGAACAAGATAATGGGTCGCAGCTTCAACTCCACCACGCAATACATATGGATTCAGTGGATATGGCCCAACAATAGCCACTTTCACGATTTCATCTCCCCAAAATTCTTCACGTGGGCAACAAAATCGGTAGCAAATTTCTTCAGACGCTCAAGATCGGTCTCATCATCCTCAATAATCTGAGTGGAAAATCTATACCACTTAAATTGCCTTGCCTCAACCTCACTTTTGATCGCCGGCTTGTCCCAGGGGTGTAGAATCAATCGAATGGCATCATGCCAGAGGTTATCTCGGTTCTTCTTCCAGACATCGCTAGTACGCGGCATGTTCTCGCGATCGAACATATACCAATACATTACAAGCCCATCACCATAATCACTTGTTGTATGCAACAGCGTAGCTTTCACTGTGGTTTTAAAAGGCTTATCAAAATGCAAAGTTACTATCTTGTCACCGCTGATTGGCGTGCCTCCACCCTGTATGCACATATGGGGATCATGGAAGCCTGCTGGGTCTCGTGACGCAGAAATGAATACCTGCATCTGCGTTCCATATTCGGAGTTGTTAGTATATAAGCGGCTTAACAGATCTGCCTGCTTTAGCCAGTCTCGCGTAGTTTTGTCGATCGACATATCTTCTCCGGTCCATTTGCCAAACTGTGTCGGTATGTCAGCTCTAGCAAGTCGCCCCCTTGTCTGAGGATAGATCGGGCTTGTATGCATGTTGCAATAGGTCGTAACAGCCAAAACAGCACAAACCAGAACCCCCATGATTCCACCTCCCACGACCCTATGTGAATCTTGAATGGCAGGAACCTGATTCGTATCAGATGATATTCCGAAAGACCGTATGCCGATGAGCTTAGCCAAACCAAAAAGCAGAAAGAAACATATGATAAGGCTTAAATAGCCGCTATAGTCGTGGAATTTATGCATGGCATCCGAAGACTGTGTCCAGATACCAGCATATCCAATCATTGCAATTCTGAGCACATTTATAAAAAGGCTCAAAGGAAATGAAATTGCAAGTAATATTGCTTTTTTCCACCACTGCGCCCTTACAAGACAAATGAAGAAAACCGTAAAAGTCAGCAATGATATCAATGTTCTAAGGCCACTGCATGGCACACCCACAATAAGCGGTCCAGGCAAATAGTCTGAATAGACAGTTGCTCCCGAGAGTGTTGAATTGTATCCAGTAAGTGTAAGCAATTTAGCTGCCAGACCAGCGGACTGCCATTGCAGTTTTGTGGTCGCAGCATCAAGCAGGTTTGATGACAGCGGTATCATACTTAGGAGGAATGCCACAGGCACAAAAAGCAGCCTTGTGATGCGAGGACCAAGAAGTGACATAATGATGGCAAATAACATCATTATGAAGACAACCGCATTCAACGAACCAGAAAGGGTCCACCTGGCCAAAACAAAGAGCAGGGCTGAGACAACAAGAACGATAAATCCTATCCAAGACGGTTTCGCCAATGTGTCACTTAAGCGTTTTCGATTTGCCCAAACCATGTAACCAGCTATAAAAGGCACAAGCGGCCCGTGGGAAAAGTAACTGTATGGCGCGTTCCATATTTTCCACCAGTCTTTTAGTACAGGCCACTGTACTGTTATAAACAGTCCACCCACCAAAACCAATGGCCAATATCGAACCATAATCCTTGCTGATGAACTTGATGATTGAACGCCTTGGGACTTTCCCATCTACACAATCCTCCTAAGACCGGCTTTCAATCCGGATTTCCTCGGGGTATCGGATAAATTCATGCTAATAATCTGTATGGTTGATAGTAGCTCTTCCAATACAATGGTATTCAAACCCTTTACTACGTATTCGTTCAGGATCAAACATGTTTCTTCCGTCGAAGATCAATGGAACACGCATGATGTGCTTGAGTCGATCGAAGTCCAGGAACTTGAACTCATTCCATTCGGTTACAATAACAATTGCATCGGCATCTTCCGCTGCCATATATGGATCTTTGCAGTAATGATAAGCCTGACACGCCTGCCTGGCGTTTTCCATGGCTATCGGATCATAAGCCGTTAGCTGAGCACCTTCGGCATTTAGCTCAGCCATTATTTGCAATGACTTACCGTCTCGAAGGTCATCAGTGTTTGGCTTAAATGCAAGTCCAAGCACGGCTATTTTCTTACCAGCCAGGCTGCCCAAAACATTCTTGATTCTATTGACAAACCGACTCGGCTGCTCGGAGTTGATGCTTATTACCGATTTGAGCAGTCCGAAATCGTATCCATGCCTGTCGGCTATGGCAACAAGGCAAGCAGTATCTTTTCCGAAGCACGACCCGCCCCATCCGAGTCCGGCATTCAAAAACGCCGTCCCTATTCGGCTATCAAGGCCAATTCCCTTCGCCACTTTGTGCACATCGGCCCCCACCAACTCGCATATATTAGCTATTGCATTGATAAAAGAAATCTTGGTTGCAAGGAACGCATTTGATGCGTATTTGATTACCTCAGCAGAATGCACATCTGTTAGTACCATTGGTCGTTCAAGCGGAGCATAAAGCTCCACCAGCCGCATTGCAGCGCGTTGTGAGTAAGATCCTATCACGATTCTGTCCGGCTTTAGGGTATCAGTTACCGCATTGCCTTCTCGAAGAAATTCAGGATTCGAGACGACATCGAATTCAATTGAATCATCTGTGCGGTTGGCAAGTATGATCTCCTTTACCAAGTCTGCTGTCCCCACCGGCACAGTGCTTTTGTTGACAACCACCTTGTAATCCGACATGTTTTGTGCAATGGTCTTCGCCACAGCCTCGACAGCGCTAAGGTCAGCATAACCATCATCTCCGGGTGGAGTTCCGACCGCGATAAAGATCACTTCAGAACGATTGACGCATTCTCCAATATCCGTTGAAAAGAATAGTCTGCCATCGCGTGTGTTGCGTTCAACTATCTCTTCAAGTCCGGGTTCATAAATCGGCATCCTACCGGAGTTTAGCATATCAATCTTGTTACTATCCGTATCAGCACAGTAGACCATGTATCCAAGATCGGCAAATACGGCGCCCGTCACCAGACCAACGTATCCGGCGCCAATTATACAAAGCTTCATTGTCTCTATTTCCTAACGCGGCTCTCCCGCTATTAAATGGTTATCTTTAACTAGGAGGCAAACTCGGCAATATAGCTAAAATTGTAATTGTGCTGTCTATATGCATCAACACAACTATTGTGCAGACAGACATTATTGTTCGTCAACGCCAGAGTTCGCGTGAAATCTCGGCTTTATAATGCCAGGTGTCAGCTCAGTTGTTTTTTCCGTGCATTAGCTATCAATATACCATTGGTTAATGCTTCTTCAACAGGGAAATTGATCCCTTCCCTGCTCTGCCCGCAGTATCAATTATCGCCGTTGCCGCCGCTATCTTTAGGTTGCAGCCCATAACCTACCAATGCTAGATATACGTAGGAATATGCAAACACGGTTCCCTGCGAGGCCGAATTTACCTCATGTACCGACTCATTTTACCTTTGCACGAAACGTCCGAACCCCACTCCCATTGGCAAGGATAGACGACACTGTCCAGACAACAGTGTTTGTAGAGGAATAGTAATGCCCACCGGTCTTCTCAGCGCTTCCTGCAACATATGTCATCTGATCAGGAACAACAACCTGAACTCTAACATTCTTGAGCGCGGCACTGCCTGTATTTTTGTACGTTACAGTAACGCTAACCGTCTGACCGGGAGTTACACTTTCGTTTGAAACCAAAAGTGTAACACTCAATGTCTGACGCTGCAGGAAAATCCGACCTGTATGTGGTTGTAGGCTGATCTTGGTCCCTTTCGGTACTAAATTTCCGGACTCGTCAATCGCATCAAAATCAACCGTAAATTTTCGCACTGCAGCAGTGTTTGCGTTGACAACAACAATTCCTCCTACTCCTCCACTGTCGTTAGCCTTGTACTGTCGCCATCGGCAGTAGGAATCACCCAAATTTGCAGTATGTGCGCCAGTAGGGTCACCGAGACTCTGGGTGATTGAGTAATCCATGTCGGCGTAGTAATTGTATGCTGCATCAGAAGATACAATGCCGCACGAAAACACAGTCCAATCATTTTGCGCAAGCAGATAACTGCACAGGCCAAAGTGCAGCCACCCATCAAGACCGTACGCAGGATCATTGGTTGAATCGGCACCGCGTACGTTTACGAACAGCATTTTTCTCTGATCACTTGATAATGCCTGTTCTCCCGTAGCTGTATTCCAATTTTTTACTGCATCCATATCCGACAAACACTGCAGCCAGTAAATGTTGTCGTAATTGTTTCTGGCTACAGACGAGGTAAAAGGAGAGAAAAAAGCCCATTCTTGGAATGTAGCATTAGGTGTATTGGTAGTACTGTTAGCCGTATAACCGTCAGATTCGGTGTATGCATTGTTCGGTTTCCAAAAAGGGTACATATAGATAATTCCCTGACCCGATTCAAGAAATTGCCTGCAACCATTTTTAATTACCTGAAGACCTGCAGAATGCAGTTGCGGTACAGTACCATGAAGAAAGCTCTGGATATCCCAAGCCTTAATCTCCGGTTTGGTAATGGGAACATCTGTGTTCGAGGGATCTCTGGCCACTTCCTCAAGATTGTCTATATATATACCATCAAGATTGGTTGAACCAATACGTTCCATCAGGTTATTTACCCATTGATTCTGATAAGTAGCAAGATAATGTTTCGCATAAAATGAATTTGTAAATACCGGGCTGCAAACAAAAACGTTCGACTTAATGCCATTTGTATACAACCACTCCGGATGCTTATTAACAACATAACAATATCCCAACGGTGAACTACAACAGTAGCTATCATATGCGCCGCCGTATGTTTTTATTACGTCACTCGTTTGATACATGTAAACCTTGGTTGAAGAATTAAGAGACCTAATCTTTTGTATATAATTCAATGTCGAATCATCTGCCATTATTAGGTAATCATAGTTCTGAACAGCTTCGAACTCGTTCCAACGACACGGGTGCCAGAACATAGCAGCTGTTTTGATCGATCTATATCTAGACATGGAAAGCATGTCATAATCGCTGCTGCCCGATCTTACTACATAAACATGTGCTCCATCAACATATGCTCCTGGCTGTGCGGAGAAATTTCTTAGATCTGCATAAACAAATATCTCTGCAATCACCCTGGATTCCCCTTCGGTGACAGTAAGCGATGCCTCGACCGACTTGGCCGTTTCGGATGCATCGATATACTTAACCACTTGGTCAGTGGCAGTACGTATCCTTATCCAATATTTCGCATTGGTGGATTTGTAGTCGGACATCTTGACTTGATCGATTTTGAAGACAACCTTGTCACCATCGTGAAAAAATGAGCTTCCGTGTTGGTCTTTAAAAGCAACAGCAGACAATCCACACCAACCAGCGATTCCAGGTCCCTTCAGCCCAAAATACTGACACTTTGACCCATTAATTCCCGATGATACAAGTTTGTATGTCAGTTTGTTGCCTATGGGATCGATTTCCTCGCTTGAAGTTCGCTCCCAGCCTATAGCCACAGTATCGTTGGCTGTCGGAATGCTATAACCGGGCCAAGTTGTTACGTAGTCATACGCACTTGTGCCGGTATACGAAGAATCCCATCTGGTAACTATATCTGCAGCCTCGAAGTCTGACCACCCCTGCAAAAGATCTAGACGTGTACCATCACAATAACCAAAGCAGCAAAACACAAGCAACGATACCAGGAACACTGGAACCAAGGCATGGCGTATCATAACAGGCACCTCCGCATGTTTAGTCGCATAATCAATCATACATCATTATGCCCTGATTTGTGCCATATGACTTTTAGAGAATTGCTTTTGCACAACCTTTTTCCGTTGTATCGGACCTAAGCCGTCCTGAAGGTGTTGATATTTAGCACTCTTGTGCCTATAATCAAATGTCTGAACAATTACGACAAAGGCTTCTGATAAGTTTTTCGTCATTTCCAAGGACTAATTATTAATGAACATTGCACACAGAGTAAAAAATATGCTGAATGGAAGCAAATTTAACCTGTTGCCCAAGCAATCTTTACCTTACCTTAGAAGATCAGCCGCCTTGGTTTGGCGCAAGTTTTGGCGTGCATTGATAATTATATCGGGTCTGTTGCTATTTGTTGGAGCACAGTTATTACTGGCACGAGGGATTAATAATTGGAGCAGTTACTGGTACTTAATTATACTTGCAGGAGTCGCCATTTTATCCATTATTATTGCGGCAAAGAATTCGGCTTTTATGCTTGCTACATGGCTCGTGCTTGTACCATGGACTTGGTATTTTCCACTAAAGCCGCATAAATACTATCTGCAGTTCGATCTTCTGATTATGGCATTGCTGACTATGATCGCCATCCCAAAATTTTTAGTTTATCGACAGAAAATAGCGCGGCCGACTATTACTGAAATACTGTTGATTTTGTCTGTCTTGTGGTGCAATGTGTGGCCCCTCATCAGACTTGGTACAGGATCAGCGAAACCTCATGCAGCCATCTTGCAATTAATTCTTGTTCCTGGCATCATCTATTTTCTAGCTAAGGTGACGCTTGAAAATGAAAAACAGATAAAACTGATGATTGGAGCAATTTGCGTAATTGGACTCCTATGGACCGTATCCGGATTCTATGAGCACTATACAGGATATCAGTGGCATAGTGCAATAACTGGAAATCCAGTACTTCTGAAGTGGCAAGATGTCGCGCGGGGACGCGCCGTAGGCCCATCTGACAGCCAGGTCGCTCCCGGCACCGTACTTTGTGCTGGACTACTAGCTTTTCTCCATGTAATGAGCTTTGTGAAAAAGAAATGGATTTTAGTATGTGGTTACATAGTTGTCGCCTGCATATCAATAGCCGTGTTCTTTACGTATACCCGTACGTCATACGGCGGATACGCTGTCGGATTGATTGTTGCATTTCTGATCTCAAAAGGCAGACGGCGCCAATATAGCATAATGCTGACAGCAATTGCAATTATCGCTTTATTCACAATACCAAAACTGATGCTCGATCCAGAATTCAATGTTCGAATGTCGGATCCGGAGAATTACTATGGGCGCGTTGCTATGACAAGAACGTTGATAAATATGATTGATGACAACTTCTGGTTGGGTATTGGCGATTTCAGAAACGAAAACTATACTGCCGTAATGGAAAAATACGTAAGTTCGTGGGAACATCCAAGACTTGGGGAAGATAAAAAACTGGCATTTCCCGACAATAATTACCTGCTCGTCTTTGCTGTAAATGGCGTCTTTGGATTCATCTTCCACTTCGGGGCTATACTCGCCTTCATCGTAGCCATCTCCAGACTTAGAAATGAACTGCCCACCGAAGGTTTATTGGGACACAATCTTGCGTCAGTTACATTGGCCTACTCGGCCGTGGTGTTGATTGCTATGACGGTCACACAGCTGCAGTCACAGCCTTACCTCTATTACTTGATGTTCGTCATGTACGCCATGGTATTTCGTGCAAAAGAACTACAAGACACCAAACAAAGTCAAAGTGCAGATACAGTCTCTGTTCCCGCGCTAGCTGAAGCTGCAAAGCAAGAATCTTAATGGGAAATAGCTGAGTAAACATGTTTTACACATGGCATTGCTGAACGAAGCATCATCCGTCCAAACCTCGTGAGTCCGGTAATTCTGTGAGACTTTATTGCATCTTCATAAATTGCACTGTATTGATTACACATTGCCGCCGCCGTGTGGTTTTCTAGAACGTGATTGATCGCGTTTTCTGACACGGTTTCATAATCCTGGTAAAGCCAATCAATGCCGTCAGCTATCGCTTCCACGCCTCCATCTCTACTGTAGATAAATCCTGTTTGCATATGCTTCACTATTTCAGGTATTCCACCTACGGACGGAGCTATTACTGGACAACCACACGCTTGCGCCTCTATCATGTTCATCGGACAAGCCTCCAACCGGGAGGTCGAAAGTAGAAATCCACCAGATGCCGCAATCGATCTGTAGAAATTTGGCATTTCTGTCCACGGCATCCGGTAATTGACCTGCGCGCTGCGGGGGAGCCAGTTGCCGGATTCGTGATTGGCCGGCGAACCGTCAGCAACTATCACTTGAAAATTCCGGGCAGACGAATGCAGCGAAATAGCTACAAGACCAGCAAAATCTTTTACTCCATCATTACTTCTGCCGACCCAACCCAATATTGGCTTTTGTATGGACTTATTAGCTGGGGGAAAAAAGATTGATGTGTCTATCCCATTGTAGATAACTTCAAGCTTGCTCGTACACTTATTTTCGATGCTGTTCGCAACAGCTCTAGACACGGCTATTACATAATCGGCATGAAGCAAATCATCACATGAACCCATAGCGTGAGATGTCTCAACTATAGGACCGCGGTAAAGCGAACAGAAAAGCAGTTTTCGCACCCAGCTTGCGGCATGACTGGTCACATGGATAATGTCATACTTCTCTTTCAGCAGTACATCGACCAACAGATTATGTTTCACGAACATCACTCTGCATACATTTTGAAACTGGCTGGCTGCCCCAAAGTCATTTCTGAAAAAGACATCGGCTTCTATTCCCACCTTGCGTTGCTCTCTGATAAGAGTAGCAAGAAAGCTTTCAGCGCCGCCATGAGTACAATCCAACCCTATGTGAAGTACTTTCACTTGTTTCCTCCAGCGACCAGAGAGTCAGAAATGATCTGTGTGGCTCTATTGCACATATGCTCGGGCAAAAATTCGTCTTTAATGCGCTTTGCGTTTATTTCTCCCTGCTCTGCACATAGCTCCGGGGACTCGATAAAGCGACATATCATTTTTGATAGTCCGTCGGCATCACGCGAAGTGACCAAATATTCACAGCCTGCTGGCCCGACAGCATCTCGAATCCCCTGCACATCACTGCCAACAAACGGCAGTCCCACCGACATAGATTCAAGCACACTATTGGGCATGCCTTCTGATTCCGAACAAAGAATGCCGAGATTAACAGCACCCAACAATCCCGAAATATCACCCACAGGCCCGAGAAAGCGAACAGCACCATCCAAACCAAGTTCTCTGGTCAATGCTTTGGCTGTCTCTGCTGTGCCATCAAACCTGCCAGCGAATAGAAGCACCGGAGACTCATCTACACAGGCAGAGATATGATCAATTACTTGTCGCCATGCTCTGATCAGAGTGGCATGGTCTTTTGGCCAACGAAAGTTTGCAACCATACACGCGGTGAAAGCGCTTGGAGAAATCCCCAGCTTTTCGCGCCAACCAGTTTGGGTGATCAGTGGATCAGGCAATTGAATGCCATTATGAACAACAGATACACGCCGGTCTTCTGCACCAAGCACTTTTGTAAGAAAATCGGCACCACCCTGAGAATTGGCGATGAAACACGGCGTATTGCGCACTGAACACCACTCTAAAATCCTGTCTGCTCTCTCAGTGCCTTCATCACGCTGATTCCAGACACATGACTTTGCCCCTGTCCATCTCCAGGCAATCCCACACAACACATTGGGTGATACTGTATATGACAGCAACACATCTGGCTTTAGTTTACGCAGTCTGAAGGCAAAAACGAACGGCGCAATATAGCGTTTCCGTCTGCCGGTTTGAATCGATATAGGAATGATGCTCCACTCGATCCCAAGCTCTTCGCAAAGCCTTGCCCCGGCTCCAGGACTGTTGAACCCAACCACATGAACATTGGCACCAATCTCTTCTTTAAGATACCTGGCAAGCATAAGCGCCTGCCGCTCAGCACCGCCCATTTCCAACATTTCAAGGACGAATATAATCCTCTTGCCGTTGAGCACGCCTCGTAAGTATTCAGTTGTGGGTAGATTGCAACACATGTAGCGAAACCACAAAAATCATATCCGGTTGATTGGTAGTATCGATCTGCTGATTCCAACCAAATGGCGTAACCTACGTAATATACGCGAAACAGTTGAGCGTAAGTGCAGCATTATAGCGTTCTGATGCCTTTTTGCAGTACGGTATATGCGCCACTTTGCAATGACGGCGTCTCTCACGTCAAGCCACTGCCGGTCAGTTCTTCGGCAATCATCAAACAGTTCCGCCCAACCGGTAGGTTCTTCTCTGCAAATTAGAGACGTTATGGTGTCACGAAATTCTGCCGCACGGACATCTACACTATGACAGTTCTCAACCAAAGAGCGTCCATTGGCTGATATCCGATCTAGCTCGTCTGGATAACGAAGATAATGCTTGGCCACCTCAATAAAATTGTTCTCAGTCACAACAAGGTAATTTTCGCGATCGATAAACCCCAGATATTCCGCACCATAGGGTCTGTCACAGAGCATTACCGCTTTAGAAGCCATCGCTTCATATATTTTCTGGAACGCAATCCCATATATACCAGTACAAGAAGCGAATATCCTAGACTGGTTTAGAACCTTGGCATATGCTTCTCCAACCAAAGCCTCAGTAGAAGATATATAATCATAGCCAGGATGAGCGTTACTAAAGTACGTAATAGCCCGTTCATCTGCGAATGCCTTTGCCATTGCTGTTCTTAGTGGATAATATTTCTCTGCTAGCAGTCCGAGTAATGTAACATCATATAACTTTGGCAGCCCATAGTCTCTAAACAGTTCTGTGCTTATGCTGTGCGGCCACGGAACAAAGCGAACTGCCTCCTGAACCCGCTGGCTGAAAAACCGGTCGAAGACAGCCCGTGAACCAAACGGGGGACAGCAAGTCGAAAGTGCAAAGTCAAAACCATTACCCAAGAGTATATGGTCCCACTCATCTCGTGTACAACTCCAGAAATCTGTGATCCACATGATCTTAGGTAGCTTTGTATCTTTCAAGCCTCTAGGAAATACGGTCAGATCACCTTCAAGTCCGTACCTTCGGCAGTGTGCTTCATCAAAAGGCTCGCCAAGTAGACGACGTTCAGTAATGAAACAAAATACTGCATCCGGCAGACAGTCTCCAAAGCGTTCGCTTATTATCTCAGGTACATAATTGTTTGTATATTGGAAGCCAGGACCGTAAATGATGCTGCCAGGCATTAGATTCAGAATTTTTTGCTGGAGATGCCATAAATTCTGGAAAAACCACCCCGAAGAATTTATCCCCAGGAACAAGATACGAGGAACACTGAGGTTGGAAAGATTGTCTACCACAGCCCATCAACTGTCACTTTCTTAAGATTGTTCACAACACTACGAAAGATCAACTACATTAATTTTCGGTGCAACCCAACACAGCGGTGAATTTTCACCAGGTGTTCTAACGGGACACCTTTTCTCAACGTCAAAATACCCATAATGACCTTGAGTAAAAGGGTTTGTATATAAGCTATCAAACAATACGAACTGCACTTTGTAGCGCCCAGTAGAAATTTGCAAAGGATCAAGTTTGAAATTCAGCTCGTGAATGCCCTCAGACACAGAAACTTGCTGCGCCAGCCCAAGACATCGTATATCACGTTCATTGATGAGATTTACCAATAAGCGCATGTCATCTTTGACTGATGACCTTATAGTGGCCGAAAGCACCATCGGCGAGTCAGAATCAAAGCGTTTGCATGGAACACCGTTTTCGTCAAAGAGTTTGATGCTTTCCACAGCAACCTCATCTGTTCCATAACCAGCATATCTTTTGACTAGCTGCAAAGAATCGGGGTCACTACTAGAAGCACTCCACACATCATCCGAAACCGAATCCTGCAACATCAACAATTCATATTTCGCAATGGCCTCGGTCACATCACCCTCGTAAACAACCTGCCCTTTATTGAAAGCAATGCCTTTGTCTGCCACTCCCTCAACAGACTGCATATTATGGCTGACAAGTATGAAACTAGTACCGCTCTTCTTTAGTTCCATGAGGTGATTCAAACATTTACGCTGGAAACGTGCATCCCCAACCGCCAAAACCTCATCCACAAGGAGAATGTCAGGATTGCAGTGCGCCGCAACAGCAAAGCCCAACCTTACAAACATTCCACTCGAATAGTACTTCACTGGAGTATCAAGAAAATCACCAATGTCTGCAAAGTCAATTATCGAATCGAGTTGCTTGTCTACTTGCGATTTGGTCATTCCGAGAATAGCAGCATTGACATATATATTCTCTCTACCGCTGAGCATCGGATGGAAACCTGCTCCCACGGCAATCAGTGCTCCAATTCTGCCCTGCACTGTTATCTCACCTTTGTCAGGCCAAAATATTCCATTGATCATCTGCAAAGTCGTGGTTTTTCCAGAGCCATTTGGCCCCACAAGACCTATACTCTCACCCTGTCGTAACTCGAACGATACACCATCGACCGCCCAAAATTCGTGTGATCGGAGCTTACCAGAACGAGTGCTAATGCCAAGTAGATTTCTGGTTATATCAAAAGTAGCGTACACCATGCTTTTTTTGACCGATTTACAGAATTTCTTGGAAACATTATCGACTCTAACAACAACATCGCTACTCATCAACTATATCCTCTCAGCAATCCTACTTTCGGTCAAATGAAAGATTGTTATACAAACCATCAGTACAAGTGCACTTATCACTGCAGATATTCCATAACCCAGCAAATGATGGGTGTGCCCTGTTAGCGCTATCTCTCGCGGAACACTGGTCAAATAGTAGAGCACATTGTAACGTGCCATTACCGCAATCAGACTGGACTTTGGGCTATAGAGTACAGGAGTCAACATGAGAAAAAAACTTGTCAAAACAGGTATAGCTGCACCAAAATCACGAGCTACAGCATTAAGCAATGCTGCCATAAATCCAACTCCAAGGCTCAATAACATCATTGGAATAACAAGAATCGGAAGCAATAGGATACATGGACTAGGCACTACTCTGTACACAATGCAGAGCACAAGTGCCAAAACAAACTGTATGAGAAACGAAAGAATGGAACTGCCGACAGAAGCTATTATCAGAGATTTCTTCGAAAAGTTGATCTTTGAAATCATAGAGCCTGCATTTACCAAAGAGTTCGCACTTGTAACCAACCCCACCGCAAACAATTGCCATACGGACATACCAAGGATTGCATATATTGGGTAAGGGGCCCCAGTTTTGCCGATATTGAATACCTGAGATTTACTCAGTATCATGTAGGTAGCGACTATTGCGATGGGATTAATTAGGAGCCAAAGGAGACCTGCGATTGACTGCTTGTACATCGCGAACATATCACGTTTAAGAATCTGAATGGTAAGCCACCTATTTGCTATAACTTCTCGAAAAATCTCCTTGACAATACCTATTCTGCCTTGTCTGAGACAGTTGTCGGGGTGATAAGATACCTTAATATTCATGCATGCATTTCCTAAGTTGTATGAAGTGTTGACATACATTGATGCAGTGCCCATAATGTAAGTTAGGGCATATCTGTATTATAGACAGATCAGTGTCAAAACTCAAATGCGTAAATCCATAATTGCTCATTGTCAAAGAAATAATCTTCCGCAATCTGTCGCTCTGAGGCGGCAACTATCGCGGTAACCACTCACTGCGCCCAAGATAACGTGACTTGATCCTTACTAATATACTCTGAGCTGTTACTCAAATCCAATATGGCAATAATCGTGTGATATGGAATATTATGGCTGTGCAACTTGAACATCAGCAAGCTTCATAATTAATGGAGGCACATATGAGCAAATATCTGATAACCGGTGGAGCTGGTTTTATTGGAAGCAACATCGCCGAAGAGTTAGTTAGGCAAGGCGAAAACGTGCGTGTGCTTGACAATTTCTCCACTGGACTCCACAGCAATCTCGCTTGTGTAGAAGACAATATCGAGATCATTGATGGAGACCTTCGCGATCCCGAAACGTTGCAATTGGCTGTTCATGGAGTTGACTATGTGCTTCACCAAGGAGCTTTACCTTCAGTACCACGATCGATTGAAGCACCATTTACCTCAAATGCAGTAAATGTGGATGGGACTCTGAACCTGCTGATTGCGGCAAGGCACGCCGGTGTGAAGCGGCTGGTTATGGCATCGTCATCGTCTGTTTATGGCGACACACCCACACTGCCGAAACGGGAAGATATGATGCTAAGTCCGCTTTCGCCCTATGGAGTGTCAAAGCTAGCCGCAGAGCAGTATTGCATGGCATTTTATGCTTCATATGGATTTGAGACTGTTGCCTTGCGGTATTTTAATGTCTTCGGACCACGGCAGAACCCTATGTCCCAGTACGCCGCTGTAATTCCGCTTTTCATTATGTCAGCACATACCGGAACACAGCCCACAATCTATGGAACAGGCGAGCAGTCGAGAGATTTTACCTATGTAGACAATGTGGTTGAGGCAAACATACTCGCTGCAACAAAGCCAAAAGCAGCCGGAAAGATATTTAACATTGCGGCAGGAGGAACTAATACGCTCCTCAACGTTCTTGCACTTATAAGCAGTCTTCATGGTGAACAGCTCATCCCTAAACACGAGCCGCAACGCACTGGTGATATAATGTACTCATACGCAGACATATCACGCGCACAAGAAATACTAGATTTCAAGGTAAAAATCGGGTTCGAGGAAGGGCTAGCTAAAACCTATAGCTGGTTCAAACAAAATTGTAAACAGCAAGAATGCTGCTGATAGATACGATAGAGTCAAAAACGGTTGGTATAGTCGCCTTTAGCCACATCGGCTTTCATCAGGCTATTGTGTTTACCAACGGAGACTTCAATCGATGCAGATTATAAAAATGGAGTTACGTCAATGAAATCGCCTATGCTGATGTCATATCAGATTGATTATGTGAAACGGCACTGCAGGACGGTGATACGGTACCTGACGCCGAAAAAAATAATAAACATATTACGAAACACCTTAGAGATGCGTGCGTGCAAAACTGTTTTGAAAAGTCGTCCCCTATCCGTCAAAGTCGAGGCCTCAGCAATGTGCCAGCTGCACTGCCCAGGGTGTTCGTGGCATAAGGATGGCAATGGTCCGACCCTACCAGAAAACCTTAGACTCTCTTACAATGATTTTGTAAAGATAATGGAACCAATAGTTGATACTACTGTCTCTGTCAGTTTTAGTCTTCGCGGTGACGCATTCACCAATCCTGAAGTCTTTGATATGATCAGATACTGCCATGATCACAACATTGGATCGGAAGTACCTTCCAATCTATCTTACAAGTTTTCCGACAGCGATCTGATGAAAATTATAGACAGCAAACTTGACCACCTTATAGTGGCGGTAGACGGAACCACGCAGGAGGTCTACGAAAAGTATCGCAGAGGTGGAAAATTGAACTGGGTGCTCGATAACAGCAGAAGGCTGATCGAACTCAAGAAAAAGGTTGGTTCCCATACACCACTGATGGAATGCAAGTTCGTTGTCTTTAGGCACAACAAGCATCAGTACGATGATGCAAAACAACTCAGTCAAGAAATTGGATTCGACCGGTTCAGTTCTGTTCTCGACCATGGAGATCCGGATCGTTTGAAATTCCGCGCCGATAAGTTAGAGCATCTAGATCGGACACATAAACCATGTTTTTGGGTCTACAGGACTGCTATCATTTGTTGCGATGGAATGGTCTGTCCATGCTGCAGTGATAAATTCAATATGGGAAACGCAATTAGTGATAATATATTAACGGTCTGGAACGGTGCAAAATATCAGGCTCTGCGACAAATGTTTGTGACAGGCAAACCCACTGATGACAATAGCAAAGGCTGCATTGGTTGTCCGAGTTTTTGGGGCACTAAGCACTATATGAAACAAACAACTGACTGAGTTGCCAGCCCACGTCAGCAAAAGATATTTTGATTGTGAGTGCAATAGTTCACATCGTTGTTTTGCGTGTTATCTTCAATTTGTAGCTCGGACACTTGCCAAAAACTGAAGCGTGAAGCAAATCGTTTGTGATTGAAACAGACCCGCGTTGAGGCCTCCATAACAAGAATAAAACTCGAGAGAGGTTCAGCAAAAGTGAACGAAAAAATTTCGGTTATAGGACTTGGATATGTTGGATTGCCCGTCGCAATTGGTTTTGCGCAGAGCTATTCCGGCACCGTAGGATTCGACATTAATATCGATCGCATTGCAGAACTGAAAAATGGGAAGGACCACACCTTGGAGGTTTCGCCTGAGAAGCTGAAATCCTCAACCATCAAATTTACAACTGACCCGGAAGACATGCACGGATCGACGATATTCGTAATAACGGTGCCGACTCCAACGGATATGAGCAAACAGCCTGATTTGACCCCGCTTCGCAAGGCTTCAGAGACTGTCGGCAAAGTGCTTGGCAAAGGCGCGATTGTCGTATATGAGTCAACCGTGTATCCGGGTGTCACCAGAGAATTTTGCAGGCCAATTTTAGCTAATGTATCTGGTTTGAAGCCCGGTGACGACTTCACAGTGGCATACTCACCCGAACGGATAAATCCTGGTGACAAGGAGCATACTCTGGAAACTATTACGAAGGTAGTCTCAGCAGAGGACGAACAGTCGCTTGCTCGGGTTGCAAGAGCATATTCGCGAATAGTTACCGCAGGAATTCACAAAGCTCCCAATATTGAAACCGCAGAAGCCGCCAAGGTAATTGAAAACTCTCAGCGGGACATCAATATTGCGTTTATGAACGAGTTGGCCTTAATTTTCGATCGTATGGGAATTCGAACTATCGACGTAATTGAAGCCGCAAGCACGAAGTGGAACTTCCTCAAATTTGCGCCGGGATTGGTTGGCGGCCACTGCATAGGTGTTGACCCGTATTATCTGACTGCGAAAGCCGAGCTTTTGGGATATCACCCAGAAGTGATCTTGGCTGGACGCAGGATCAACGACAACATGGGCAACTATGTTGCACAAAAGCTCATAAAACTGTTGATCTACATAGGCGCAAGTGTCAGAGATGCAAAAGTAGCTGTGTTGGGTCTCACATTCAAGGAGAATGTGCCTGATTTACGCAATAGCCGTGTGCCGGACATAATCACCGAACTCAATGAATTCGGTGTGTTTCCAAAGGTGCATGACCCGCAGGCATCCGTAGCAGATGCGAAGAAAGAATACGGGGTAGACTTGTGCAAATTTGATGAAATCGGCAATTTGGATGCATTGATTCTTGCAGTTCCTCACAAAGAATACTGCAGCAATGTAAATGATCTGCTCAAACTTGTCAAGCCCGGCGGAATAGTGATGGACGTAAAGTCCGCATTGGATCCGAAAATGGTGAAAGAGACGCATGTTTATTGGTCGCTGTAGTTCCGGAGAAATACGTGAACAATTGCATGCGCCTATTATGCCTAGCGATCCTGCATTCCTACTGATTGCTACGGTATGTATAACAAGTAAATAAGGCCTTGTGAATCTTGTTGCATGTGCTATTGGGGTGTCTCAGCAACTCTATATTCAGCATATTCATATGTGTTGGAACAAAGGCTTTTGTCCTAGCACAAACCCGCTCTCAAATTATCGACCACTGTAACTTGCGTTTGCTCATCAATTTTTGGCCATATTGGCAGGCTCAACACTTCGTTTGAGCACATATCCGAGTTGGGCAGAGGTCCAAAGTCCATCTGGGAATAGACAGGCAATCTGTCCAGCGGGACTGGATAATACACGAAACTGCCGATCTCCGACTCAGCCAGAGATTTCTGAACGGCATCACGCTTGCCATTGAGAATGCGGATGGTATACTGATGGTACACATGTTTGGTGTAATCCGCCTCAGATGGAGTAATCACACCCGGCAGGCCGGCGAGCATTTTGTTGTATCGCGCAGCAGCCTGCCTCCGCCCTCCATTCCACTCATCTATGTGCGGTAGTTTCACACGCAGGATTGTTGCCTGCAGTTCATCAAGTCTGGAATTGTAGCCAATGACCTCGTTGTAATACTTCCTGGACGCGCCATGAACTCTAAGCATTCGAGCCTTGGCTGCCAGTTCGTCGTCATTTGTTACGAAGAGGCCACCATCGCCGAATGCACCGAGATTTTTGGACGGAAAGAAGGAGAATGCGCCGGCATTACCGATTGTGCCGACCTTCTTACCCTTATATTCGCTGCCGAATGCCTGTGCAACATCTTCCAGAACCTTGAGCCCATGCTTTTGCGCGATCTTCAGCAGTGGATCCATATCCACAGCATGTCCATAAAGGTGGACCGGAATAATGGCTTTCGTCTTTTCGGTGATCTTCTCTTCAATTTTACTGACGTCAATGTTGAACGTGGCCGGATCTATGTCCACAAACACCGGTATCGCCCCGACTGCACTGATACACTCGGATGTTGCAAAGAACGTAAATGGCGTAGTGATGACTTCGTCACCGGCACACAGGCCAAGCGAGCGAACACCAAGCACCAGCGCATCTGTGCCGGAATTGCATCCGACGGCATGCTTTGCTCCCATATACGCGGCAACTTCACTCTCGAAAGCCTTTACATTCGGCCCCATGATGAACTGCCCACTTTTGATAGTGTTTTCCAGTTCATTGACCAACTGATCCCAAATCGAGTCTATTTCCGGTCGTGTATTCAAAAGCGGTATTTTAGCCATAGTCTTTATCCCTCTTATGATCGCAATCTTTCAATTGTTTTTTGCAATATTCTAATGACTTCTAGGCCATTTCTGCCATCGGAAATTGGTGTCAGACGCTCCTCGCAGCACTTAATGAAGTGCTCCAATTCTAGTCTTAACGGCTGCCCACTGCCCTGATATATGACCTCGCTGCCATTATCCACGTTCTGGAGATTGGTATCAATGGTCTTTTTGTGCAGCATCACAACCTGATCGGCTTCATTGTATTCCAGCATGGCATTAGTGCCGACGATGACCATTCCACGGTCCTTCTTAGGCCATAACCATGAGCAATGTAAATGCGTCTCTATGCCCTCGGGAAAACCTAGATGCAAATATATATCATCTTCCACATCCGTCTGAAGCACCCTATGACCCGTGATGTTAAGTTTGGAAGGCGACTTACCCAACAGATAAAGCACCACAGCGACATCATGCACGCCCAGGCTCCATAAAACGTTTTCAGCGCTCCTGGCTCTTCCAAGACCCAGCCTGTGCTGATGGATTGAGTGCACTTTGCCAATAAGGCCGTCGTCAAGTGCCTCTTTCAACCACTGTATGGCCGGTTGATGCAGTAAGAGATGCCCGACCATCAACACTCTATCCAGCTTGTCAGCCGTCTCCACGAGGTCTTCGGCATGAATTGCACGCAGAGTCATCGGTTTTTCGATGAACACATCCTTGCCGTTCTGCAGCAACTCCATTCCGATATCATAGTGTGTGGGAGCAGGTGTGACAACAATAGCAGCAGCAATGTCGCTTTCGAGCACATGGTTAATGTTATCCCACACCGGTATTCCTGGGTATTCAGACGCAAAGGCCGCTCTTGCTTCGGCGCTTGTTTCAACGATAGCGCCAAGCGAACCCATATCATGCAAGTTTTTGACGTGGTTCTTACCCCAGGCTCCCGCTCCGATTACTGCTACTTTCATATTGAGGTGTTCCTTTCCAGTAACATTCTAATTATTTTAACACAAGCTTTTCCATTACCAAAAGTCCAACAACAGACTGCTTGTCAAATCTACTGAAATAAAAATGAGGCTGTGGATTGATTATAGGCAGTCAAAACCGAACTCATTTCTGGTAAAAATCAGTTGGTGAAGCCTATCGAGCAAAAAGCAACACAAATTCTGTTGATTGATCGGCTATCAATTGGGATTTCATTACCGGAGATGCTGCCTATGGCATGCCCTAAACAAAACAAGAGTTTGTCTGAATACTTTAGCCTTGTTTGATTACCTGAGTATCGCTTACCTTCTTGTATGTGTGCCCGATAGTGTCTGTGAATGTGTCACTTGTGGAAAAATCCATAACGTCTCCATATGCACTCATCCAGCCGATTATCTTTGCGGGAACTCCGGCTACTATCGCATAGCTGGGGACATCCTTGGTGACAACAGCACCGGCTGCCACAAAAGCACACTCATGCAGCGTGATGCCGCACCTTATAGTGGCATTGGCACCTATGCTTGCACCGCGCTTGACTAGTGTTTTGTGATAGTGCTCACTGGAAGCCCGGGGATATTCGGAGCGTGGGGTAATCACGTTGGTAAAAACCATACTCGGTCCGCAAAACACATAGTCCTCCAAGATTACACCTTCATAGAGCGACACATTGTTCTGCACCTTACATTTATTGCCCACCTTAACATTCGGAGACACACACACGTTTTGGCCAAAAATACAGCCCTCGCCGATTTCGGCTCCGGACATGATGTGGCTGAAATGCCAGATCTTTGTACCTTTGCCGATTATTGCTCCTTCGTCAACATAAGCCGACTCATGTACAAAATAATCGCTCATTATCTATGCCCCTCAGTTCGTAATTTATTTTGGTGTTCAGTGAGAATGCGGGCGACCTTTCCAAAGAATCGCAGTTGCCATATAGATCACAACATAGAATGCACAGCGTCTATTATGCAGCCAACTCTATCACTGCAAGCGCTAAGTTGATAGCAAAGCTGATCAACACCCGGTAGTGTTGAGTTATCCCTGAACTAATCTCATTCCTTCGTGCATTGGTAAATTGGGACCAATAGTAGCTTGTATTGCATAATACGGACTTGCAGTTGATCATGTTCCCCACATCTGATGCAGCAGAAAATATAGCAAAAGAGTATAATTGATCTGTCTGATATAGTGTATTTCACGGGCAGCACTAGTGCATAAGTAGTCTGCCAAAGATCGGATTCAATCGTATATGTCAAACAAGAAAAGCTTTCCGCTCAGTGTGTGTATCTTTCCAGAACCGGGTCCAAATGCGGCGAGAACCGTCAGCTATCCCAACTATATCCATGAAATTCTAAAGCATGCCGGACTCTGTTACTCTTCTATAGACGTTGACGATATTGCAGGTGCTCTTGATGATATTAAGCTTCTGCTCACTGTCGGCGAATACACACTGCCCGATGAACTCGCAGACCGTCTTCGCAATTGGATAAAATACGGCGGCGCGCTGGTCAGCATAGGAGGAATCTGCGGGCTTGCGGATGTCTTTGGTGTCCAGCCGGAACTGCCGACATTTTCACGCCGGGCAGTCAAATTCAGCACGTTGGGCGAGGGCTATCTCGATCCTGATGACAAGAAGCATCAGATAATTGAGCATCTGGACATTCCACTCCATTTCTTCAACGGCATCTCCGTCATTGCTGAAGATGCACAGGTGATCGCACGAGTGCTCGATGCACATCACAGATCGACATCACACGCCGGAGTGACCGAGCGCAAATACGGTGATGGCAGATGCATTTTGATCGCGTCGGACATTACCGGGTCGGTCGTTAGGATTCAACAGGGCGTGGGAGTCACTCGTGACGGTGTCTCTGCTCCAGACGGCACCGCTTCCATATGCGATAATGCGCTAAAAAGCGGAGACGGCGGCGTCCTGGACTGGTTTTTTGATCGTGAGCAAGTGGTAGGAATGCCTGGTTACAGTGCGTTCACTCAACCGGTGGCCGACCAGCTTAGAGAACTGCTTATCAGGTCGATACTCTATCTGGCAAGTGATATCGGTCTGACGATCCCTCTTCTGTGGCTGTATCCGAGGAATCTGCCTGCCGTGGCTCATCTATCGCACGATTCTGATAATAACAATATCGAAAATGCGCAGAGAATGCTTGAAATCCTCAATGAGGCGGATATTCATTCAACCTGGTGCATAATCATGCCCGGATATCCCGAAAATATCATCGACGATATCAGGAAGTCGGGTCATGAACTTGCGATGCACTTTGACGCTATGTCCGGCCATACGAACTGGAGCGAGGAAGAGTTCGACAAACAGTGGCGGGGACTGCTGGAGCTGTTCGGCGGCAAGAAACCGATATCGAATAAGAACCATTTCCTGCGCTGGGAAGGTGATGTTGAGTTCTTCGAATGGTGCGAGCGCCATAATATCATGCTGGACCAGTCCAAGGGCGGATCGAAAGCCGGTGATTCCGGGTTTACATTCGGCACATGCCATGTCTATTTCCCTGTGGACTTTAGAGAAAAAACACTGGATGTGCTCGAACTGCCGACTCTCACACAGGATTTAACAATTTCTGCTCCGGCTGAGCTTGCAGCGCCGTTGATCGCAGCCGCTCTCAAGCACCATGGCATATTCCATCCACTTTTTCACCCCGCACATGTCCTTAAAGAAGACGTTGCCGCCGTGCTTCAGAAAGTTATCGCCGATGCAAAGTCGGCCGGGTTGGAATGGTTCACAGCAGAACAGATCAACTCCTGGGAACGAGCCAGGCGCAGTGTCGAATGGTCCGATTACCATGTGTTGGAAGACGGTGTCAGTGTAGTTGTCGAAGCAACTTCACCACTCAAGGACGCTTCACTAATGTGGCTGACTGCCGATGATGCGCAAATTGATATAGACGAATCAAACTCCGACACCAGCAAAGTAATACGGTGGGGGTTCAGATTCGTCTCGACTCTTGCAGACCTGCAACCCGGATCCAAACGTGTTTTAAGACTGAACAGTCGTTATTGACTGAGAAGTTCCTTAAGGCGCTTCAAGGCCTTCTGCTGCAGGCGCGAAACATGCATTTGAGAAATGTTGAGCCTCTTGGCTACTTCGGTCTGGGACATGTCCTTGAAAAAGCGATAATAGATTATCGCCTTTTCGCGAGGCTCCAGACAGTCCACGGCCTGCTTTAGATCGCCGTAGGTCTCTATGGACTGAAGCGAAGAGTCTATATCGCCCACAAACTCGGCAAGAGTCAACGGTGCGGATTCGCCCTCATACGGCAGCTTGCTGTCAAGAGAGACTGTATCATATGCGTTTCCGAGTTCGATCGCTTCAAGTGTCTCTTCTTCGCTCGCTCCGACCTTAACGGCAATCTCCTGGATCGACGGAGGATGACCCAGTCGCTGGCTGAGTTCCTCAGATGCCTTGTTTGCGGCTAGGTTAAGCTCCTGTAGCCGCCTTGGGACCTTAAGGCTCCACGCCTTATCACGGAAATGACGCCTTATCTCACCGACTATCGTGGGAGTGGCATAGGTGGAAAACTTTGTCCCCCTTTCGGGGTCGAACCTGTCGATAGCATTGATCAGCCCGATCACACCAACCTGAACCAGGTCTTCAAGCGGCTCGCCTCTGTTTGCGAACTTGCCCGCCAGAAATCGGACCAGGTTCTGGTGCATGATGACCAGTCTGTCTCGTGTCTTTCGATCACGGAGGCGAACATATTCCCGAAAAAGGCTCTCGGCCTCTTCCTCGGTCCACTCAGCGACAGAACTCTTCTTTTTCGCCGTGGGGTTATCGTTGTCCAGCATACTTGACCATCCGAACGCGCGTGCCGTTGTCATTCGGTTCCACATTGACCTCATCTACAAGTAAGGTTATGAGCAGCGCTCCAAGATTCTCAGGTTCCTGTTCGGCGCTGTCGGCTGTCTCGCCGTCACTCCTGGGACCGGCCTCGTCTAGTATGTCTACAGTCAGCTTGTCGGGACCTATCTCACTGCGCAGAATTATGCTGGATTCCGTCTTCGAGTTGCGCTCAGCCCACTCGACCGACGTTGTGCAGGCTTCCCCTACCGCCAGCCGGACATCCTCGACTTCATCATAAGAAAACTTCATGCGGCTGGCCACACCAAGAATCGCCAGCCTTGCTACACCAACATACTCCGGCTTGCACGGTATCCTCAGCTCCACACAAGCAGGACATTCGTTGTTTGGCACGTTTACACTATCTCCTTTCCCATGACCTCACGGGCGTCTTCCTCGGAATTGTAGATATCGAAAATTTTATCCAATCCGGTGATCTCGAAAACCCGACGAATCCGAGGACTCGGGCAGATCAGCACCATATTGCCGTCAGCCTCTCGCATCCGCTTCAACCCTCCGATCAATACGCCGAGAGCCGTGCTGTCCAGATAATCGACCTTGGTGAGATTCACCATAAGTTCTTTTGCGCCGCTTTCGAGAATGTTGATGATCTGCTGCTTGAGCTGCGGCGCCGTGTATACGTCCACTTCACCTTCAAGTTCGATTAAGGGAAGCTCCTTCTCCAATGTCCTGACGTCTATTTTGAAGTTCACTCTGTGTCACCTCATCTTATTCGGCGTCTCATTTGACTGCCGTCCTCATCTGTGGCACACATTCACATCCATCCCGTAACGATTAGAACTCAGGATTTTCGGACTCTTCCGATGTCTCCTCTTTCTTCGACTTTATTGCCTGCTTGCCCGCATCAACCGCGCTTACGACCTTATCGCGAGTAGATTCAAGCAGTTCTTTGCTCTTTTTGACCAGTTCCTCGCTGGACTCAGAAAGGTCATGAACTATCTTGCCGGCCTTATCGCAGATATCATCCTTGGCATGCTTGATGTCGTCTCTCGTCTCACTGCCGGATTTTGGAGCAACAAGCAGCGCAGTTACTGCGCCTATGAGCGCTCCAAGACCCATCCCAGCCAGGAAATTTATGAATACACCTTTTTCCTCTCGATTTTCATTCATCGTTGGATTCCTCCTTTGATTGTTTGGCGCTTCTTAACGTCTTGATTCCTTCCTTTATCCCCTGCACCATCGAAAGCAGGGTTGCCCTCGAACTCGAAACTGCCTTTTCCGCAGCACCGACTATCGTCTTGCCTTCGACAAGGTCTTCGACGGATTGAGCAGCACGCCCCACCCTGTCTACCTGCATCCGTGTCGCGATCACCAGATCATTTGTATGCCTCAGCACACGCCCGGCTTCTTCGGCTAACGGCATGATCTCTTCTCTGAAAGCCTTCAGAGTCTCCTCAAGCTCGTATGTCGCACGAGAAAGCCGCCTGAAATATATGGCCAGTCCGACTACCAGTAATATAAGGATCACGCTCAGCAAAACTGTGACCGTGACCAAAAGCCAAATCATCTGCGCACTTCACTTTCCAACGCCGATTCCACCCGGTCAGCTATTATCCCGCCGCCCAGAACCTCATCACCATCATAAAACACAGCCGACTGGCCTGGTGTGACTGCGCGCTGAGTCTGCTCGAAATCAAGCACGGCGCATTCGTCCGGCAAGGGTCTGAGGACCGCAGGCGAATCTTGCGCATTATACCTTATCTTCGCTGATACGGCAATGGATTTCGAAAGTTTCTCACCCGATATCATATTTACATTCTTTATTAGCACGGCCTTTTGCCCAAACTCGCCCGGCTCGCCTAAAACTATAGTATTCGACCGCACGTCAATCGCAATCACATACAATCTCCTGCCCGACGCCACACGCAGACCCCGGCGCTGGCCGACCGTGTAAAACGCTATCCCTTCATGCTCACCCAAGACCTTTCCTGAAGTGTCTACTATAGGTCCCGGCTGCATCAACTCCGGCGCAGACTTTCTTAGAAAATCCTGATATCCGCCGCCTGGTATGAAGCATATGTCCTGGCTTTCGGGTCTATCCGCCAGATGCAGATTCAACTGATCGGCCATGGCGCGCACTTCTTTTTTAGTATGATACCCCAGGGGCATGAGTATCTTACCCAACTGGCTTTGATTGAGCCTGTACAATACGTATGCCTGGTCTTTTGTCCTGTCCACACCCTTCAGCAGCTTCCACTTCGACGTCGACGCGTCCCATACTATTCGAGCATAGTGGCCTGTCGCAACATATTCCGCATCAAGTTCGTCCTGAGTATACTTGAGCAGTTCGCCGAATTTGATCCTGGGATTGCACACCACACAGGGATTCGGCGTCCGGCCACGACTGTATTCGTCTACGAAATTCCTCACCACACATCCGGCAAACTCATTGCGGACATCGAGCACGTGATGCCGTATACCCAAATTCGACGCAACCCGCGACGCATCCTGCTCCGATTGACGCGCAATTTTTTCTATGGTCTCATCATCAGACGACCACATCCGCATCGTGACCCCTATCACCTCGTAACCTTTGTCAAGGAGCATCGCGGCAGCAACGGAACTGTCGATGCCTCCGCTCATGGCAACAACTACCCTTTTTGGTTTGATGGTTTGAGAGTCTGATGGTTTGAGAGTCGCCTTGCTCTCTACCATCGAACCATCGAACGATCCAACCATCCGACTATCCAATCCCATCCGAACCAGTCTTTCGCAGTTTTTCAAGGCGCTGCTTGAACTTTGCCTCATGGCCGTGCTCGGTCGGCTCGTAATACGGCCCACTGCTTGCGCCGGGCGGCAAATATTCTTGATCGACGTGATGGCCGGGGTAATCGTGCGGATATTTGTATCCCTTACCATGCCCGAGGACCTTTGCACCGGGATAGTGCGAGTCTCGCAGATGAACCGGTACCGGGGGTCCCTTTCTCTCCATTACGTCTCTGTTTGCGCGATCTATCGCCAGGTAGCTCGCGTTGCTCTTTGGTGCGCAGGCCAGATATACACTCGCCTGAGCCAGAGGAATCTGAGCCTCCGGCATGCCCACGAACTGCACAGCCTGCGCAGCCGCATTGGCTACAACCAGCGCCATCGGGTCAGCGTTTCCTATATCCTCCGCTGCGGCTATCACCAGCCGCCTCGCCACAAACTTCGGGTCCTCCCCTGCTGCCAGCATTCGCGCAAGCCAGTATACCGCCGCATCGGGGTCAGAACCGCGCATGGACTTGATATATGCCGAAACGGTATCGTAGTGGTTATCCCCATTCCTGTCGTATTTCAACACCCTTTTTTGAACAGCTTCTTCAGCAATTTTTAGTGTGACAGTCTTCAATCCTGTTTTGGAATCGATATCGGTTGACGCGACTGCCGATTCAAGAGCATTTAAGGCATTGCGGGCATCACCATCTGCTATGTCCACAATATGTGCCAAAGCGTCTTCTTCCACCACAATATTTTCACTGCCGAGGCCGCGCTCAGCATCATGCAAAGCACGGTCGACAAGCAATTGCACATTCTCATTTGAAAGAGGCTCGAACCTGAATATCCGCGCGCGAGAGAGCAGTGGTGTGTTGACCTCGAAATATGGGTTCTCTGTGGTTGCGCCGATAAGGACGACCGTGCCATCCTCAACATGCGGCAGAAGCGCGTCCTGCTGGGCTTTATTAAATCGATGAATCTCATCGACAAAGAGAATCGTCTTTCGACCGTCGAGTTTGCGCTGCTCCTTTGACCGGGCAATCACTTTGCGCATCTCGGGAATGCCAGAAGTGACGGCGCTGAAGTTTTCAAACCGTGCCCGGCTGTGGTGAGCGATGATTGCTGCCAGCGTGCTCTTGCCGCAGCCCGCCGGTCCCCAAAAAATCATGGAGGGCAGCTCATCTTTTTCAATTGACGTGCGGAGGAGAGTCCCGGGAGCCAGAATCTGCTCCTGGCCGACGAACTCGTCAAGAGTCCTAGGACGCATACGCGCGGCAAGCGGCTGCTGGGATAACTCTTCGGGTGTTTCCGGTAAAAGATTGGGCATGTACATAGACTTCCCAATTTTGGGTGCGAAATCCTGCACATGCGAAAAACGGCCCCGGAAATCCGGGGCCATAAATCTGCTTCATTTAAGGATATCCTTACTATCTAACTGCGCGGCTTCCCATCTGTGACCAGCCATTGTAAACTCCATAGACATCTTTGACATAAAGCCAGCATTTGCATTTCTTGCCGGACATAGACGGTTTCAGCTCAATGCTCCAATTGATCGCAAGTCCGTTTATATTGTTTTGCACAGTTGTGTTCTTGCAATATAGCTTGCATTGACTGTTCTCGATAACATAGTTGGAACCCGGCGTATAACCACCAATGTTCCTGCCACCTGTGTCATCTCTCAAATAAAGCCTGTCGGTCTGCACATTATACCAAACATAAACCGCATTTGACGTCGATTTTCTGTCGTTTATTAGGAGAGCGGCCATGCTGATTGACGAACAGCATGCAATATCAAAATAAACACTGCTGACCGTATATATGGCACCTGGACTGAAAGTGGCGCTCACGGGAATCAGACATACATTCCAAGGCTCGGTAAGCGGACGGAATGTATAATCACCGGCTTCGTCCCATCCTTTTGAGTTTCCACTGTTGTCCACCGCATAAAGCCATCCATAACAAACCTTATCTGCCATCGAAGGCTTCATTTCAATTACCCAGTTGATGGTGAGTGTGTTTCCACTCATGGATACGGTAGTATATTTGCAGCAGAGCTTACACTGACTGTTTTCTATAACCTCATCGGAACCGGGAGTATACCCCCCCATACTTATGCTGCCTGTATCATCTCTCAAGTAGAGTCTGCCTCCATAATAGATGCAATACACGGCATTAGTTCCATTTCTGGCCGTGTTTATCAGGAGTCGGACACTCTTGATCGTTGACGCGCCCCCTGTGTCTGAGTGCTTGCTGACAAACGTATATTTCCAGTAACCTCTTAAATAGCCATCCGATGGAGTGAGACTGTCATTCGTAATAACACTGCTGATCGTATAGACAGCTGACTTCACCGCACTGGGATTCATCCGACTCTTCCATGCCTTTGCCTTAAGAGTGAGCGAACTAGATACAGTCACCGATCCTCCAGATGCTATAACAGGGTCGCCGGTGGTAGGGTCATCACCGTCTGTGGTATAGTGAATCTCAGCTCCTGCAGTCGCGCAGGATATCGTAACTGCTTGAGGATTCGTATAGGTTCCGCCGTCCGGCAAGAAAGTCGGGGTGGAAACAGTTCCCGCTGCTGAAGCTGTATAGGCTTTCAAACAGGCGTTGGCATCATAATAATTGAGGTCAAACCAACTATTTCCGTCCAGACTTGTAAAACTCTCATCCGGATTTGAGGTTGCCCTGCTGCTGTAATTTTCTATCGGATATTCTAAAGCCAGTGGATATGTACATCCCGGTGTTATTGTTTTTACCAACACAGTGAATTTGTGCCCATTCGTCACACTGACAGGCGAATTAAGTTTGATGGTGACATAGCCCGGATTGGCAGCTGTTCCGGTCTGCGTCAGCCGCAAAGTGCCACCGGATATTGGACCGCTTGTTGGATCGGTATATACCCTTATCTCATAAGTCGTTGCCGGTACAACGGCATACCATCCTACCGCACTAATTGATGATGTGGATGTTGCAGTAAACTTGTTGGCAAACCAGACCGTCTCATTGTTATAGCCGTAATTTCCACACCAACCCAGTGTATCATACTGATATACAGCACTATAGTTGCTCGTAGGCTCAGTACCGACGCCGACCCAGTTTGATATGCCTATCAGTTTGTCATAGTAAGACACGTAAAAGAAACCATCATCACCCCAAGCGGTTCCCCAACTATTTTTTATTATAAATGCTCCATTGCCGGGCGCCGCAGGCGAAAATTTGTTTTTATTGTAGTTGTCATCCCACCCGACAACACAAACCTTATGGTTGCCATTAGTTACGCCTCCCGTATAATAATAGGAATATGTAGCGGCATTGTATGAATCATCATCCCAATACATCCCAGTCGAAACCGCTCCATAGGTAACAACAGCTTGCTTGATGTCATTATTGTCCAGGGAACCGGTCCTATCAGGAATGATGATACCATTCTGAAAGTGCTTCCGCACAGTGAGACCCAAAGGTGATGCACAGCTGTCGGGATTATATGGATCATCACTTTCGTTCACCGGTCCATCCCAACGCGCAAGGTAAGCCATCGCCTTAAGCTCTTGGCCGCCATCACAGCATCCACCATCAAATCCATTAAGATTTTTCATGTTGTTTTCTGAGAAGTCGCATTCCTCGCCGGGCATCAACACAGATTCCATTGAGCCCAAACTCGAAAATGTCCAACAACTCCCACATGAACCTTGATCCTCGACTCGTGTAAGCTTTCCCGTGTCACGCAGATCGTAATATGACGGCAGCGCAGCCTTGAGATCACCAAATATTTTCATTCCTTTAAGGTAAGACAAATCCACCGGCGCTGGGACGAAGCCCCGCGGAACTTCCTCCTCATTGACGCACATAAACCTGTCCATTCGTCCGGCGACATACTCGACAAATGCCGGATTCAATGGCGCGCGCTGCAAAGTCGGACCTGCCCCATGAACGCTTGAAACCGCCATGGAAAACATTGTAGTGAAGATGAAAACAAGACAAGTGAAGTACTTACGTGTTGCAGATAATCCCATTACCGACGCCCCCACCCTTAATTATTACCGCCTACCAAAGCGGCTATCATTTCCTCAGAGTTCCCATTCCGAGCGCCGATAAACCTGCATTATGCACTTTTTTTAGCCATGCAAGCTACTAACCCGGACTATGCGCATACCACATAATCCGGGTCTTTGAGAGCATTATTCACGTTCCTCGTGAATGATGCGGACTAAAGCGATCGTTATACAAGTAAAAAACCTGGGGACAGCTATATGCAGACAGTAGCTTTTTTAGTGGCTCAGCAGTACATCAAATTACTTCCAGCTTTTCAAGCATCTCGACGGCAAACTTATCTGCCTTCGTCTGCTTATAACGGCCGTTGCGTCCTTCGATGTGATCCAGATAGTGGGAGAATTCATGTAGAAAAATTGCGAGTGTGAGGTCTTCGGCATTATGAAACTGCTCTACACGCAGCTTCTGATATACCTGAGTCCGGCCCAGCCTATCCGTCTTCTCTACATACTCGGAGGTCTTGAACTGAATTTTCATAGGATAATGGTTAAATCGATTGATCCTAAGACGTATCAGCCTGCCATGCTCGCGGCTCGGAGTCTTTCGATAATAAGTGCCGGATATATAGCGGTTCGATCCTTTTGGGCAGTATTTGAGTTCCACCAGCAGACCATCTGTGGGATAGTCCGTAACCGCTTCCTTGAGAGCTGTGGATATATGCAGGTGCGTGTTATTAGCGATAATCATACAGGCGGGAAACCCCTCCGGCCTGAAGAGTATAGCCTGTTCGTAAGATATGCGCCTATGAACGCCGTTATGAACACGCCAAAAAATGACCAGAGCATGGTTGGCTCATATTGGAGCTTGATAAATACTCCCGACGACACCTTTATACTGCCTGCACGGACCATCGACCGCCAGGCAAGTGTGCAGACAAACATGGTGATGCCGAGATATGCGGCATGGATTATCCCAATGCGCAAAGCTGTGGGCAGTGAACCATCCCGTGACCCCCAACGCACCGCCAAGGCACCCGAGATAAGCCCAATTATGGCCATCAGTCCGGCTCCTATATATGCTATGCTGCCGAATGGTATTACTTTTTCTTCTGCTTTCTTGTTCGCAGCAAGTTCGTTTTCATCTGAGGTTGTCGTTGCAGTGCGCAGTCGCAAGCCTTTATATAAATTAATTTCGGCTGCAAAGGGGCTCCTATCACCAGACACGATTGCTGCGCGCAGCATGGCTCCATTGATAAGGCCATATGCTATGCCTGCGACAGTCGGCTGAAATTTGACTATCGCTCTGCCTGCTGGACCCTCAGGGTTTTCGGGACCCGTCTTTGAGATAAGCCAGGCCTGTGCGGCAATTGCAATTAAAAGCTGCAAGACAAGCATGATCGGTATTATGGATTTTCCGCAGACCCACCAACGACTGACATGATGCCTTCTGTCAACTTTATGGATTGATAAATGACTGCCGATGTATGTGAAGATTACGCTGAACAGACCTGCAGCAAGCAATGTGCTTTTGAATGTCGGATGTAGAGGGAAACGTGGTGGGTCAAACTCATATCCGCCCGCTGAAGGCAGAGCGCCGGACTTGATCGACGCAGCAAAAAAACTGGAAAGCGCAGCCAGAACAAGCGCATATAGTATGCCTCCGATCACAGCCGGAGCAATTACACCAAAGCCTGTCGAACCCGCTCTCAGTCTGCCTGCTGCGTAACCGGATACAAAAAGCGCCGCAATGGGGATGATTGCCCATGTGATTATCGGCAAGACTACATCAGCCGAAACCTTTGCGCCACCAAGAGTGCCACTGCCTTTAAGGGATGCATGTTGGATGGCACACAAATTCAGCCCTGCACGGGCAAACGCCGGGCCGCCATAATCCATTACATCGCCCGGAGAAGTGACATTAGCCACACCTGCCCTCAACAGGAAGAAGCATAAACCATAACCTATAGCCAATGCAACCACAGCCCCATATAGGGCCGCAATGATTGGGTTTACGGGTCTACTATCCATCAATCTCACCGCCTGGTCTTTCTGCCCCGTACCGCACCCCAGGTTTTCAGCATCCTGCCCAAAACCATTATAGGATAATCCTCTTTAGGGTGCCCCCGGTCATGACTTAGTTGTCAAGAGACAAACATCCTTCATGAATTGTAAAACAGGCTTTCTGCAAGAAGCTCGCCGTTCCAACACATCATCATCGTCGGACTTAACCGGAAGACGCCGGGGCAAGAATGCCCCTCACAAGTGCTCCCGGGCTAAGAGTCCCCCGGATGATCAGGAAAAAGCAAATTACTCGCATTTATTATGCAAAAAACAGCCCCGGAAAAACCAGGGCTGTCTATCAAACCATCATACTATCTGACTATCACACTGTTAACCTGGATTATGCGCCTCCCGAATAATCCGGGTCTCCAAGAGCATTATTCACGTTTTTCGTGAATAATGCGGGTTAGTAAATCGCCTTCTCAGTCCCTTTTTCAAACATATGCGTTTTGGCCATGTCGAAGACGAGTTCGATATCCGAGCCTTCTTTTGCCTTGGTCTCGGCATCGATTGTGGCTTGCATCGCATGTGTTCCACACTGCAGATACAATGTCACGGTAGAACCCATCGGCTCGATCACCTCGACATCAGCTTTCACAACGTTGTCTGATGTCGCCTGGACGAGATTGGTCAGGTTTTTATCAAAAATGTCCTCGGGTCGGATGCCGAAATCGACCTCCTTGCCCACATATGCTTTCAACAGTTCGGCCTTATCCGCCGGCGGCTTGACTTTGAAACAGCCGCCATCGATCACGCCGCCATCTTCGATCTTGACCGAAAGGAAGTTCATGGACGGAGTGCCGATAAAGCCCGCTACGAACTTGTTTGCCGGTTTGTTATACAGCCCGAGTGGAGTATCCACCTGCTGCACCAACCCGCCACACATAACCATAATCCTGTCGCCCATTGTCATGGCCTCGACCTGGTCGTGTGTTACGTAAATTGTTGTGATACCCAGACTGCGGTGGAGCTTGATAAGGTCGGCACGGGTCTGAACGCGGAGTTTGGCGTCCAGGTTTGAAAGAGGTTCGTCCATAAGGAATACGGACGGCTCACGGACAATAGCTCTACCCAGCGCGACACGCTGTCTCTGGCCGCCCGAGAGCTGCTTCGGCTTCCTGTTGAGCAGATCAGTAAGCCCGAGCATCTCGGCAGCATCCGCCACACGGGTCTTTATATGTTCACGCGGGACCTTGCGCAGCTTCAACCCAAATGCCATGTTGTCAAAGACACTCATGTGAGGGTAGAGAGCATAGTTCTGAAAGACCATTGCGATGTCGCGGTCTTTTGGTGATACGTCATTAACCACCCTGTCGCCGATAACCACTTCACCGGAAGTGATCTCTTCCAGACCGGCGATCATTCGCAGGCAGGTCGTCTTGCCACAGCCCGAAGGTCCTACGAAAACCATAAACTCTTTGTCTTTGATTTCGAGGTCCACATCATTGACAGCAGTGACTTCTTTGAAAGACTTGGTAAGATTCTTGAGGATGACTTGCGCCATGTTAGAGGTTTCCTCCATCTTTGCTTCGGGCTTGTCCCCATTTTGCCGAAGCGGCTAAGTTAATTATTTCCCCGGGACAGGGGGCGGCATATGGACTGCCGCAGCCATATACAGATTATATGATGAGCAGCAAGGCCTGTCAAACAAAAAGACGTGATTATATCATCGTGCAACTTCTGATAGTTGATCGCTTAACAATTGACTACCGAGCACTCAGCCCGTAATATGATATCATCACACACTTGGAGCGTATGATGACGACACACACGAAATATCTATGGTTCAATACGGATAAAAGGCGCGAACTGGTCAACATCACCGATCAGTGTCAGAATGCTCTGGAAGAAAGCGGCATTCAAGAAGGGATGATGCTGGTATCAGCCATGCATATCACCGCCGGGGTTTGGGTCAATGACAACGAACCCGGAATCTGGCAGGACGCAATGGACATGCTCGAAAGGCTCGCACCCGAAGGTCCAGATTATCGACATCACCGCACGGGTGAGGATAACGGCCATGCCCACCTCAAGAATCTGCTAATGCACCATCAGGTCATAATCCCGATAACCGACGGCAGGTTGGACCTGGGGCCATGGCAGACTATATTCTACGCCGAGTTCGACGGCCAGCGCAGAAAAAGAGTGATTATCAAGGTGATGGGAGAATAGAAAACAACTCGGTGTTGCGAGAGCAAGCAAGGCTCGGCGAGAGCCTCGCCCTCCCGCTATGCCGTTATTGATATGGACCAGTTCCAACTGAGTCGAAACCCAATCGGATTACCGAACACTACTGCGAACAACATTATACTTCCATCACGACCGGCACAATCATCGGCCTGCGATGGGTCCGCTCATATATGAACTTCGCCAGAGCCTTGCGGCAGCCCGCCTTGACATCATCCAGGCCTTCGAGCCCATTGTCCTCTATCAAGTCCTGGAGTGTTGTCAGGAGTACTGACTTTGCCTCTTCGGTGATCCCGACGCCCAATTCCTCGCCGACAAACCCGCGGGAGAGTATGTCAGGACCAGAGACAATCTCCTTGCGACCATGATCGATGCCGATTACTGCTATCAGCACACCGTCCTGCGACAGATGCTTACGGTCGCGAAGGACTACGTCCTCGACATCCCCTACACCAAGGCCGTCGACCATTACAGTCCCGGCACTTACCTTCTCAGTGACCTCTGCGCTCTCACCATCGGTCTCAAAGACATCACCGGGATACATACGAAACACCCGCTCACTCGAATATCCCAGCCCATCCGCCAGGTCAACGAACTTGGCATAATGCCTCTGCTCACCGTGGACGGGTATGATATACTTCGGCTTCAGAAGATTGAGCATCAGGCGAATATCTTCCTGATTGCCATGGCCGGAGACATGCACATGCGTATAAGGCTCATATATCACATCCGCGCCCTGCCTGAAGAGCCTGTTGATCGTGCGCATAATCAAGTCCTCATTGCCGGGAATGGGAGTGGCGCTGATGATGACGGTGTCGCCTTCATCTATTTTGATCTGCTTGTGCTCATCGCTGGCCATGCGAGACAGAGCAGAGAGAGGCTCACCCTGGCTGCCCGTGGTCACAATAACAGTTTCACTCGGGCTCAGGTCATATAGCTCATTGAGCTGCAATCGTGTATCTTTCGGCACTTTCAGATAGCCAAGCTCCTCGGCGATGCGGCAGTTTTCAGCCATACTTCGACCAACTACAGCCACTCGCCTGCCATGATGAGCCGCTATGTTATACACCTGCTGAATACGATGAATATTCGAGGCAAAGGCTGCGATAATTATCCTGCCTTTGGCAGCGGCGAAGATTTTCTCAAATGTATCGCCGACCATGCTCTCGCTCGGTGTGAAACCAGGCTTTTCTACGTTGGTCGAATCGCACAAAAACGCAAGCACGCCATCTTCGCCGATCTTCGCCAGGCGACTGACATCGGCCAAATGTCCGTCGATCGGCGTCTGATCGAATTTGAAATCACTGCTGTGGACAATCGTGCCAACCGGCGTCTTTATCACCAGTCCTGAAGCATCGGGTATGCTGTGGGAAACACGAACGAACTCAACAGTGAACTCACCCACCTCTATGATATCACCCGAATTGACCTCATAGAGCTGTGCGACATCGTCCAGATGATGCTCACTGAGTTTATTCATGACAAATCCCAGCGTCAGAGGAGTCCCCCAGACCGGCACATCCAACCTTCGCAGCACATACGGCAGCGCGCCGATATGATCCTCATGGCCGTGCGTTAGCACAATGCCCAGGATTTTCTCAGCATTCTCCTCAAGAAAAGTGGTGTCGGGGATTACTATGTCGACACCAAGCATGTCCTCGTCGGGGAACATCAGACCTGCGTCTACGATCAGTATCCGGTCGTTATATTGATAGGCGGTCATGTTCTTGCCTATCTCCATGACACCGCCAAGTGGGATTATCTGCAACTTCTGTGAATCCATACTTATTTCTAACTCAAATCCTTTTCTAGCGTGGTTTTATTAGCCTGCCGAGATCAGCAGCAGACTTTGTGGGAGTAAACTCGATTATATTATAGCGAGCAATCTGCTCGACATAATACGGATCATTTCGCAGTATCTCATCAACCTCATCCCTTGAATCCAGGTCAAGAAGTATAACCCCGCCGGTCCTCGGTTTCATAGGACCGGAACAGATGAAAATGCCCCGGTCATTGAGCTTATCCAGATATGCCAGATGCAAAGGTAGAACACGCTCCACTTCTTGCATCGGTTTTATGTATGAGCCGTATATTACAAACATTGCATTTACTCTTCACTGATCATAGTTCTGTTTCACCGATGGCATGTGAGTCGGGGGCAAGAATACCCCCGACTATCAGTCACTGTTCCCCATTCCCTACTTCCTACTTCCTACTTCCTACTTCACATATCCCCGCTCGATAGCCATCTCGGCAATCTGGACAGCGTTCAATGCGGCACCCTTGCGGATGTTATCGGCAACTACCCACAAATCCAGAGTGTTCGGGTTGCAAGTATCCTGGCGGATGCGGCCTACGTAGGTCGGGTCCGTGCCCTCAGCAAACAAAGGCATAGGGAAACGGCCTGCCGCAGGGTCATCGATCACTTCTATACCCGGCCAATCGGCAAGAGCCTTGCGCGCCTGATCAGCCGTAATAGGATTCTCGAACTCGACGTTGATCGTCTCAGAATGTGCCCGAAATACAGGCACACGCACACATGTAGCGGAAACTGCAAGTTCGTCTATACCGAAAATCTTGCGGGTCTCTTTTATCATCTTTATCTCTTCGCCGAAATAGCCGTCGAACTCACCTCTAAGAGTGCTGATCTGCGGGATCAGGTTCGCAAATATCTGAGCCGGGTAGACATCGTGAGTAATCTGTTTGCCTTCGGCATAATCCCTGGCCTGCTGCTCAAGCTCTTTGATTGCAGAGCTGCCACTGCCTGAGACGGACTGATATGTCGAGACGACTATCCTCTTCATCTTGGCAATCTTATGCAGTGGTGCAAGGGCATGAACCATCTGAATAGTGCTGCAGTTCGGGTTTGAGACAAAACCTTGATGTTTCGCCAGAGCGTCCGGGTTGACCTCCGGCACCACCAGCGGTACGCGCGGGTCCATACGGAAATCATCGCCATTATCGACCACGAATGCACCCTTTTCGACCGCCAGCCAGCCAAAGACCTGGCTCGCGCCCTTTGCACCTTCCGTGCCGGCAAAAAACGCTATGTCGATCCCATCGAATGCATCCGCTGTGGTCTCCTTGACCTGATACTCATCACCATCGATCATTTGTTTACGTGATGACCTGGCGAGAATAACAAGGTCCGACATCGGGAAACTGCGACCACGCAGCACTTTGACCATTTCTTCGCCGACGGCACCAGCGCCGACGACTGCAACTCTGTAATCTGACACTTCCTTAGATTTCCTCCTACAACAATTTGTCCAGTCCGTAGACCAGAGCTTTTATAGTAGACGCTCGCCGCACCGCGAGCAGAACGCCCGGCATAAAACTTGTTCTGTCAATGCTGTCATGCCTGATCGTGAGGATCTGACCTGTACCACCAAACAGGACTTCCTGGTGGGCTACCAGCCCAGGCAGGCGCACACTGTGTATCTGAATATCACTATGCTTATCGCCCCTGGCAGGGTCGTCATCGGAACCAAGAGGCTTTTCCCACTCTATCCCCGATTCAAGCCTGGACGCTTCGATCATCTCGGCAGTCTTGATGGCCGTCCCGGAAGGTGAATCGATCTTCTTGTCATGATGAAGCTCGATTACCTCCACATTAGGCATATACTTCGCAGCCTCGGCGGCAAATTTCATCATCAGCACCGCACCTATCGCGAAGTTGGGTATCACCATCGCACCGGTACCTGTGCTTTCGGCAAGCCTGCCTATCTCGTCAAGCTCCTGCGCACTGATGCCGGTTGTCCCGATAATAGGAACCACCCCGGCATTCAGCATTGCCCTCACATTATCCATATCGAACGGCTTGGCGAAATAGATAACTACATCCGGCTTGGACTGCGCAAGTAATTTTTTGAAATCGGATTCTATGTTAAAGCTCAGTCCGGGCACACCCGTTGCTTCAGAGGCGTTTGTGCCTGCGCAATACACATCACAACCGCCGACGAGCTCCATATCATCCGCGCCCGCAACTGCCCTCATAACCTCACGACCCATTTTGCCGCATGCGCCAAGCACTGCGACTTTTATCTTGTCAGACATTTATTACTCCGATGTCAGCATACTGCCTTCGATCAGATCGGCATGCTTCTTAAAGGGTCCTATGGCGGCAATCGCAAACTTGGAGTCCTCGAAAAGCTGTGAGGCGACCGCGGCGACATCATCTTTGGTCACTGCCATGATCGACCCGATTATCTCTTCGAGCCGCACCAGTCTGCCGAAGTACATCTCGCTTTTGGCCAGCCTGCTCATCCTGTTGGACATGCTCTCCTGGCCGAGGACCAATGCTCCCCGGATCTGATTTTTTGCCCGCTCAAGCTCCGCGTCGGTCACGCTGCTCTTCTTGATATTCTCGCACTCGGTCTGGGTCAGTTCAAGCACGTACTTAATATTCTGGATGCTGGTTCCACCATAGATAGCGAACATACCGGCTTCCTGATATGACGCCGAATATGAACCTATGGCATACGCCAGACCGCGCTTCTCGCGAATCTCCTGGAAGAGCCTTGAACTCATCCCGCCACCAAGCGCCGAATCGATAGCCGCCAGAGCGTATTTTTCTCTGCTGTCCTGGGCATAACCGCGGGTCCCAAGGCAAAAATGCACCTGCTGGGTCGTCTTGTCGATCACACGCACATCCAAATTGATGCGAGCATCATGCATTACTCTGGGAGTCCTCTTGCCTGCAAGGTCACCAAATGCTTTTGCCACCAGATCGACAAACTCGCGGTGGTCTATGTTGCCTGCAGCAGATATTACGAGCGCATCCGGGCAATAAAATTCACCCAAATATGCAAGCAGGTCATCGCGAGTCAGATTCTTTACGACCTCACCGGAACCGATCACCGAATTTCCGAGCCGATGACCTTTCCAAAGCACCTCCGCGAGCAGGTCGTGCACATGGTCTTCGGGGGTATCCTGATGACGCCCAATCTCTTCGATCACGACATTCTTCTCGCGATCCATCTCAGCCGGGTCCAGAACAGAATTGAGGACCATATCCGATATGATCTCTACTGCCTTCGACAGATGCTCACGCAACACTTTGGCATAGTAGCATGTGAACTCTTTATCGGTAAATGCGTTCAAATGACCGCCAAGGCTGTCCATCTCATCGGCAATCTGCTTCGCGCCTCGAGTGTGCGTCCCCTTGAATAGCATATGCTCGATGAAATGGCTGATGCCCATGCGCGAATCAATCTCATCACGAGAACCTGCATGCGCCCATATGCCTACGGACACACTGTCGACATAGGGCACGTGCTCGCTCAAAATCCGTATTCCATTTGGGAGAATCGTCTTGCTAACCACGATTTACCTTTCATCGCCAATATGGCCAAAATGCCACCGAATGCCCCACGCTCGACAACGCAGGTAACACTCCCGGTGGCATCATAGTCTAAAAGTCTGAAAGTTCGAAAGTCAAAAAGCTAAGCACATATATCACGTTCACCCCAACTTTTTGACTTTTCGACTTTATAACCTTTTGACTGACTTACTGCTTCTTGGTTCGGAACCTCGCTCCAGGACCGTCACCGCCCTCACGAGGTCGGTCGCGGTACCCACCGCGATCAATGTGCGGTCTACTGCCTCCGCGCCCACCGCGAGACTCGGGCGGCGGTGGAACATAGCCTTCGTCACCCTCGATCAGACCACGACGTGTCAAACGAATCTTGCCGTCCGGACTAATCTCTATTACCTTGACCAGCAGTTCATCACCTAGCTTGCAGACATCCTCAGTCCGCTCGACGCGCTCCTTGGCAAGCTGAGATATATGAACCAGACCATCTTTGCCGGGAATCAACTCCACAAATGCGCCAAATGGTTCGATGCGAGTAACTTTTCCCGTATAAATCTGGCCTACCTCGACCTCTTTGGTGATGTCCTCAACTATCTTTTTGGCCCGCTCACCACCGACTGCGTCGACCGAAGTTATGTAGACATGACCGTCCTGCTCGATATCGAGCTTCGCACCGGTCTCGGCTTCTATCTTCTTGATTACCTTGCCGCCAGGACCGATTATGTCGCCTATCTTGTCGGGGTGAATCTCCACGACAAAGACCCTCGGCGCATATTCGCTCATGGTCTCCCTGGCCTCGGGAATAGCCTCAGCTATCACATCAAGGATATTCATTCTTGCTGCCTTGGCCTTTTCCAGAGCGCCGACAACTACATCGCGATCCAGACCGTCTATCTTGGTGTCGACCTGGATGGCAGTGATGCCATCGCGTGTGCCCGCTACCTTGAAGTCCATATCGCCATGGAAGTCTTCAAGCCCCTGGATATCGGTCAACAATACTCTCTTGTCCTCACCGGTAATCAGACCGATGGATATGCCGGCGACCGGCGCCTTGAGATTGACGCCTGCATCAAGCAGAGCTAGAGTACATCCGCAAGTACTGGCCATGGATGTCGAGCCGTTCGATTCCAATACTTCCGAAGTCATCAACATCGCATATGGAAAATCTTCCTGCGCAGGGATCATAGGCCTCAAGGCCTTTTCGGCAAGCGCTCCATGACCCACCTCACGCCTGCCTGCGCTCCTCAACGGGCTGACCTCGCCGACACTGTAAGGAGGGAAATTGTAGAAGTGCATAAAGCGCTTCTCGCCGTCCTCTTCGAGATTATCGATAATCTGAGCATCATCAAGCGAACCGAGCGTGAGAGTGGTAAGCACCTGGGTCTGACCTCTGGTGAAGAGACCTGAACCATGCACACGCGGGAGCAGTCCTACTTCTGCGAACAGCGGCCTTATGTCATCCAGCCCTCTGCCACCGGCGCGAGCACCCTCATCAAGGATCATCTTGCGGACTTGTTTCTTGATGACTTTATATACGACCTCGCCAATCTCGGCATCACGGTCGGGATATTCTTCAGCGAGTTCATCCTTGAGATGAGCCTCAAGATCAAAAATTGCCTTCTCTTTGCCCGCATTGGCCGGGTCTTTGATGAAATCGGCTATCTTTGGAGCGATTTTCGCTGATATTTCTTCGTAGAGCTGAGGGTCAGGAGTAAGGATGGGGACTTCAGCCTTGGGCTTGCCCACTTTTTCTACCAACTCGCTCTGCAAAGCAACAAGCTTCGCTATTGCCTCATGGGCAAAGTCAAGCGCCTCCGCCAACACGTCCTCTTGAACTTCGCTGGCTTCAAGCTCGATCTCCATAACTTTGCCGTCCATCCCGGCGACCACAAGCTCCATATCGGCTTCTTTGATCTGCTCCAGGGAAGGGTTTAAGACAAACTCACCGCCGATCCGGCAGACTCTGACGCAGCCGATCGGACCGCCCCAGGGTATATCTGAGACAGCTATGGCAGCGGATGCAGCCACTACCGCAAGAACATCGGCTGGAGCGTCCGGCTCCATTGAAAGAGGCATCGCGATAACCTGAACATCGTTTCGCATGCCATCGGCAAAGAGCGGCCTTATCGGCCTGTCGATTAAGCGAGAGGTGAGGACAGCTTTCTCTGAGGGACGCCCGCCCCTCTTCACAAAACCACCGGGAATCTTGCCTACGGCGTATTTTCTCTCTTCATAATCGCAAATAAGAGGGAAGAAGTTCATTCCTTCCCTCGGTTTGGCACTCATTGTCGCCGTGGCCATAACTACCGTTTCGCCACAGCTCAGCAATACTGCGCCGTTAGCCTGGTTTGCTATGCGCCCTGTCTCCAGAGCTATAGTCTTGCCACCAAGCTCGATCTCCACTTTGTTAATTGTCATTGAAAATATACTTATCTCCTAGCGTCTGATGCCGAGCCGAGCAATCACATCACGATACCGGGTGATGTCCTTGTTGCTCAGATAGTTCAGCAGCCTTCTGCGCTGGCCGACCATCATCAACAAGCCTCTTCTGGAGTGGTGATCTTTCTTGTGCTCCTTTAGATGCTCGGTGAGCTGGTTGATCCGAGCGCTGAGCAGTGCTATCTGAACCTCCGGCGAACCCGTATCGCCATCGTGCTGCTTGTACTCGTCTATTAATTCTGTTTTCTTCTCTTTAACAAGCGCCAATTAATTGCACCTCCAAATCGAAATGCAAAAGCCTTCCATACAGCTTTTGCATTTCGACTCATACCCGAAGAGTGTATCACAAACAGGAATCCACTGTCAAATCATGCGCAAACCGTGTTATGAACTTGGGACGGGGATTATCTCATTGCAATGGGCTATGTATAGATCACCCCGAAAACCCGACCTCTCCTTCGCCTGCCTTGCAGCCTTGATCACATCATCTATTATATACCGATCTGATATATGGCATAAAACCAGCAACTTTACATCGTTGCTTGCGCCCCACTCCACAGCCGTCTCTAGAGCAGCATGTCTGTTGGACTCAATCGATGCCAGGCTGCTGTCGCTTGAAAGAAAAGTCGCTTCGTGAACAGCCAAATCCAGACGTCCATAGGGCGTGTGTACCGCCTCAGAGCCGTCACCCGTATATAAAAACACTGGATGATAACGACATACATTCTCGCCGGTGGCCGGGTCGGGAAATTTGCGTTCCTGCTGGATCTCATAGCCCAGGCAGAGTTGGCCGCGCACATGCCTCATCTCAAAGGCGACCACCCGCGTCGGACGCTTCGTATCCGGTATTTCGACCTCCGAGCCGACTTCCATCGGCTGGACATAGAGCGGATATCTGAGCAGACCCGACTGCTTTTGCTCGATATACTCCAGCAGCGCATTTATCCATCGGTCATGCTTGGGATAATATATAATCAACGGCTTGTCACGTTCGCCGGACGCAAGATTGCGGATATTCACCAGGTTCGATATGCCGGCGATGTGGTCCTCATGCCCATGACTCAAAAACACATGGCGGATGCCGAAGACCTTGGTGCCCAGGGTCGTGGCGACGCCCTCGCCCGCGTCAAAAAGACACCGGGTCGGCTTATGATAAAACCACTGGCTGTAGAGCGCCAGTGAAAACGATATCAGAATGTCATTTGGATTCATCGGCATGATTGATACAGTTCAGTTACCTGGGATTTTGGCTCAGCAGGAGCTTCGCCCTCCCAATAATTAGCTTTCCGGGAGGGCGAGGTTCCCACCGAGCCATATTTGCCCTCATAAAACTGAACTTTCTCCATAGCTTGGCTGTTTGAGCAATTTGTGATAATGTAGAGTATACCCAAGGTGAGTGAGCATGGCAAACGAATCCGCAACTTCATGGAAAGACAGGCGAAAAGAGCAGCTTCATGACGATCTTGTGGCAGCAGCAGCGGGGCTGTTTCGAGAAAAGGGGTTCAATGCTGTATCCGTGGAGGATATCGTTGCCGCAACAGGCATCGCCAAAGGGACATTTTACCTCTATTTCAAGACAAAAACCCAAATTGTCGAGTCCGTGCTCGGGGCATGTCTGGACGATCTTGAAAAACGGATATCCACAGCACTGGAGGCGGCTTCTTCAGATGCGTCTGACCCTCTTCAGGCTGTGGTGGGAATCATAATGCAGTTCCTGCAGGAAAATCCCGGCTTCGTAACACCGATTATGGATGCTGCCCCGGTCCCCGATATTGGAGAGGCTGTCCTGTTACGATGCCGCACTGTCACAATCTCGGTATTTGAGCGTCTGCTTAGGATGGGAATGCTGCAGGGCAGGTATCGCGAAATTGACCCACAGGCTGCATCGCTTGCACTTCAGGGAATGCTCTCCGGTCTTGTTCGGTTTTCCGCTGATGTTGACATCAAGTTCACAGATGTCGGCGAGATAGCAGTGGAACTTTTCGAGCGCGGAGTCAAGCGATGAAGTGTAATTGTGCGGCTCGGCATGAGCTTCACCCTCCATGCATGCTCGTCATCGTAAGACAATATCCCTCCTGAACCAAATATCGGCAAAGATAGATACTCGATCATTCACAAAATCGCTTCCCTTTTTTCAACACTTGTGATAAAATATGGGCTTGAAGCCCACCTATTACTCGGTGGGCATACCGTTATATATTGCCGGGAGATAGTTGCGTGGATTTTTCAGACGAGAAGATCGTGCTCACGCGCGATGGCTACGACGAGATTCAGCGGGAGCTTAATGAGATCATGACCGTGAAGCGGCCCGCCATAATCGATAGAATCAGAGAAGCCAGACAACTGGGCGATCTGAGCGAAAATTTTGATTATCAGGATGCAAAGCATTCACAAGCAATGCTGGAAGCAAGGCTCAAAGAACTCAAAACCATTCTCAGCCACGCCAGTGTGGTCGAGACTATGGATAATAACGGCTGTGTCGGCATAGGCTCAAAGGTGACAGTTAAAGACCTTGCTGACGGTTTCGAGGATGAATACACCATCGTCGGACCCACAGAGTCCAGCCCGGCTGAAGGCAAGATATCTCTGGAATCATGCCTTGGAAGCGCATTGATGGGTCACAAGCAGGGAGACGAAGTTGATGTACGCGCCCCCGGCGGAGTGATTAACTATCAGATCGTATCGGTGCAATGAGTCACCCGAATATAATAGACAAATCGAACAGCGCCCTGGTTGTCATAGACATCCAGGACCCGCTCCTCAAAGTGATCCATGAAAGCGAGCGGATGGTCGCCAATGTCATCAAGCTCATTGAAGCCGCAAAAGTATTCGATCTGCCAATACTCGTGCCGCTTCAATATGCCGCGCGGCTGGGTGATGTACATGAGCCTATTGCGAACGCTCTGCCGACGGACAAGCGTTTCGACAAAATGACTTTCAGCTGCGTCGGTTCGCTCGATTTTCTCGATGCGCTGCAGGCGACCGGACGTAATCAAGTGATTCTGTGTGGAATAGAGGCACATGTATGCGTCAATCAGACGGCTCACGATCTCCTGGAACGCAACTATTCGGTTCATGTTATTGAGGATGCAGTATCATCCAGGAGACGTGATGACTGGGAGTGCGCCGTCGAGAAGATGCGCAGTTCGGGATGTGTGATCTCATCGACTGAGATGGCGATTTTCGAGCTTACGCGCGATGCATCAATTCCTGAGTTCAAACGCATTCTGCCGATTGTCAAATAGATTTCCCTCCGCGCTATGGGAGGAAAACGATAAGCCCGGCGGAGGTTAAATTGACCGAAATTTTCACGATAGGCCACAGCAATCATGACCTGCTCGATTTCTTGAATATATTGAAGCGCAGCAGGACCCAGGTCCTCGTCGATGTCCGCAGCGAACCCTACAGCCGCTATGCCTCACAGTTCAACAAAACCGAATTCCAAAGGCATGTCGAGACGGCTGGGATTACATATCGATACTCAGGCAACTCAATAGGCGGCAAACCCAAAGATATGTCGCTCTACACCCCATCCGGCGCTCCCGATTATGACAAACTCGCAAAGACCGAATCTTTTCAAAATGAGCTTAAAGCAATCGTAGAAATCGCAAAGACCAAGCGAGTGGTTATAATGTGCAGTGAGGCAGACCCGATGACATGCCACCGCGAGAGAATTCTGGCACAAATTCTGCGAAGCTGGGGGATAGATGTGAAGCATATCATGCCGGATGGCAGCATCGCGAAGGTGGAACAACCAGGGCTCTTTAAGAATTAGTATTTTACATTTTGTATTTTATATTTGGCTGGATGCGTCAGGCATCATCCGACAATGCAGGAAAGCAGAGACTGCAGTCTCTCGCTCTCACAAATTGGCTCCTTTGTGTCGTGATCCACAGCTTCAAGCGCTCCACCAATTACTCGCGTTTCGAGCGTGCCGCTAGCATACGGATTGCCTTTGAGATGAGGCGCATCCAAAAGACCCTGTTTGATAGCTCCGGTGATTACAGCCGGATCTGAGAAAGCATCCTCCTCATCTCTACCGAAGTCACGGATTGCGCCCAGCAGGACTTCAGCTTCATCCATAAGGTATTTCCTGCGCCTGCCGACCTCTTCACTGCCTATCAAAGCCTGCATACCGGTCTGGCAATTCTTGAGCACGCCATGGACTATCTCGCAGCTTTCTATCACATCGTCAGCCGAGGCCGCATGGTCGCCCTCGCAGTAACCAACCACATGAATGATATGCGGCGCAACCGCCAGAGAAAGCATAGTCGATGCCGCAAGCTGCCCCTTTGCCTTGTTCATCTGAGGTGACAGGTGCAGCAGCCCGGCTCTGACCTGTCTGAAAGAATAGAACTCAGGCCCGTGCAGACTCTCCACCATTTCTATCTGGGCCTGAACCTTTGCCAGGTCCATCACAGGCGAAAGACCAGGAGGGGTATTGAACATATACTGAGCAATGTAATGCGACACGCCCATCTGCTTCGCATTGTATGCCGCCAGATAGGCCATAACAACCGATATGACATCGTGGGCATCGCGCAAGCCCCAATGGTGGGGCTCATTGACCTCCACTGGAATTCCACGCTCGGCATGCCAGCGCATACACTCCTGGTTCTCACGGATTGCCCCCTCCGGCGTGCGATTCGAGCGTCCGTCCAAGACGCTGTACCAGCACAATGGTATCGCCGCCCAGGCATTTGATATAGTCTCCGCCGACATTTTTGCCCAGGATATAAGGTCGCGAGTGCCGCTGTATACACGCAGCAGGGGATAGTTTCCACACTGCGCAGCGCTATACATCGCGGTCAGATCTTCGCGTCTGCGAACTGGAACGCCGCCTGCGCCGTCCATAGTCGGGTCCATCTCCTCCGGGCGGAAGAATGACTCCTGCGCGTTCTGGTCCGGTGCAATCGAAATTATATCGAGCACACCGGACTCGGCGATTTTGCGAACACCGTTTATAGTCGCGTCAAGGTCGGGCAGACCGAAATGATGCCTAAGCAGCGGGTATGGGTGCTTGTGTTCGAGCCGCTCGAGCAGCGTGCCGGTGCATTCAGTGCAGGATTTACCCGCTTCCTCGCCTTTCAGATATGTCCACACGGCATCAGTGTTCTCAAGCCCGGTGAAATAATACTCGAACCAATCCAGTTCCTTGACCGCTTCGCACACGGGAGGCGTTCCACCGAAGACAAACCGCCTGTCAAGCAGTTCCGAGCGCTCCAGAGCCGACTTGAGATCACTGACCAGGCGCTTACCGACTTCAGGGGTCAATCGATAGCTGACACCGACTATATCGGGATCATGCTCGCGGACTGCTTCGACAAAATCATCTACGCTAACTGCCGCGCCCAAGAATACTGTCTTGTAACCAAGCTGCTGTGCGATGCCCAATAGCCCGGCCACACCCGCCACATGCACGCAGTTTCCCAGTGCTCCGGCAACTATAGTTCCGCGCATTGTTTCGTCTCCTTTTCTTCAGGCTCGCCCTCCAGAATAAACCGGCGTATGTCTTTCAGGCTTTTTCCCGCCAGACCGAGGCTCTCGGCGTTCCTGCCTTTTGCCCTGTAGTCCGTCTCATGCAAAATCGAGCCGAGCAGGATGATCGAGTCTATAACCGGTGTCGGCACGCCTACCATCTCTCCCAGAGACGCTATAGGCACAAGGCTCATCGGGATATCCTCGCTTATATAACGATGATATACACTCTTGGGAGCCTTGATGCCATCATAACCTCTGTTGGCCCGCATCGCCTCATGCAAAGTGCGCCCTGCGGCGTCATAGGCAATATAGAGCCACTCGCGCGCGGACATTGCCCTGAAACCGAGAGCCTCGGCTACGGCAACACGCTCCTTATCCATCTTTTCGAGAATCTGAGATACAGCGGGAGTGATGCCTTCCGTATAATAATCGAAATCGCCGTTTGTGCTTTCGATGCGAGCGGCGTTGAGGACAGTGACCGCCGGGTGGAATATCGCGCCGATATTGTCGAGGCTGGTCTTCATCACATTATCGCCGGGCACAAACTGAGGAAACGCGGTCCTAAGCTTGCCTACCACCTCGGGTGTGCTATGTGCAGGCAGAGCTGCTACGGGGATGCTGTTCTTGACGCGGAATATCTTGGTCTGCGCCGGATTCATCGACCGGCTGGCGTATATGAATGTCTGCGCCTCGGCTACGACCACATCAGCGCAGCACCCACAGTCACGTATGACTTTGGACACCTCCAATGCACCGCCCGTCCTGCCGGGATTGAGCACTATCATCTGGCCGTCGACAAGGTGAGGAGCGATCTGTTCGGCAATTGGCCTGTGCGCGGTTGCAGGGACCACGACCATTAGAATATCGCGTCCGGCGATGGCCTCGGATGGGATGGAGGTAACAATTTTGAGAGCAGCGAAGCCGTGAGGAATTGTGTCCTGGCAGCCGGATATGATCTCTATCCCACCTGCAGACTGGATCGAACGGAGCCTTTCCGGACTGCGGTTATATAGTGAGACATCAAAGCCCATCAGAGAAAGCTGCCCTGCCACGGCTGTTCCACCATGGCCTGCTCCGAGGACTGCGAAACTGGGCGCACTCCTGTTTTCCATTATATGTCCTCCATTTATGTACAAGACACCCAACGGCAGCGAAACAGGAATGCTCTCTGCTTATCTTCCTGCCGCGCCTGCGAGGTTAGCTGTCGGGCTGGGGTCGGAAGCATGACCCCTCTCCATAACGAAGATTAGCCCCGTAAATCGGTTCCCCCGTTTTCGCACGATTGCGAAATTCGGCGTCCAAATTATAGACATGTATATGCTTAGTATTCTAGACGCTCTTCATCGAGTTTTAGTTCCAATTTTCTGCGTATATCAAAATCAAAATCGAGCTTGTTCGCAATATAAAAACCTGGTATAATTACCAGGTTGGGGAAAGAATATCCCCTCTCCTTTCTATCTCCTTTAAACTTGGGGGCTATGAGTGCCCCCTCTTTTTTTCTTGACAATAATGCCGCGCTGTGAGATATTTTCCTGCAGGACAAACCATTTCCAGAGGTGCTAAATATGCAATTCTACACAATATCAGCAATCGCTCTGGCGGCTCTTATTTCAGCTAACGCCACATTTGCTGCCGAAGCCGTAAAAGATGAAAAACCAGAAACCGGGCGCTGGGCAGTCATCGAGACGAACAAGGGCACGATCAAGTTTGCGCTTTATGAGAAAGATGCGCCAATCACCACGAAAAACTTTATCGAGCTGGCAAACTCAAAGTTTTATGACGGGCTGACGTTTCATCGCGTCGTCCCGGGGTTTGTGATACAGGGCGGCGATCCGAATGGTGACGGCACCGGCGGTTCACCAAACAAGATCAAACTTGAAGTCTCACCCAAACTCAAGCACGATGCAGCCGGTGTGGTGGCTATGGCGCGCGCATCCGACCCGAACTCCGCCAGCTGCCAGTTCTATATCACACTTGCCGCAGTCCCTTATCTGGATATGAACTACGCGGTCTTTGGCCGAGTGGTAGAGGGACTGGATGTTGTGAAAAAGATACAGATCGGGGATGTGATGAAAACCGTGCGAATTGTCGATCCGCCGAAACCGAAAGAAGATAAGAAATAGCCTGCTTATATTGCCTCCGAGCGTATTGTTCGGAGGCAATATTCAACGACGTAGCTCCCATGAGTAATCGCCGAGTTTAGGTGACTTTTTATTGCTGCCGACAGGTTTTCCACCATCATCTTTCAGGTCCTCTCCAATGCTGTAGAGCAAGAACCCACTGCCATTCGGCCTATAGACGAAGTCATTTCCACTAAAAATATCTTTTGGTAACACAACCCTTAGCTTTTGGCGCAATTCATTCAGTGAAAGCGGGTACCTGCCGTATTTACGCCTGAATGACTCCAGCATCAAAATAATCTTTGCCCCATCTATAGAAACTATACCAGTGTCCCTGACAATTCGGATGCGCACATATAGTGGTATCATAATGGAAGTAGTTATTGCGTATCTGGGCAAATGCTGCGTAAGCAATCCTTTTTGCTTCGCTTGCCTGTAAGATAACCCTGCGTTTTTTATCTCCTTATTCATCAAGTCAAGGTAACACTTCTCATCCAGACTAAAAATGATACGCATGACTTGACTGGGCTTTTTTGACTTGATATCCGTGTTGTGATCTGCACCCACACTCAACCTACTTAGATCATAAAACTTATTGATTCCAACAGCTCTTTCGGTTATTAGAGCATGAGTGTATCCGGTATTCAAATCGTTGCTTGAAAGCAGTTTCATTAAGCGCTGTGTCTGTGCCTCGGAAAAACTGCCATAATCAAGAGCTGAATAAATAGCCCCTGTCCCCATTTTGATGAGGGCAATTCTGGCCAGGAATGGGATTAAAGCCGGCTCGTTTGAAAAACTTGCAGCCATTTTTAAAGATGACTCTATATTGCATCCGGCTTTGTCCATCGAACCTTCTCGTGCGCTCAATATCGCTCTCGCAGTCGTCAGAGTAGCAAGATTGCGCATCCCCTGGCACATTGATGTATCGGGAAATAAGCCCTCTTTCCATCCAAGAGGAAAACGGCAGTAGTCAATTTTGTCTGCCTGGCTTATCAGATCAAAGACTTCCTCATATTTATCGACAATAGGCTTCGACTCAGCCCAGGGTCTGGTGTCGCGTGTCCCATTCATAGGCTTGATAAGTTGACGCAGTGTGGCAAAGTCTTGACTTTTGTAGTGCTGTGAAATCAACTTAAATGCTTTTATATAAACATCAGCCGCGTTTTGGCAGCCGGGCAGTCGATTAACTTCCATATCTGCTCTACACACAGGCTCGCCTGAGGCTTTGATATTTGCAATTTCATTGCGAACCCTGCTGCCTGTTGTAAGGAATGGCCAAGTAAAATATGCAGCAATTCCTATGCACACTATAACTACAGACAACCCCAATAAAATTGTTATCCTTGCCGTATATCGAGACATAATATAAGTCCTCGTGTTTGTTTGTAAGGCATGTAAAATCGTTCTCGGTTGAAGGCAAATATCCTGCTGTTAAATCGATCGCAGCTTTTCAGAATGAGCATGGCAGACCGCCAGAGCCAGAGCATCGGCTGCATCGTCCGGCTTGGGTATCTCGCGAAGACTCAGGATTCTTTGGATCATGAACTGAATCTGCTTCTTTTCGGCGCCGCCATAGCCGACCACCGCCTGCTTGACCTCCATCGGGGTATATTCAACCACGGTCAGCCCTCGCTGGGCGGCAGCAAACTGCATCACACCGCACGCCTTGCCGACTGCAATCGCCGTAGTCTGGTTCTTGGCGAAAAACAGTCTCTCCATCACGATTACATCGGGTTGATATTGGTCGATGATCTTGTTGAGTTCGTTATAGATATCCAAAAGACGCTCGGGGGCGGATTTCTTTGGGCTGGTCTCTATTGCGCCGTAGTCGACCATCTTCGGACTCACACCTATTTTGTCCACTACGCCATATCCCGTCGTGGCTGTTCCGGGGTCTATTCCTAATATTCGCAAGGTCTGCATGAGTGCATTCTACAGGCGAATTTGTTCCCGGTCAACTAACCCGGATTATGCGCTTTCCGCATAATCCGGGTCTCCGAGAGCATTATTCATGTTTCTCGTGAATAATGCGGGCTAAATCTATAATAAATCGACGCCGAGCAGCCATAATACTAATGAACTACACAAAGATACGTCCAAAGTCCCATTTACACCTGGTAAAAAACTGGGGATAATCCTAGTGTAGTACGAACATAGCTCATACATAAGTTTTAAGCATTGAGCCTAAACTAAAGATTGAAAAAGTAAATATATCAGGAGATCGGACCCGGACCCATGTTTGGGTCCGTTTTCCTTTGTACACCTATTTTAGATGTCTTGCTAAAGTGGTAAACTTTTTCTAGTCACTCTACGTTAATATACCAGAGGATGAGAGCAGCACAGATGCGACCGGCAAAAGCCGTCACCACACAGGACGGACAGTTGATAGGCAGCTTCAAACGGGGGCAGGCCGAGGCCTTTGACCGTTTGATGGAGGCGCACACCGACAAGGTGTTTGCGCTGGCATGGTCGGTCCTGATGAATGCTGATGATGCCATGGATGCGGTCCAGGAGGTCTTCATTAAGCTGTATAAAGCACTGCCATCGATGTCCGAATCCGATAATTTGAACGCGTGGCTCTATCGGGTCTGCCTTAATCACTGCATCGACCGCAAACGCAGAGCTAAAAACTCGAGGACAGAATTTACTGACGATGACTGGGAGCATCTGCAAGGCAACTTGGCCGATGAGCCTGAATATCGTATGTATCAGAGTGAAGTGGGGCGGGTAATACGCGCCGCGGTGGACAAGCTGCCCGAGCGCCAGAGAATGGTATTCATTCTCAGGCACTACAGACTTCTTTCTATAAATGAGATCGCGCAGGCACTAGGATGCACCACCGGCGCGGTCAAGGCGCATCTTTCGCGCGCAACCGCTCGTTTGCGCGACCGGCTTGCAGGGACAATTGTCTTTGAAGCCGGGGAGGTGAAATAAAATGAATTGCAGACAGGTCCGTAAACTTATGGGAGCATATCTGTATGGAGACCTGGAACCGGAAGATATGCGCGATATCAGGCTGCATGCGCAGGTATGTGATAAATGCCGTGCCGACCTGGAAAGCCGCGGGCAGGTCATCTCATCGCTGAGCGCTCAAGCGCCGGTTCTGCAAGATCACGACAAGCAGCGGATCGCTCGGAATGTGAAAGAAGCAATAACCGGGTTGGATCACGAAGATATCAGACTGAACCGCACGAATGAGCCGGACACAGGCCTATGGTGGCTGCGACCGGCATCGGCTGTCGCTATAGCAGGTTTTCTGCTGGCAGGTTTTGCAATAGGCAGGCACATCGGCGGTGGGCTTTCTGCAGGCTCCAGGCAGTCAACCGACATCAGCAAAGCAAGGGTAACAATCACCGAGGCAGCCCCAGACAACTCATCTGATAATGCAACAGAAGCCAGCACCGATACGCACCAAAGCAACTCACGCTCGAAAAAGATAGAAAATATGGCCGATTATGCTCGAAGGATGGCAATACCCGCAGTCACCGGCCCGACAGACAGAAACAGCAATCAAGATAAGCGCAGGCACGTAATACATGAGGAGCCGCTGAGTGTGGCAGGACAATCGGACATAAAGGGAGAACAGGACAATAAAGACACGACAAAACTGCCAAAACCCACAGGTCTTAATGATGCGCAGACAGCCAATGAATAATCACATTTACATAAGAGTATTCTTTATCGCTATAGTCGTCTTTATTTCAGCAGTAACAATATCAGGTGCATTCGCGCAGACACGCGCATCAGTTACGGTGAGCGCCGTGACCGAGGATAGCTACTCGCCGGTCGTTTTGATTATAGACGGCAAGCTGGTGGAAGTGGAATCGCTCCAATTTATGCGCGGCCAGCAGGTGATGATCTGGCTGCGCGATCTGGAAAACCTCGGCTGGGGCAAAGCATATTCAGACAAGTCCGGCGAGATCATATTCAAGGGTAACGGAGTCACTCTCTCATTTACCAAGAATGGCGGGCTGGCCAAAGTCAACTCGCTGTCTGTAAAGCTGCCGGTCGATACATACACCCGAGACGGAAAACTGATGGTCCCACTCTCGTTTACGGCAAAAGCGCTCGGATATGACTGTGAGATTGCCTACAAACCGGTGGCTGCCATAAAAACGTATTCCCGCCCCGCAACCACGCCGGAGTCTAATTCACTGGAAGGCAGAGTCATATATGCGGGCAAAGGCGCGGCGGGAATCAAAGTGCGGGCAGTTGATAGGGATTTTAATGTCGTAGGCGACACCGTCACCGATGCGAACGGCACCTACAGGTTCGACAACCTCCCTGCAGGTGAATACGCGGCGTTCGTCTATACCAAAGACAACCCCACCTATTTCAATCGTGTCTCAGAAGCAGCGGTCCTCAACAAAGGGGACGAAGCTCACCTCAAACCCATATCACTTGGACGTATTCTCGCGCCAAAATCCCCAAAACCAGGTGGAATGGCAAAAAACTCAAGCGGCAATGTGCTGCTGGAGTGGACCAAGTGCGAAGCAGCAGTATCATACGAACTGACAATTGCAAGAAAAAACAGTGAGCCGAGCCTGGCATTCACTTCAAAAGAACCGAAAGCACGTATACCCGCCAATAAATTGAAGCATGGCGAAATGTATGAAGCACAGGTATCCGCGCTCGATGCCAATGGAGACTATGTCGGCGGCACGGTGGGCGCAGGCGGCGAGCCATGGTCGTTTGTATTTGAGTAAATTCGCATTTTGACACGTTTTCTGCGATAATGTACGCATGCTGGAATCTATTATTTCATCAATGATCCCTGTCGTCGGCGCAGACGGCAGTTCCCGCAGACCTCGGCGTTCCCGCCGGCAGCGGCCACCCCATGAAGATATGGGCAACTGGATATGGATACAAAGCGCCGAGACCACTCGTAATTATTATCTCTACGCGCGCAAAACATTCGACCTACCCGCAAAGCCCAGCCGAGCAATCATCAAAACATCTGCAGACAGCCGTTATAAGCTCTATGTGAACGGCGAATACGTCGGCAAGGGACCCGTGCGAAGCGCAGCGGGCATCAGTTATTACGACACGTATGATATCACAGGAGTGCTTTCCAAAGGCAAAAATGTCATCGCGTTCCATGTCATGCATTTCGGTGAGAACACGTCAATGTGCGCGCTTCGCAGACCAGGCCTGATCTGTAAAGCGGAAATAGAGCTAAATGACCAAAAGCTGGAAATAGAAACCGATCAGGCATGGAAAGTGCATCGCGCATCCGATTGGACCGGCCAGAGCGCTCGCATCAATAACAACCTCGGTTTCCAGGAAGTCTATGACAGCGCGGAGCGTATGGACGGTTGGAATGAGATCAAGTTTAAAGAAAAAGGCTGGGAAGAGGCCTGCATAGTGGGCACAGCGCCTGCAATGCCATGGGGCAAACTCATTGAGCGCGCTATTCCACAGCTCGATGAAGAGAAAATCCTGCCCGCTTCAATAGTCGGATTATATAACTCGCCTGAGCACAGTAAGGAGACCGCTGCGCAGACGGTGCCTGAGATCATGGCGGCATCCGAGCTTGTCGATCTCAACGCCGGCAGCGTCAAGCATGCTGAAGCACTGCTGACAGAGACCGGAAGCTGCCAGGTCAAGACTCCCCGCGGCGATGGAGGAGTCGTGATTATACTCGATTTCGGTCGAGAAGTGTTCGGCAATGTAGAGATAGGCATCGGCGGCTCGGGCAGCGGAACTATGGATATCGGCTATAGTGAACTGCTCGAAGACGGCCATGTGAAACCCACTCGCGGCGATATGAAATACACCGACCGCGTGGTCCTCAAAAAGGGAAAACTTAACTGGCAGAGCTTCGAGCCGCGCGCATTCAGGTATATGCAGATCGAGTTTCATGCGTGCTCCAAGGCGGTCGCGCTGGAACATATCAGAGTCAACCAGACCACCTACCCCACCGAGCTTATCGGCAGTTTCGAGTGCAGTGACCCGCTCCTAAACGACATCTGGAAGACCTGCGCATACACTGCAAAACTGTGCATGGAAGACACGTTCATCGACTCGCCATGGCAGAGCAGATCGCAGTGGTGGGCGGACGCCAGAATCGAATCGCGAACGGCATATTATGCATTCGACGACGTCAAGCTGCTGGCTCAGGGTCTCAGGCAGATTGCCGATACTCAGGATCGCAGCGGCGCGGTCATGGGCACATATCCCGCATCGGAGGATAAACTGGTCCCGGACTTTGCGCTTAATTGGGTCTTTTCGATCCTTGATTACTATGCATTCTCGGATGATTCGGGTTTGGTGCGCGATCTGTATCCCAACGTGCGCAGGCTGATGAGTTGGTTCGATCGATATCAGAACGATTTTGGACTAATCGGCGAAGTGCCCGGATGGATATTCATCGACTCGGCTGATCTGGAACGGCATGGTGTGCTGACATCCCTCAACTGCCTGTACTATCAAGCTCTGAGGGTGACGGCTGCCCTTGCATCAATTTTGGGAAAAGGCAATGAAGCGGATGACTATAACGAGTCCGCCCGAGTGCTCAGACTTGCGATCAACAAATATCTCTACTCGCCCGAGAAAGGGCTGTATGCGGACTGCCTGAAAGACGGCAAACTGGCGGACAAATTCAGCGCTCAGACAAACATACTCGCCGCGCTCTTCGATATCCCCGACCATTATTGCAAGGCCGCTATCATACGCACTCTGCAGGGCAACATGCTCTCTGAAACCAGGACACCGTATTTCACATCGCACTTGCTCGAAGTGCTATACTCGATGGATCGCCATAAAGAGGCTCTCGATATGATGCGCCGGAAGTGGGGAAGGAGCGTAGAGCAAGGCGGTGGAACGTTCCCTGAGTTCTTCGGTGATAACGGCAGCAAGTGTCATGGCTGGGCATCGGGTCCAGCGCGCGATCTCATCGCCGAATATGTCGGGATAAAGCCCATACTGGGCATGCATCGATTTTCTGTCACCCCGCATGAAGGCGACCTTGAATGGGCAAAAGGGTCCATTGCAACCCGGACCGGGCTGTTGACCATCGAATGGCGTTCCACACCCAGGTCGTTCACTATAGAAGCGCGGGTTCCAGACGGTCTGAAAGTTGACATATACCCACCCTGCCCTATGAACACAAAGATAACGCTCGACGGCAAGGCGCATCCGTCATGCCTGGTTACCATTGGCGGCGGCAATCACACCATAAAAGTGACATCGGCCAGGCTTCCAAAGCCAAAACCGCTGGGCAAACTGCCGAAACCTGTCCCGATACCGATCGTGGAACTGCTCGATGATCTGTCGGTGCAAGATCGCAAAAATCTCGGATTGATAACCAGCCGCCATGAAAGAAACGGCTCCAGGCGGTCACGCCTGAAGACTTCCCGCAAGTCGAAAATCGAAGAGGCGCCAATCGAAATACTCCCTACTCCTGAACTGGAAACACTGGTCGAAGAGACGGAGATGATACCGGAAATCGCCGCATCGGCAACTGAAACCGCTCCCGAGGCCGAGACAAAGCCCCAGAAGAGACGGTCCCGCCGTGGTGGACGCGGCAGGAACAAGCCTGCACCGCAAGAGACGGCCGTCGCTCAAGTGCCTGAGGAAAAAGTCGAAGTTGAAGCTGTAATCAGCAATGAGCCGCTTGAAACGGCAGATGAGCCGAAAAAGACGAGCAGGAAGCGTTCACATCGCGGAGGCAGACGAAGGTCTTCCAAGTCATCACAAGAGGCACAAACGCCTGCTGATGTGCCGACAGAGATCGAACCCGCCGCTGAGTCTCCATTGTCGGTTGAAGACGCATCGCCTGAGCTGGTTACTGAAGCAGCAGTCGAAGCAGCACCCAAACCCGCCAGAAAACGCACTCATCGGGGTGGAAGAAAACGCTCTACATCCAAAAAGTCTTTGGAAGAAGCTGCCGAGAGCAGCCCAATAGAGCCGGTCGTCGAAGCCACACCTGAACCTGCTCCAGAGGCTGCAGCCCAGGAAGCACCTAAGAAAAAACGGCGCACATACACCAGGCGACCAAGGAAAAAACCAACTGAAAACACTGAGCAGGCTGACAGTTCTAAAACCATGCAGGATCAGCCTGCCGAGTAGTCACATTAATGGGGCGCTACTCCAACGTTGCGCCCCAATTATAATCAGCTCTTTCTGGCCCAAAATGTGGTTCGCTCCAGTGAATCCTCATACGGGGCATCATCTCTATCTCCGAAGTGCTTCTCTACTACGAAACCATGCTTTTCAAGCCACTCGCGCACTTCGTATGTGCTTATTGGATGTTTCTGTTGAACGGTCTCCTTGGTTGTAATGGTTCCATCCGGGCTGGTCACAATAACCCAGCGCTTTGCTCGCCACAGCCGTTTGGGAGCATCGAACCAAATTGTTTCGCTCTCCCATTCAAACCGAATGCCGTCTGCGCTGGTCCAACTGCCTATTATTCCCGAATGACGCCCGGGCTGCCTCCAGGACTCAGCAAGTTCGCATTCCATATGGTCGCTGTCATAATAGAGATATCCGCCCGGCTTAAGCGCACGAGCGGCTGAGGCTATGCAGCCCTCCTGCTCCTCCGGCGTGGCAAGCTCATAAAAACAATTGCCGCCCAAAATCACCAGGTCGAAGGCCTGCGGCCAGACATACTCAGTGACATCTGCCTCGATAAACGACACCCTACCCAACACCTCCTGAGAGAGCGCCATTGCTTTGCGCCTGGCTCGATCCATAAGAGCCTTTGATTTGTCGATCCCGACCAGCTCATGGCCGTCCTGAGCAAGCGGGATCAGTATTCGACCCGTGCCGCAAAACGGCTCCAAAATCCTCATGTTCTTACGTGCACCGATCAATCGGCGAATCTGAACGACATCATCGATGTCGCGCTGAGTGAAATCATACCACTGAGCTATATGCGGATCCAGGTCATACCAGTTAACATCATTCTTACTCAAGTTTGCGTCTCCTTTGACTTTGTTCCGAATGCCTGGGCTATTCGGCGGAGCGCATTGTCGGACTTTGTTACCGAAGCTTCGCTCCATAAGCAAGTAATAATGTGTACGTCATATCAAGTGCCTCCTTTCTCTAAGCAATTTACGGTCAGTAAATTGCACGATTGCATGTAGTTTTACTGTTATGAAAAACTATAGTGGTATGCAAGCGACCAACCGTGATTTACTTAGGGCATTGCGCCCTCCAACTATATAGAATGAAAGTCCCACATGGATAAACCACCGCCGAAGGGAAAATGGCAGCCGAGCGTGAAGATACCTGTACGTATATGGGTATATACCCGCATTATTCACGAAGAACGTGAATAATGCTCTCGGAGACCCGGATTATGCGCTTCCCGCATAATCCGGGTATAAGTCGGGAAAGACTTTTGGAGGCAGGCAATTGAGAAGAATCAACCACTTTATAGTCCTTGCGATAATATTCCAGGCTCTGGTGATATCGTGCGCTTGGGGGCAGGCATCGGGCGTGGTCGAGACAAAGCTCGACAACGGCCTGGTGGTGCTCACCAAAGAAGTGCATGCCGCACCGGTGTTCACTGCGCAGGTGTGGTTCAAGGTCGGCTCGCGCAATGAGCATACCGGCATCACAGGCATCTCGCACATGCTCGAACACATGCTCTTCAACTCCAGCAAGAACTATAAAAGGGGCGAAATCAGCTCAATGATTCGCAAGCGCGGCGGCATCGAAAACGCCGCCACATGGACCGACTTCACATATTACTGGCAACTGCTGTCAAGCGACAACCTCGAATTCTCGATGAAGACCCTCGCCGAACGTGTGGGCAATGCGCTGTTGCTCAAAGATGAGTTCGCAAATGAGCGCACGGTCGTCCTTTCAGAGCTTCAGGGTGATGAGAACAATCCCGGCTGGCTGGTCTATCGCGACAATATGTCCACTGCATTCATGGCTCACCCGTACCAGTGGCCGGTGATCGGTTGGGAGTCGGACGTGAGAAATATAGACGTCAGTCAGCTCCGCGCATATTATTATACCTATTATCATCCAAACAACGCGACACTTGTCCTGGTCGGCGATTTCAATACTCAAAAGGCTCTGGCACTGGTAAAGAAATACTTCGGCGACAAGCCCAAAAAGCAGCTTCCAAGGCCGGTATACACCACCGAGCCGCCTCAAAAGGGCGAGCGCGACGTGGTCGTCAGGCAGGAAGGCAGCACACAGCGAATCATTCTGACATATCATATTCCTGATATCAATGATCCAGATTCGTATCCGCTTATGGTTTTGGACCAGGTAATCAGCGGCGGCAGGGCGAGCAGGCTGTATCAATCTATGGTCGAGTCCGGACTGGCGACTTCGGCATGGTCGAATGCGGGCATTCGCAAAGACCCATGTCTGTTCTTTATCGGAGCCACCGCAAGGCAGGGGATAGACGCTGATGCGCTGGAAAAAGAACTGATCAACCAGATCGAAAAACTAAAATCCACTCTGCCGACAGATGAAGAGATGCAGGCCGCCAAGAATCAGCTCGAAGCATATGTAATCTTCCAGAACGACAGCGTATCGGACCAGGGCGAACAGCTTGGTTACTATAACACTGTCGCAAACTGGCATTACCTTGAGACTCTGATTCCACGGATAAAGGCCGTGACCTCCGAAAGAGTGCGCGATGTGGCTCGAAAATATCTGGTGGCGGAGAACATGACCAAAGCCACATTCATCCCGACAAACGGCTCCAAGGGCGGGAGTAACGGTGTGCCAACAGGTCCGGTGCATTATGATAAGCGCATGCCCGATCTGTGTAATTATACTTCTGCGGCAGTGTCAAAAACAGCGCCGGTCAAGCCTTTACCCATAAAAAATGCATCGAGCAAAAGCTTGACGAAGCCATACAGGACAGTGCTGCCCAACGGTATGGTCGTGATCGTGCAGGAAAACCATTCCAACCCGACTGTTGCGGTCTCAGGTTATATCAAGGCAGGCAGTTACTTCGACCCCAAGGACAAAGGGGGCACTGCCGCGCTTGTTGCCGAGATGATAGGCAGGGGAACAAAGACCCGCTCAGCTCTCGATCTGGCAAAGCTGGTCGAATACGTCGGGGCAAATGTCGATACGTCGGCTGATGTAGAATATATGAGCTTTAGCGCCAAATCTCTGACCAAAGACTTCCCACTGATACTCGATATCTTATCCGATGAACTGCGCAATGCCGATTTTCCGCAGGACCAGTTCGATAAGGCCATCAGCGAAAGAGCATCCGCACTTGAACAGAGCAAGGAATCACCAGAGTCCATGGCCTATCGTGCTTTTTATAACACCGTATTTCCGGCGGACCACCCATATCATGAGTTGACTGCCGACCAGGCGCAGCAGGAGATGAAGAACATCACCCGCAGCGATCTGGTGAGCTTCTATAACGCTTATTACAGGCCGGACACGACGATCATCACGATTGCGGGCGATGTGACCGGCTCGCAGGCCGTGGAGTTGGTTAAAAAATACTTCGGCGACTGGAGCGTATCCGGTCCCACCCCGACAATCGACGTCCCTACCATTCAGACGCAGACTCAACCTGATAAGGTCGTGATTCCTATGGCGGACAAGAGCGAGGTGAATGTGATCTATGGCTATGCACTTGGAGTTAAGCGCTCAGACCCTGATTATTATGCGCTGCGTGTGATGAACCAGGTCCTCGGCGGTGGCGGTGCGCTCGGAAGCATTTTGGGGACGGCTATGCGCGAAAAGCGTGGGCTTGTCTATAATGTCTATTCGACATTCGATGCATCTTTAGGTGCAGGTCCGTGGTATGTCACTCTCGGCACAAATCCAAAGAATGTCGATCAGGCGATAGATGTGCTCAAGGCCGAGATGGACAAGATGAAAGAGAACGGTGTCTCGAAGGACAAATTCATACAGGCAAGAGACTTCATCATAGGCATTTTCCCAATCGCTCTGGAGACCAATGAAGGTGTCGCGCGAGTGCTTCTGAACGCTGAATTCTATGGTCTTGGCATGGACTATCTGCAGAACTACTCGAAGATTTACGGATCGGTGACGCTCGACCAGGTGAACGCCGCCGCAAAGAAATATTTGCACCCGGATAATGGCACTCTGGTAATTGCAGGTTCTTAGCCTAAAATTCGCATTTGAGCAGGCCAATAATTTTTGTATACCAAACACTTGGTGCTCCGGTTGTGATAACTGACGGTTGTGCCAAACCACAGAGGGATCGTTTGTATTCGGTCAGAGTTCGTATATTGCTTCTGCTGCTGATTCTGGTTGGGCTGATCATCCTGGTGATCGGCTCATGGCATTGGCATCAATCCGCACAACTGGAAACAATACGAGATGCTTCCTCAAAAGGCTATGTGACGCTGATGGCGGAAATTGATAAAGAGGAGAGTCTCTGTAAACGCACCACATTAATGTTTGGTGCCTTTATATGTTTTATCGCCGTTGCTTTATACGCCATAATGATCCGATGGGTATGCCGTCCTTTCATAGCACTGTCGAAAGCCATGACCGAACAGTCGCCTGAGCCTCTGTGTGTGCTCGATGGTGACAGAAGCGAGTTCGGGCAGTTTGCATCGCTCATACGCGATCACATTCAGCAGACGTCAGACCTCAAGACAATCATCGATTCGATTCTAATTGGAGTCGTTATAATTGATGCCCGGACACATGAGATACTCGATGTCAATCCGACTGTCGCTGCTATGATCGGATCATCAAAGGAAGAGATAATCGGGCATGAATGTCATCATCACATTTGCCCGGCAGAGAGGGGCAAGTGTCCCGTCACGGACCTTGGGCAGACTGTTGACTTCTCATCTGAACGTGTCTGTCTTACAGCCGATGGGCTCCGAGTTCCGATTCTGAAGACAGTGGTTCCGATCACACTAAACGGCAGGAAGTGCCTGCTTGAAAACTTTATAGATATCTCCAAACACAAGGAAGTCGAAGAAGCACTAAGGCTCGCTAAGGAAGAGGCAGAGGCTGCAAATCAAGCGAAAAGCGAATTCCTGGCAAATATGAGCCATGAGATCCGCACGCCGATGAACGGCATCATCGGTATGACTCAACTAGCCCTCGAAACCCAGCTTACTGATGAACAGCGAGACTACCTGCAATACGTAAAGTCCTCAGCCGATACGCTGCTGACTCTGATAAACGATGTTCTCGATTTTTCAAATATGCAGGCCAAAAAGCTGGAGTTGGAATCAGTCGACTTCAGCCTGAGGAATATGCTGCGGGACACGATTGCCTGCTTTACGACAAAAGCGGACACCAAAGGATTGGAACTAACATACAATGTTAGGGAAAACGTGCCGGATAGCCTGATCGGCGATCTTGTGCGAACGCGCCAGGTTATCATGATCCTGATCGGAAATGCGATCAAGTTCACTGAGCATGGCGAGATTGCGTTGAGCGTAGAAATGAATGCCTGCGCTGATAATAAAACGACCTTGCTATTCTCAGTTTCAGATACAGGCATCGGCATCCCACCCGAAAAGAAAAAGACGATATTTCTTCCGTTTGAGCAGGCCGATGGTTCATTGACCAGAGACTACGGCGGTTTGGGACTCGGTCTGGCAATCACACACGATCTTGTGCGGCTTATGGGCGGAGAGATATGGTTCGACAGTGAGATCGGCATGGGCTCGACATTCCATTTTACACTAGCATTCGATCTACCCTCGTCCAGTCGAGCGGATCAGGAAGCAGCATAAATGGCTATTATCACACGTCAGTGAGTGTAAAGTTCAAAAAGCCGATTATCGTTAAAATCCAGCATACGTTACCTAACACCCATATCATTCTGAGTCTGGATATCCGAATCCTGACCCCAAATGGAGGTGCATTATGAACAAACGAATTCTATTGTTTAGCTGCGCGCTGGTTCTTCTGACAACGTGCTGCTGCGCATTTGCGTCCGACGGAAAAAAGTCTGATGATGTGTATATCACACTGCCGCAGCCGCAAATTGACACAACGGTCACAGTGGACCAGGCGATAAAGCAGCGGCGATCCGTTCGGACTTACGCATCCGAGCCGGTCAGCCTGCAGCAGGTCTCACAGCTTTTGTGGGCTGCTCAGGGAATTACCGACCCGGCGACAGGCCATCGCACTGCGCCTTCGGCCATGGCGACTTATCCTCTGACTGTGTATCTGGTGGCTGCAAATGTAAAAGACCTGACCCCTGGAGCATATGAATATATACCCGACGGGCACAAACTCAAGCCGGTCAAAGATGGTGATCAGCGCATCAATATCGGTAATCAGCCGCAAATGGTGAGCGCTCCCGTGCTGTTCGTATATGCCGCCGATTACAAGGTCACCGGTGAGAAATTCGGCAAGGAAAAGGCCAAAGAGTTCGCATGCATTGAGATCGGTCATTCTGCGCAGAATGTACTATTGGAAGAAGTCGCTTTGGGTCTTATCGGTGTGGGAATGGCCGGGCTTGACCAAGCAAAAACCACAGCCACCCTCGGGCTAACAAAGAGTCAGGAGCCGCTGTATGTCGTGTCCGCGGGAAAGAAGCTTTAGGCGGGCTGTCGCTATCTGAGATTGTGGGCTTCCATTTCTGGCGCGACCGGATATCGCACCCGACCATTAATCATTTGGCACCCAATACCTGTTTATGGAAGTCGCCATGCATTCTGCGCAGTGCGCTGCGGCACTCGCGCGGGCTGTAACCCCAGAACTTTTTGAAGACACGACTGAAATATTGAGGCGATGGATAGCCAAAGTGGTCGGCGATGCCGGTCACTGTGTTGTGTGTGTCCTCCAGCATCCTGATTGCGGCGTGCATCAACACATGCCTAATATAGCCGCTGAGGGTCATACCGGTCTTTTCGGCGAAAACATGAGACAGGCGTGACTCGCTCAGGCAGCAGGCGTCGGCAATCTGTTTTATGCTCAGACCGTGGCGTGAATTGGCGTCTATATAAGCTCTGGCGCTGCCCACCACATCGCAAAATGCCTGTCGGTCTCTGGCGCTGGGCGCGATCTTGCGGGCAATGAGATATAGTATTCGAGTCATCAGGCTGCTGACCACGTTCTGCACACCGAAGTTGGACCTCCTCAACTCATCCAGCATCTGAGCGAGGAGCGGCTTGAGATCATAACAGTCATGAAACTGTCTGCGGCGGTTTTTCATATATGCAAAACCAAGCTCCTCCGGCTCTATCCTATCAATCCCAAAATATATAAAATGCCATCCTTCCTTCTCCTTACTGATGGGGCTGAACTGATGAATGTCGCCTGGTTTCGTGACGAGCACATCACCAGGGCGCAATATATACCTTTTCTGACCGATAAGCACATCAACTTCGCCAGTCAGGAATAGACTGAACTCATAGTGTCCATGAGTATGCAGACTGACAACATTATCCGGGCTGTGTATCACATCACCCACGTATATCGGATATGGTTTGATATCACGGTCCGCGCTCACAAACAAACATTCATTGTAATAGAGATTTTGTTTCATATACCTGCACGCCGAATAGTATTGCAGCCGTCCGGCTCCCCAGAAAAAATCAGCAATATCAGCATTATAAGACACAATTCTGCATCTAGCAACCTGTGATGCTCAGCATATTTTGACATGGTAATCACAGCGCACAGTTTACCTCGTGCTATACTGAATTTGTCGAATAACCTGCGGAGGTCATATATGGCAAAAAGAATAGGATTCTACGATAACAAACTTGAAAACTGGCATGCAAACACATATCTGGAAATCTTGCGCGACAAGTTGCCGGACTGCGGATACGAGATATCTGTCTGCAAAGCTCTGGACGAAGCCGATGGACGCGAGTGGGCAAAAAAGAACAATGTACCTTATGCAGGGTCTATCGAAGAGTTCGCCGATAAGTGCGACTATGTGATGATCCTTGCTCCGAGCGACCCCGAACTCCATCTTCAGATGGCCGAGACTATCCTACCGCTTGGCAAGACTACCTTTATCGACAAAACTTTCGCACCGGACCTTGCGACTGCACGAAAGATATTTGCATTGGCCGACAAGCACAATGTCGCCGTAATAACCACTTCAGCACTCAGATTCACGGACGAGTTCAATGCCGTGGTCAAGGAAATCGGCAAGAGCGGTATTAAACATATGTCGATGTGGGGCGGTGGAAGGTCGTTCGGCGAATACAGCATACACCCGGTCGAGGGTATTATCTCCACCATGGGCGCGGATGTCACGCATGTAATGCGCTGGGGAGATGAACAGTTCAGCCAGGTAAATATGAAATTCAAAGGCGGTCGGACTGCCACTGCATATGTTTATGTCAATATTGCATGCCCATATATGGCTGTAATAACGGATGCGAAGGAAGTCAAGTTCCATAATGTCGACTCACCGATATTCGACACTCAGACAAAGCATATTCTCGACTTCTTCGCCAAAGGCAAACCCACAATCCCGCGCGAGGAGTCTTTGGCAGTCAGAGAAATTCTTGATATCGCGAGCGACCCGAAAAACCATGGCAAGTGGGTCGCAACCAGTCTTGCATAAGGGAGGATTATGATGACTTATAAAGCAGCAATAATCGGTTGTGGCAATATTGCGCGGTCCCATTCATCCGGCTACAAAGCCGCTGGCGCAGAAGTGATTGCAGTCACGGATGTCTATGAGGAACCGGCCAACACCCTGGCATCAGAACTCGGAGCCAAAGTATATCGCGACTTCAAAGCTCTGATAGATCAGGCAAAGCCGGATGTGGTGAGCATATGCACCCCACCCGCGTTTCATGAGCAGGCGGCTGTTTACGCACTCGAAGCCGGAGTAAACGTATTATGTGAAAAGCCCATGGCCCACAGCGTAAAAAGTGCCCAGGCAATCAAGAATGCGGCGGACGCAAGTAAGGGTCTTTTCATGCCTGCATTCAGACACAGGTTCATTCCTGCAAACATCAAACTCAAAGAAATGATAGCCGAAGGTAAGATCGGCGATGTTGTCGTATTTAACAATGCGTTCGGCGGACCGATGTTCAATATGGAAGGTAAATGGTTCACCAAGAAGGACATCGCGGGCGGCGGGTGCCTGCTGGACACCAGCAGCCATTCGGTCGATCTATTCAGGTTCATGATCGGTGAGATAAAAAGCCAGAATGGCGCAATCACTCGTCACTTCAAGAGCACGGACGTTGAAGATGCGGGTATGATCTGCGTCTCAACACAAAATGGCGCCATGGGAAACATTCAGAGCGGCTTTGTGCTGGGTGACTGGGTAGCAAATATAGAAATTTATGGGACCAAGGGACACCTGATCTTTGATTACAATACCGGACCGAACGTGAAATACCGCGCCACAGGAGAGAGCGAATGGACCACTATCGAACTATCGCCCTCAACCGGATTCAATGAAGAAATAGAGCATTTTTTGGGCGCAATAGGCGGCAAACATCCGCTTGCCATTACGGCATATGACGGACTGAGATGTGCAGAGGTAATTTTCTCGGTGTATGGACAGAATTCCTAGCGTAAGCTATCCCTCCAGGTAAGATACCTGGAGGGATAGCAATTCCTAATCACCACCAGAAAACAGAGAGGACAACATGAAAATAGGAGCGTTTTTGAGTTCGTTTGCGCTGGGAGTCGAGGACTCGCTCGCAAAGTGCAAAGAACTCGGGTTGGATGGAGTGCAGCTTTCCGATGTGAGAGGTGAGCTTTCGATAGAAGAGCTTACCGAGAGCAGCGCGGCGGACTGCAGGAGGCTGGTCGAATCCTACGGACTGAAGATAAGCGCGGTCTGTGGAGACATCGGCGGCAACCAGTTCACATGCGAAAGCGATGTGGACGAACGTATAGCTCGCACGAAACATATCATGAATATAACGCGAGCGTTGGGCTGCGAGATCGTGCAGACACACATCGGCGAGATTCCAAATGATCCCGATGCGAAAGAATGGCGCGTGATGCAGTATGCAATGGATATCTTGGGCGAATATGGTGATAAGATCGGCTGCTTCCTGGCTACCGAAACCGGTCCCGAAGAACCGGCGCTCATGAAAAAATTCCTCGACACTATCAAGCACGATCTAATTAAGGCCAACAATGATCCGCAAAATCTGCCCGCCACATTCCTTGTGCAACACGCTGTAAAACACGATTCAATTAAGGTCAACTATGATCCCGCCAACCTTGTAATGAACGGGTTCGATCAGATCGGTGGAGTCGGCATTCTCGCTGATTATATCGTTCATACTCACGCCAAAGACGGGATCAAACACGGCGGCGAGGTTCCTCTTGGAGAGGGGGCAGTCAATTTCCCTGCCTATCTTAAGGCGTTGAAGGATATAGGTTATGATGGGTTCTTCGTGATTGAAAGAGAGACCGGACCAAACCCTGTTGATGACATAGCAATGGCTGCCAACTTCCTCAGAAGTTTGTAATGAAAACGGCCCGGCTTCAAAGAGCCGGGCTTTTTATTGAGCGTTTTCTGACTCCAGCGCGGTATCAGTCTCTTGGTTGACCGCATGCGTATGCCTCAGTGCCAGCTCGTCCTCTTCAAACCTGGGAGGAAGGAAACTGTCGTCACCGCCCAACTTCAACCACAGCTTATACAGTTTGACCCTGAAAAAGAACGAAAGGCCACCAAACACCAGAATCCATATAAAGAAAAACCGGTAATAATAATCGCCGCCGAGGTGCAGGTGATGCCCGCTGAAGAACTTCAGCCAATCCATATAATAGCCGCATAGGAATCCCACGATCATCATCACAAATGAGCGAAGAACCGCATTGGCACTGGAAAACTGGCCGTATCTCGTGTGAGGCAGCAGTCTCATAAACAAAGGCAGCTCGGATGCTGTCAGCACCACACTTACCGGCAGAGTAATGGCAGTTATTATGATGGTTAATGTCAAAACCATATGATGGCGCATGTGCAAAAAGAAAATTGCGTTCAGCGGGACAAATATCAATGTCCAGGCCATGGCCGTCATACCGACCCGTATCGGGTGTTTCTTGTCGACATAATAGCCTGCGGGTATGAGGAGCAGCGTCGCGACCACACCGGCCACACCACCAATGATCCCCATCTCTTTCATGGTAAGCCCTATATCCAGGTTTCGGAAGACAACGAAGGTGTTTACGGCAAGTGACGCCATCCAGAATGCGTTGGACAGATAGAAATACCAGTAGAATTTGTGGCAGTAAGATTCCTTAAAGAAAGTTTTGATCCCCGCGAAAGTGGAGTTTCTGCTCTTCTCCATCTTGGGGGCAGGGGGATACTCACCCTCTTTGACATTCAGACACATGGCCAAAAAACCGACAAAATAGAGAATGCCGAACCCGACAAAAATTTGGGTGGAATGACTCCTGGCATACTGAAAGATGAAAAAACTGAAAAAAGCGCCGGCAGCAGTGCCCACAGCTCTAAAGAGTGCCATAAATCTGCCCAGATGCTCCTGCGGAACCACATCATTAAACAAATAATAATAGACCGAACCGACGATCATATTAAAAAACTGATAGCCCGCCACTAAAACCGCTATCAGGCCGATAGTCAGCGCAACTTCGGAAGAAACGCTGTGGTGGAAGAAGTGAGTAAAGAAAAACCTGCCGATCTGTCTGGAAAAACCGGTCAATACAAGAAACAGACCCACAAAAGGCGTAGAGAAAATCAAATAGGGAATTCGCCTGCCGAATCTGCTGCGGTATCGGTCACTCATGAAACTAACGACAGGACACACGGTCAGATTGAACGCATTGGCGATTGTGTTGATGTAGGTTGAGATAATCAGATTGGAAGCGCCCAGGCTCTTGAGCATAAACGGCAATACCGAAGGCTCGACCGTCTCCATTAACGTAAAGCAAAAGTCACCCCACAGCAGCCATATGAAGAGCACGACAAGCGCACGCTTTGTATATTCCAGAGTTCCGACTCGATACGTGGTAGACGCAGTGGACATTCTATACTCTTTCTGGGAAGTCTTGTTGTTTGATTATAGCAGAAACAACCTGATATTTAACAGTAGCTTACAAAAGAATGAATTACAGGCAGTCATAGGGAAGAGTAATAGTGTGACGAAAACAATACATATGTAAGGGTGATTGTCGATGCGTAGAGTTGCATTCTTGGCATTATTATTGACCATAGTCATAACACAGACTGCTTTCGCGAGCGGTAATTTCCAAGTCTGGGTCTCCGACCCGCTCGTCAACATTATGCAGGACACCGCAAAACCGTCCATCACACCAACCCAGATCAACGTGACCGCGGCGCGAAATGAATACGAAAGCGCGCAGGTCGTGGTTACGCCATCATCCGACATAACTGCACTCACTGCGAGCGTAAGCTCAATATCCGGTCCGGCAAACCCGAAGCCGACGGTATCGTTGAACTTCGTGGGATATGTGCCGGTGGAGCATGGCACGCCATACACGCCGTCAGAAAACCTGGTCGCCACTGCCCCGACCAGCTTTCCCGATCCGCTGCTGGAATCGACTTCTGTCTCAGTGACAGCACCCAACAATCAGCCGATCTGGCTGACTGTACGCATTCCACTTAACGCCAAACCGGGAACGTATACAGGCACTGTGACAGTCATCGGCGACGGCACGTCGATATCCGTCCCATTGATGATAAACGTAGCCTCGGCAATTCTGCCCGACAAACGCACGTTCAAATGCACAAATTGGCTCAGTTATGACCCAATTGCGGATTATTACAATACGTCTCTGTGGAGCACGAAATATTGGACTCTTGTATCGGCGTATGCTCAGTGTATGGCAAAACACCGAATGAATGTGCATCTTACGCGGATAAACAAACTCATTGTGGGTCACCAGGACGACGGTGGCAACCTCACATTCGACTTCACGCGGTTCGACAAATGGGTTCAGACATTTCTGGATGCGGGCGCGCTCGATATTATCGAGGGTGGGCACCTCTCCGGCAGAAAGAGTTGGGAGGGAACGGACTATTATGTATGGTATCCCGACATATACGACACAGGCGGCAGCAATGTCAGACCACACAATATAATCGCCACTTCCGACCAGGCCAGGCAATTTTTCTCCGTATATCTGCCCGCAGTCCAGCAGCACCTTATCGACAAGGGCTGGATCGACATGTATATCCAGCACGTGGGAGACGAACCGCTTTCGCAGAGCGCGGCAAGCTATAGGAACGTGGCAGCAATAGTCCGCCAATATGCTCCACAGCTCAAGATAGTGGATGCGGTCGAGACCACTGATCTTGTCGGCGCAATCGACATATGGGTCCCCCAGCCCCAGGACTACGCCGCCAATTCGACTTTTTATGAACAGAGAAAAGCCGCGGGCGATGAGGTTTGGATATACACATGTCTGACGCCCAAGGGTCTGTATATGAACCGGTTCGTCGATTACCCACTGATCGACACCCGGCTTCTGCACTGGGCAAACTATAAATACAAACTTCCCGGTTATCTGCACTGGGGGTTCAACGCATGGCACGGTGACCCGTTCACCAACATTGAGATGAATTATGGCTCTACCACAACCGCATTCGATCCGCCGGGTGATACTCATATAGCCTATAAGGCCACCAACGGCCCTATGAGTTCCATTAGGCTTGAAGCGCTGAGAGATGGGATCGAGGACTATGAATTGCTCAAGCTCCTGGAAAAGACGAACCCGACCAGGGCGCAGTTGATTTGCGACTCCGTGGTTACATCCTGGACAAGTTACACGCGCGACCCGGCGACATTCCGTGCGGCGAGGGCACAGCTATTGTCTTCACTGACTGAAAATGCAGTCGATGTCACGCAGGTCAAGTCACTTCCCGCAGGCAGCAGTGTGTTTCTGACGAATGGAGTGATCACAGGCGATCTCAGACCTCCATCCGGCAGCCTGGACTTGTTCTATGTAGAAAAAGACGACCGCACGTCAGGCATAGGCATATTATCACCGGGCAGCGCGTCATATACGGCAGGTCAGCGTGCGGATATATTCGGAAAAACAAGCATTCTGGACGGTGCCGAGCTTGTTATCGAGCCGGATGCGGTGTCTGTATGTTCCGGCACAGCCATTGGCGCCCTGGCAATGACCAATAAAGCATCAGGGGGTTCCGGTTTCGGCGATCAACCCGGTGTATATGACGATGCATCCCTGCCTGCGCCGATAAGTTCACTCGGCGCATCTTCCATAGGCAAACTGGTCAGGACCTGGGGCGAGGTTACAGGCTCCGGCGAAACGTTTCTGGGCACTGTGTTTTGGATAAACGACGGCTCCGACCTCAAGGACGGCTTCACGACTTCCCAGGGCAATGCATCCTCAGGGCTTGGAGTGCTGATGCCTCCCGGCCTGCTGTATATACCCTCCGGCTTTGTGACAGTGACCGGTATACTCCGCGCTGTCCCAAACCCATCGGGGCTGCCTGTAAGGCTGCTTGTTCCGCGTAACAACAGCAGTGATATCTCAAATTAACACCATTCTACCAAAACACCACACGATTCTACCATATACTTATGCCTAATGTTGCATACAATGAACAACATGCACAACCGTTACGTGCCGGTGGGAGTTATCGACATGAGAAAATGTAGAGGCTTTACCCTAATCGAACTGCTGGTGGTAATCGCAATCATTGCAATACTTGCGGCGATCCTATTACCCGTCCTCACAAACGCCAAACGCGCGGCATTGGGCGCCAAATGCATAAGCAACCTCAAGCAGGTCGGCTGTGCCACCGCGATGTATATGTCGGATAACGGCAACAGATACCCTCCGTATAGAGTCCCAGACCCCCTTGGAACAACCTCGGAAGCAGGAGCATGGTATACTGCGGCCCTTATGTATTCCAAGACCAAACTTGTCTCACGATGCCCGCTAGACGGTGGAAAAAACGGCACCGATGCCGGGGCGCCGGATTATTGGCGCAATGCATATACCGATTACTGGGCGGGGCTTGCGTCATATAACACCTCTGTACCGCCGCCGCTGGAGACCGAGCTTGTATATAAGCGAAACACCGTTTATCTGATGGACGGCCCCATCGGTTCCAAAGAAGGCGCCACCATAAATGCGCAGCATAATTGGTACGGTCCTCCTACCTCTTGGGAACCCGATTATCAGGAAGCCGTAAACTCAGAAAAACGGCACGGAGGAGGGGCGAACGTGTTATTTTTGGACTGGCACGTGAAACTGGTCAGACCAAATGAGTGGAAATCTTCTGCTGCCAATTCAGCTCAAGGAGATCCCCTTAAAGAAAAACTCGGGATAAATATACCCGACCCGTGGTGCAATCGAAATGATGGCAGTCATCCGTGGTTTCGAGGAAACTAGTGCGATTGCGCGTATCTCAGATCAGATTATGCGGGGGTAGTTGATTCGTGACGCTGCCCACACCGCACAATTCTCCTTCGAAAATGCGGAGCATTTTCGTTCCCTTCGTGGCGAACACAACAACACCGCGGAGCAGTCGCGAAAGTGTTCATGCCACGATTCCTAACAAGACTTTTGAGTGATTGTTAGTTATTCCCAAATTCATCGATACCACTGGCAGCTTTGTGTGTATGCGGTGTATGTCTGATAAATGGCTTATCCGATACATAAAGCCAGCAACCACCACATATCAGACCTGCACCGAGATGGACAATCCCTAAAGGCATTATCAGTGATCGCTGGCAACAGGAAACAATGAGCATACCTATACTACCAGCCATACCCAGCGCAAAGTTTATCAGTGATGATGCCGAACCCACAGCGTTATGCTCCTGCTCCAGCATCAGGTTCGTACTGGGTGGACGTATGATGCCACTGGCGAAGGACGCAGGTATGATAGAAAGAAGAAATGCCCAAGGACATAGATGACCAAGTAAGCAAATTGACAGGCCACTTACAGTCATCAGCCCAAAGCACACATTGATAATCGCCTTATTGTGCATGTGCCTTGACAGGTGCAGAAACAGTATTGGTCCCAATACTTGGCATATTGCATTGAGAGTAAAGAAGTAGCTGTAACCGAACTCACTGACTCTGAACTCCTTTATGTAGATAAAAGACGATGCTGAGATGTAAGCAAACATCGGCATCAGTACAAGCGAGAACGGCACGAGGAGCGAAGTAAAACCGGGGTTCTTCAGCACTATACCCAACTGGCAAAACGTAGTGAAGATGCTGCCCTTATGACGTACAATAGCAGGCTCCCTTATAAATGAACTCCATACTATCGCCGCCACGCCCAACATAGACACGACCCAGAATATGCCGCGCCAGGAAGTAAACTTCAAAATTAACGCTCCAAATACAGGTGCCACCATTGGGCCTACAAGCAGCATCGATTGTATTATTACCAAGCATTTTTCTCTTTTTCTGCCGTGAAACATGTCTTTGGCGAGCGCGGTTGAAATTGCAGGTGTCGATGCACCTCCAACAGCCTGCAAGACCCTGCAAATGATCAGCTGCTGCGCATTGGCGCAGAATGAACACAGTATGGTCGACACGGCAAATATTGATAGGCCTGTGTAGAGCGTGGATTTGCGCCCGTATTTATCGCTCAGTGGACCCCAAAGCAATGAAGTAATGCTGAAGCAGGCAAAAAACAGAGTCAGTGTAAGACTGATAATCTGTGTACTAGCATGGAGATTTCTTGCCATTACAGGCAAAGCTGGAAGATACATGTCCGTGGATAACGGAATGCATGCTGCCAATAGCCCGAGAAAACACATGGTACCTACACCGCCAGACGGCTTCTGTTCTATGTGTGGCTCCTTGACTACTTCGTTTAAATCAACATATTCTTCCTCTGGCGGCCTACGGTCAATTGTGGTGTTCTCGGTTATGGGCAATTCTACTTATCCTCCTATTTCACTATCAGAAAACACGACTTAATGAAGTCCTTTGCACCCCGGACTGAGGCACGACTATTCAACTCATTCTTATCCAAAAGGCAAAACGAGACCATGCCGACTATCATGTTTGCCAAGGCGCGGGGTGAGACTTCGGAAGGGCGTAAACCCTGGTCACGCTGTATTAACTCAGCAATCATCTCTAGATTTGCACTAATCCGATCTCGAGCATAATCAGCTGTCGGATTTTCCATGTTGGCTATCTCTCGCTGGATTATACGCATCACATATGTGTGCTGATAGAACAAATCAAAAAAGAAATCTATGAAACGAGCTACCAGTCCGGATGCAGTTGGACCGGATGCGAGAAGAGCGCGCAACTCTTGCTCTTCGACATCAAAACAGCCTGATACGATAGCCTGCAAGAGACCCTGCTTACCACCAAAATAGTGGTTGATAAGTGATATATTGCAGTCTGCCTGTGCAGCTATTTCACGAGTGCTTGTGCCATCATACCCTTGCTTGGCAAACAACTCCGTGGCGGCGTCAATGAGTCTGGCTTTCGTATCGATTGAAGTCTTATCATTTGAATGCGTGTCGTTCATAGGTATAGTATAAGCCAACAGACAGCAATTTGTCAATCAATCGTTTGATTATATAATTCACTTGACGGCATATGATACAGGCTGAAAAGCCATAAATCGGCTGATAACCGGCAGTGGGGATGGTGTTATTGCGGAGTTCGGACTAATCTTTGGACAAAAAGCAGAGGATATGCTCACCAGGCGTCCAGTGAACATTTTCCTCTGCGAATGTGCGACTTAAGCCGTTGTTTTCTCAACCAATGTAGTGATACTTTCTTCGGACATGCCGAGTACAGCAGACAGCTCTTCACCAAGTAACTTTTTGGCATGTTTTAGCTGACGCTGCTGAGTTACCCTGGGGTAACGTGTTTTAGGTTGTATTACTCCATGCCGGATAGCACGAGCAAGATCAATGGGATCAGACCAACTTATTTCATGCTCTTCGGAGCAGAGGCTGGTATCGTCCGATTCGCCGGAAAGTATACTTACTGCTTGCTGAAGTTCTTCAGCGGTGGCCAGCGGCCGAACACCGATTTCGTCCACCGCCTCTACTGCCACCAGGATTGTTGAGGATATGGATGGTTTGGGAATAACAAAATAATCCCTGGCTTTGCCGTCTTTCAGGCGTTTCTCAATCGACTCTATAACACACACGCCATATCTAGGATGTAAAACTGTGTCACCGATTTCCATGCTGGGAAATCGCCCCCTTTCAAGACTCTCTGTCTATTGACGATTCCAATATCGTTCGCCATACGGACGAGAGACAAATGCAAATCGCTTGAGTGTGCGCTTACTACAGGTTGTGGTCTACGCTATTGCCCAGGCCATATATAGTATTATAGCCTCATTCCGCGTATGTGTCAAGCAATAGACATACATGACTTGTATATACTTATATTGCGGTATATGTTGTAAATATACAGGGCTAGTCACAAATGTAGATGCAAAATGGCGATAATATATATAAGATATGGAATGAATATAGATATAATGGTGGGGTATACGTGTATAACCTATGCACATCTGCACGCTAAAATGTGTAATAAAAAAGAGGATAATTAAGAATTCAATAGTGCACTCGAAAATCCGGTCGAAGTAAAGGGGATCAATTCGATTGTGCATGACGCCAATAGATGTGTGTTCGTGATAAGCATCACCAAGATTGGGTAATCAGCGTCTCGAAATCACATTGTCCAACAGGAGTTTGTGCAGAGTTGGGTTGGCGGTAAGAATTTCAATATCGGGGTTGCAAAGGTCTAGCGGGTCGCCATGGAAGTCCGACACTACTCCCCCAGCCTCCTCGACTATCAATATGCCCGCGGCTACATCCCACGGATTCAGGCCGCCCTGCATATAGGCATGAAGCCTTCCGGCAGCAATATACGCCAGCACCAGAGCTGCTGAACCTAATCGCCTGAAATAGGACGTGTCGCGGCTGATCTGCTCGATATAATCGACAAACATCTCACGGTCCACTTTGCGCCTTACCCAGCTCACCGAGACCAGACTGTCCTCCAGAGACTCCTGTGCGGATACATGAATCCTCTCACCATTCAAATAGGCTCCGCCGCCGTGATTGGCAAAATACATTTCATCGTGAATCGGGTCGTAGATGACACCCATTTCGGGCTTGCCGTCAGCAGTAACTGCAATCGAAACACAGAAGAAGGGAATGCCGGTCATATAGTTTCGAGTGCCGTCGAGCGGGTCGATTATCCATACCCTGCCACTGTCACCCTCACCGACCACCCCGCTCTCCTCCGATAGGATGCGGTCATTGGGGTATTGTTCGCGGATGCGGTCTATTACGAATTTTTCAGAGGCTATATCTACCTCAGTAACTATATCTCCAAGGTCTGCTTTTGTACGCCATTTTTTGACTGCATGAAATTTGTCTCTTATAATCTCACCCGCGCCCAGCGCGAGGTCTTTCATAAAATCTTCCTGCTGCAAACTCACTATCTTGCTTCCAATTCTCCCTTTGGCGGTATTATTATTTCTCGCCCTACTTGCAAGCTTTTCATTTCATCAATCTTATTATACTCCGCCAGAGAATATGCGAACTTCGCATTACCATAGAATTTTCTGCATACGCTCCATAGCGTATCGCCCCTTTGCAGAGTATATGCCTGTGTCTTGATCTCCATCGGCTTGACATGAGGCTTTTGCTGCACGACATAAGCTTCATGACTCGGATTCACACCCGATATTATTTTGTTCGATATCGGCAAACGTATGGCTGCCATACACAGCGCCGCCGCCATTATTATACCGATTATGATATTGCGCAGCGTGTGACCCACCCTGCGCTTGCCCTTACTCTGCCGCCTGACCGCACTGGCAGCTCCCACCAGACCATAGTTCGGACAAAGGCCTATTGTGCCGTCATGCCAATAGAAAAAACCATCCTTGCCCATAGTCGGGTCGAGCACATATGCCACCATATTCGGGTGTCTGAAGAAATGCCTGTGAATGAACACATCCGCATCGGACATGAACACTCCCCAGCCTGCATGTGTATGGAACCAACCCAATACATCCAGGTCGCCATAGCACTTATCGCGATCCAGTAGTATCTGATCCCACGCTTGCAGGTCAATCTTTACGCTGGTCCGGCTCCCTTTTGCATCATAAGCCGGCAGCACCGCCTTGATGTGTATGGCGCGTTCATGTTCTTCGTCGGTGACGGTCCCGAGCAGCAGACCCGCACACTCAGTGTGCCTGTCCTTGCTCGCAAAATCCTCAATCTGCCTGTGAACCGCTGCGTCAATACGCACATCCACCTTAAGGTCGAGCCGAACATCCTCGGTGATCAGTCTCTGGTTCAAGATTTTCACATCGGAATGCTGCACAGGATCACGTTCGAGAACATTGTTTTCGTCAAACGCGAAATCCATGGTCTCCTGTGCCGCTGTGATATCCGGGACAATCCTGAAAACGGGGTGATCTGGAAGATCGAGGTCGGTTAGTCTTGATTGAGGGTCGATTGCACTGCCGCGTAACTGCACTAAGCCGTAGCTGATTGGATAATTGTCCGAACCCACGCTCGGTAACTTGGCCAACTCGGCAATGCGGCTTGCCACCTGCAGGACCGACCAGTCATCCGGCAGCAAGCACTCATATGCCCAAATCTCGGCGGCGTCTAAGACCATTGAGGTTATATGTCCCATCTGCGACACCTCCATAGACCTTACGAGCATATATTTACAGCTTTTTTTGATTTTGTCAAGTAGAGCATGCATGTTTCGGGTTATGCGATAGCGAGTTATGAGTTAAGGCTTGCCGGTCATTAACTGCTACCGAAGCAACAAACCGATTTTCAAAATGCGGAAGTCGCAATATAATATATATTGCGATTATACAGTGCAGGCGGCAGGGACATGGATACATCTCGATATTTGGATGACTTGAGAGCGAATTCGCACTCTCCGCGAGAGATTGATTGGCTCCACGAGTGTATTGCAGCGATACAATGGGAGAGCCGTATGTCTCCACATTTTCTTCTTCATTCGTATTGCGACCTACCGGTTGAAGCAGTTGTTGACCAGACATTTATTGATGCGCTGGAACAGATGCATGTTGAGCTTACGGCATTTCTTTCGCTATCAACACACACTAAACACGAAAGAATTAGCCTCAAGACGACCTTTACCTGCTTTATTGTTCAGATCAATGCCTCGCGGCAATTCGGCTCCATCTGTAGTCCGAATGTGCTGTTTTACGTAATGAACCCGATAGTGGCCCCTCTTCATTCGGAGTTCCATATGCTGCGCTTTCGCCATGAGCTAACCCACCTTTTGTGGGGGCAGGCATATGGCGAAGCTCCTCCGTTGTTCATGGAAGGTCTCGCGGAGTATGCGGGTTACCTAGGGGCAGCGGACGAGTTGAAATTACCCGTCATGGCAACGCTGACCGAAGTACCACCGTTGGCTGATATAGCGATTGCGGACGACTATTGGAAGCATGGAGGGGTAGCATTGTACCGTGCTAGTGGAGCCTGGGTACAGTATCTGGTTGAGCGATGGGGATGGGAAAAGTTGAAACAACTGTTCTTGCTTACAGAATATACCGACACACAAATCCAGGATCATTTCGCGCAAGTCTACGCTCAAAAACTTGAGACTGTAGAGGCTGATTGGCGAAATCACATCTTAAAATAGGGAGCAATTTGGTCCCTTCGGCAGCAGTCAATCACACACTGCGTATTGGTTTCCCACATTTGCACTGCCAAAGCCACAGAACCCACAGCAAACGACATCTTCCAGCCAAATGCGTGTTCACGATATGCGAACAATATTTAGCCGAAATATCATAGCCTGTTAGCTACATTTTGCTTGAGTTGCCGCCTTATAATTATGGGAGGGTATTTTTCAGGCCGGCAGCCGGTTTCAATATAAACACAAAAAAAGCAAAACGAACTGAGCGTGAACCCCAAAATTTGAGCACAAGACAGTTCGTTTTGCCTGATTTTTTATAGTTGTGGAAGCGGGATTATGCCAGTTCCCTGATGATCGCGTCAGCTACTTGTGAGGTGCCGACTGCACTTGGGTCGTTGCGGTCAGGCTTCATGTCATATGTAACGTCTTTGCCTTCGGCAACAACCTTTGCAACTGATGCTTCAAGCCTGTCGGCTGCGTCATTCTCGCCGATGTGCCGCAGCATCAGCATGCCGGAAAGAATCATCGCAATCGGGTTCACCTTGTTCTGACCTTTATACTTCGGCGCGCTGCCATGCGTCGGTTCAAAGAGAGCAACCGTGTCACCAATATTCGCACCGGGAGCCACTCCCAGCCCGCCCACCAGACCTGCACACAGGTCTGAGAGAATATCGCCGTAGAGGTTAGGCAGGCAAATTACATCATAAAGCTCGGGCTTCTGAACAAGCTGCATGCACATATTGTCTACCAGGCGCTCATTATACACGATCCCGGCGCCTTTGCCTGCGCAGTCGGCCAGAGTCGGATCACCCTGTTCAGGCTCAAGATCGCTCCACTCAAATTTGGCGCCGTATGCTTTGGCAACCTCACGAGCGACCTTATAGAATAGACCGTCGGTGAACTTCATGATATTCGCCTTGGCCACGGCCGTGACGCTTTTGCGGCCATTTGCGATGGCATAGTCGAACGCCAGCTTGACGATCCGTCGTGTGCCGGTGACCGATATCGGCTTGATCGAGATAGCAGAATCCTCACGAATCTTGCCGCCGGACATTTTTATGACCTGGTTGGCTTCATCTGAACCCAAGTCCCACTCAACGCCAGCATATAGATCCTCGGTGTTCTCACGCACGATAACCAGGTCGACATCCTGATACTTGGACCTTATGCCGGGATAGAACTTGCAGGGACGGACGCACGCATAAAGGTCTAGCTCCTTGCGCAGCGCGACATTCACGCTGCGAAATCCCTTGCCGATGGGAGTGGTAATCGGTCCCTTGAGCGCGACTTTGTTTGTCCTGATGCTCTCGATGACCTCTGACGGCAGCGGTGTGCCATACTTGTCCATGACATCCACACCGGCATCCTTGACATCCCATTCTATATCGACCCCGGTTGCTTCGATGACCCTGCGAGTCGCTTCAGTGATCTCGGGTCCGGTGCCGTCGCCGGGGATTAGAGTGATCTTATACGCCAACTGACTGTCCTCCAACATATTGTTTCAAACAAACTGTACCACGGAGGCAGGCAGAGTGTCAAACGCGGGTTTGATGGTTTGAGAGTGTGATAGTGTGAGAGTCCGACGGTTCTAGACTTTCAGGAGGAATACTGCGACCATAAGGATGGCAAAGACTATCCGATAGACAACAAATGCTGTCAGAGAATTTTTGCGAAGGAAGCTGATGAGGAAATGTATCGCAATATAACCGAAAACGGCTGCGCTTGCAAACCCCCAGCCGAATGCTGCCCATTCTTGAGAAGGCATACCAGTGTGCAAGACTTTTTTGAGCGCCATCATGCCTGCGCCAAAGACAATGGGGGTCGAAAGTAGAAAGCTGAACCTGGCGGATGCTGAACGGTCGAGATTCCTGAACAGCCCGGCTGTGATCGTGATTCCAGACCTCGATACGCCCGGCAGCAGCGCCATTGCCTGCGCAATGCCGATTATGATATAGTCCACATATGTCATGTGAGCAATATCACGCTGCTTTTTGCCGAGACGATCAGCCAGAAGCATTATCAGACCGAATATGGCCATAGCAGGCGCAACAATATACCACACGCTGAGCTTGGCCTCGATCAGATCATCCCACAAATATCCCACTATTGCTGCAGGCACACAAGCCACAATTATTGGAACAAACAGGCGGCCGCTTACACCAGCGGAATCGTCCTTGTCATACACCTTGCCCTTGAATATGTGAGAGAAAAAGCTCGAAAGAATCGATATCCAGTCGCGCCAGTAATATACAACCAGAGCGAGAAGAGTGCCCAGGTGGGCTGCTACGTCGAATGCCTTGCCCTGGTAGTTCCAATGGAGCAGATATGGGATCGCTATAAGGTGTCCCGAACTGCTGACGGGGATGAACTCAGTGAGGCCTTGGACGGCTCCCAATATAATGGCTTGCCATGCAGATAACAATATTCCACTCCAAATTTATACCGCGGCGAGATCGCCGGATTCATCTTCAATATCCAACAGGGGCACTTTGCCATGTGGACGGATGTAGTAGAGCCGGATCAGCTCTCGTATGATTGCCGCAACCGGAGCAGCAAGAAACATTCCGATCAGACCGCAAAACTCTGCGCCGACCAGGAGCACAATTATCACCACCGCAGGGTGAAGCCTGAGACGGTCACCGATCAACTTGGGCATAATAAACTTGCTCTCGGCAAAGTGCATCACTATAACAAATATCAGCAAATACATCGGCACGGCGAGGCCGTGGAAGTTCAAAAGTCCTACCAGCACGATAGGAATGCCGCTCACGACCGGGCCTATCACCGGAATTGCACGGGTAATAGCTGCAAAAAGAGCAAGCACTATCACATAAGGAACATTGAGTATCCCCAGAAAGATTCCCGTCAGCACACCGGCAATCACACACAGGATTATCTGACCAACGACATAACTCTGCAAAATCATACCGATCTCATGGCCGATCCTGATCGCCTCACGGCGGCGGCGCCTCGGCACCAGACCATACATCTCACGGGTGAGCGTTCTGTGATCGAGCACGAAATAAAACGCCAGCACAGGGATCAGTATAAGCTCAAGCGCCAGACCGATCCACGACTTCGTGACAGTGAGCAGCCTCTGGATATATACACCGAATGTCTTGGTGAATCCTGAATAGTCCAGGTTGCCGATAAGATTCTTGAAATCGTAGGGAACTGCCTTTGCATACCATCTCTCGAAGCTGCCCGCAAAACCACTCAACTGGTCCGCATACTCCCCAAAACTGCTCGTGAACCTGGAAAGCTCATCGTTAAACGGAGTGGTGATAATCGCAACCGTGGCAGAGGCAAGCGCAAGAAATGCAACGAACACGACTATAGTGGCTATGAGCCTCTGAGTCTTTGGATGAAGCCGCAGCACACGCTTCCTGCACAACCAGTCCACAAGTGGCAAAAGCGCATATGCAAGCAGGATCGCCACCAGCACAGATATGAGTATCGTTCGGACACGATAGAGCACATATGCAGAGGCCACAATGATGACCAGCCGAACCAGCAGTCCCCAGATAACTTTGATCGAATTTTCAACTCCGCTTGCCATCAGAGATTGTATCGGGAGCAGATTATCTCCCAAATCCTTTCCGACGCGCATCCATCGCCATACGGATTCTTTACCTGTGCCATCATATCATATGCCGCCTGATTATGCAGCAGGTTTTCAGCCTCATTAACAATTACCTGTGTGTTGGTCCCGACAAGTTTCGCGCTGCCGGCCGTAACACCTTCAGGCCGCTCGGTAGTCTTTCTGAGCACCAGCACAGGCTTACCCAGAGATGGAGCCTCTTCCTGCACCCCACCGGAGTCGGTGAGCACCAGATGCGCCGACTTGATGAGATGAACAAACGGCACATAGTCCGGCGGCTCCATGAGTATTACGCGATCCGTGCCCTCCAGTTCCGGGAAAACCACATCGCGGACTATCGGGTTTTTATGCACCGGAAACACTACATGCACATCGGGATTCTGAGCGATTATCTGCTTTATAGCTGCGCAGATGTCCTTCATCGGCTCGCCCCAGTTCTCCCGGCGGTGAGCCGTAAGCAATATCATCCTGCCCGATTCAGCCGCCGCACGCAGAGCCGGATCATCGAACTCATGCGGCTGAGAAGCTATCGCCAGCAGAGCATCTATCACGGTGTTACCGGTGACATATATATCATCGGCACACGCGCCCTCGCGCAGGAGATTATCCTTTGCGACATCAGTCGGAGCAAAATGCAGATCGGTTATCACACCCGCAAGACGTCTGTTTATCTCCTCGGGAAACGGATCATATTTGTTATCAGTCCGAAGACCCGCCTCGACATGGCCAAATCGGACTTTGTTATAGAACGCAGCCAGGCTGGCAACGAATGTGGTCGTGGTATCACCCTGGGCAAGCACCAGGTCGGGCTTCACTTTTTGGATCACATCGTCCAGGCCCTCAAGAGCACGGGTGGTTATCTGAGCCAGACTTTGTCGTGCGGTCATTATATGAAGATCGAAGTCGGGTGTCAGATTGAACGCATGCAGCACCTGTTCGAGCATCTCGCGGTGCTGGCCTGTGACGGCCAATATAAGCTCGGCCTGGCGCAAATGCCGCTTGATCTCCAGCACGACCGGAGCCATCTTTACCGTGTCCGGCCTTGTGCCGCATACTGCTAGAATTCTCATTGCCTCACCTTAAGCGTTTGCGATCTGAAATCGCAAGAGTTCTATTTCGGGCGCGATCGGATATCGCACCCGAACATAGTTTATGGCTTTCCACTTTCAGCTTTCCACTTCTCTCATCTGGCATAGAAAAAAAGCGTATACGCCGCAGCGCAGAAGACTATTGTGAGGCCATAGATGAGCCACACAACCTGCCTGTGCGAGAATCCTTTGTTCATCAGTCTGTGATGTAGGTGGCTGGTGTCGGCCTCATGTATCTTCTTGCCGGTGGCGATTCGTCGTATGACCACAAATGTGGTATCGAACAAAGGCACGCCCAGCACCAGCACGGGCGCTGCCACCGCCACAAATGCGGCTATCTTGAACGCACCGGCTATAGAGATACCGGCAAGCATAAACCCCAAAAATTGAGCGCCTATTGTGCCCATGAATATCTTTGCGGGGGGATAGTTATATCTTAAAAAGCCTATTGTGCCGCCAAGCAGGGCTGCAGCCATCACTGCTGATATCTCGAACCGCTCGCCCGAACGCAGCGCCATAAGCATCAGTGTGGCAGCCGCGATGCCCGATATGCCTGCCGCAAGACCGTCGAGACCGTCCATGCAGTCCACTGCCTTGGTCACCATAAGGACCCAGATCAGTGTCAGGGGAATACCTACCCAGCCCAGCCACATCAGGTGACCACCCTGGAAAGGATTGGTGACATGCTGTATCTTCACGCCGAAGAGGACAAGAATAGTGCCACTTATGAGGATGCTCAGAGCCTGGAACCAGCCTGGAAGCTCGTATTTGTCGTCAATGACACCGATAATCGCTACGTATGTGGCTCCGACGAGGATGCCTATCGTCTGCATATCGAAACGCAGCCTCGGGCTCAGGATTACGACAATAATTACCGCAATAATGAACCCCGCATACATTGCAATGCCGCCCATCAGCGGTGTCACCCGCGAATGAACACGCCTGCCACCAGGCTGAGCCACCACATTCAGGCGCATAGCAAGCATTCTGACCTGCGGGGTCATCAACAAGGCCACGACAAAACTTATCAGCACAGCCAATAAAGCTGAGTTCATAGAAATCCTTTTCTGGGTGACAGGTGCCGGGTATCAGGTGCCAGAATTAGGTTTCCCTTCCCAATATACCCGGCACCCGACACCTATTCCTGATATATCGGAAAGCCGCTGGTGAGCGCCTTGACCTCTGCGGCAATCCGGTCACGCACGGCTATATCTTCAGGCGAGTCGGTCATGTGCTTCAGACACTTAACAATCATCTCGCCGATCTTTATCATCTCAGGCTCTTTCATGCCGCGTGTGGTGACGCATGGAGTACCGATGCGAACACCGCTGGTGACCCTGGGCTTCTCTTTGTCGAACGGGATCATGTTCTTGTTGCACACGATACCGACCTTGTCCAATGCTTCCTGCGCAGCCTTGCCCGTGAGGCCGAGACCAGTCAAGTCTACGAGCATGAGGTGGTTATCGGTTCCCCCGCTCACCAGTCGCATTCCACCAGATTCGAGAGTCTTGGCAAGCACTGCCGCATTGAGTTTGATCTGCTTCTGATAATCCTTGAATGACGGCTGCAATGCCTCATGCAAACACACTGCCTTGGCGGCAATCACATGCTCCAGTGGGCCGCCCTGCAGACCCGGAAAAACTGCCTTGTCTACAGCCTTGGCATGCTCCTGCTTGCACAAAATCATGCCTGCGCGCGGACCGCGAAGGGTCTTGTGTGTGGTGAAAGTGACTATGTCGCAATATGGCACAGGCGACGGGTGCTCGCCCGCCGCGACTAGACCTGCTATATGAGCGATGTCGGCCATGAGGATTGCGCCGACACTGTCGGCTATCTTCCTGAACTCCACCCAGTCCCAGTACCGTGGATAGACGGTTGCACCGGTCACGATCATCTTCGGACGGCATTCCTCGGCCAGCTTGCGGATGGTATCGTAGTTGAGCATCTCGGTCTCGGCATCGACACCGTAATAGCATGGGTTATACAGAATACCCGAGAAATTGACGTGACTGCCGTGCGTGAGGTGGCCGCCGTGAGAGAGTTCCATCGACAAATAATTGTCGCCCGGCTTCATGAACGCAAAATATGCCGCCTGATTTGCCTGTGAACCAGAGTGCGGCTGAACATTGGCATGATCGGCGCCGAACAGCTCTTTTGCACGCTCGATGGCAAGCGTCTCGACGCGGTCTACATTCTCGCAGCCGCCGTAATAGCGGTTGCCGGAATAACCCTCGGCGTATTTGTTGGTAAGGACCGAACCCTGCGCCTCCAATACCGCTTTGCTGGCATAATTCTCTGATGCGATAAGCAAAATCTTGCTGTTCTGGCGCTTTATCTCATCATTGATGATCCCCGCAACTTCAGGATCGACCTGGTTCAACGGCGCATTGATATCACTCATCAATTTATCACTTGCTACCACCACTGAAAGCCTCCTATTACCTGTGCCCTGTTACATGTACCTAGCACTCGTCTAGTGCATTTATCTTATCAACGCGCCGCTCATGACGCGACCCATACTCAAACGGCGTCTCAAGAAAACTCTTCACTATATCCAGCGCAAGACCCGCACCTACGACTCTCGCTCCAACGGCTATGATGTTGGCATTGTTGTGCTCACGGCTCATCCTTGCCGAAAATGTGTCCGAACACACAGTCGCCCTTATTCCCTTCACCTTGTTGGCTGCGATGGATATCCCGATTCCCGTGCCACACACAAGGATACCCCTTTCAAATCGGCCTGAAGAGATTGCCTCGGCGACCTCACGCGCTATGTCAGGATAGTCGACCGATTCGAGTGAGAATGTGCCGAAGTCTTGTATCTGATAACCATCGGCTCTCAGGTCCTCGATCAGGCTCTCCTTGAGGTAATAACCTGCGTGATCCGACCCGATTGCGATGGGTGTGTTTTTGGTGTCCATAGACTCGTCCCCCAGGGCATATTATAAACCCCGACAGGGAGGATTGTAAAGATGAATGGGCGGCTGGAAACTGTTCTGTTTGAAGGTAAAAAATAAGGCTCGGCAGGAGGGACGCCCTCCCGGTCGACGCGTCATTGGGAGATAAAGCTCAGTGCAGACTGGAAATTTACTAAGCAATTTACGGTCAGTAAATTGCACGAGTTTATGTGGTTATACTGGTGTGAAAAACTATAGTGGTATGCAAGCGACCAACCGTGATTTACTTAGAATATCAGTGGTAGTATCTGCCCTGAGGATCGCCGGGTAGGTTTCCGATGTCGAGCTGCCTTAATGTGGATATGCCCGCTGCACTCAGACGAAAACCACGCTGAACAAGCGCAGATTCTGGATCGAGCGCCAGTTTTGTCCTGAATATGGCATCCTCAACAGCCAGGGTGAGTATCTGCTTGAGCTGATAGCTGTCGAGCGCGGCTATGGCTTCGCGGGCATCATCGGCAAGGCCGCCGTCCGGCTCCATCTCCAGAGCAAGCAGAAATGATGACATTGCACGCGCTATCTCGCCCTTCTGTTGGAGCAAAACAGCCTTTTTGAAATGGTGCGCTGCATCAGTGGGAGCAAGATGGATCAGCTCGTCGGTGACCTTTAAGGCGCTGTCGAGCCTGCCCTGCTGCAAATATGCTATGCCGAGTATGTCGCGCGCAATAAGGTTGCGGGGATGGCTCTCGAGAAGCCTGTTGCTGATCGCTATCGCCTCATCATAACGGCCCATCTCCAGAAGAGTGCGCAAAAGCTGCTGCTGGAGGTCGCCGTCCTTGGGATTGAGTTCGATTGCCGCACGCATTGCCTCTATTGCCGGTCCTATACGATTCTGCGCCCGATATATATTTGCAAGCTGGATGCTGAACTTTGGGTCGCCCGGACAAAGCGCTATCGCCTCCTTTATGTTGGCGATGGCCTCGTCATACATACCCTGCTCGGCCAATGAGCTTGCACGCTTCACCAGACTCGATAGCCTGGTGGTGCCCGTTTTGACCCGGCCATGACCGGTTGTGCTGTCCGTATCTCCCATAATCCTTTTGTCCATACACAATACACTTCCACATAATCACTTAACCGGATCGCCCTCTTTTCCTGCCAAAACAGTGAAAATCAGGTATTATCACCAGTATATGAAATTGGAGGCCGCGGGCCTTACTCCGCCGATTGGCAGAATAACGCCTGCAGCCTCGATGTGTGGGAACGACGACTCAACCGTCAAGGGCGCTTATGCTGGTAACACGCTCTAATGAAACATCCTCGATATCGCCTATCAAGTACGCCCCGTAGAGCGGAACAAAGGCGACATCGTGGATATGTAAATCTCTTGTGACTTCATCGCCATGCCTGTCGCGGAAAGTGACCGCGCAGTGGCGTCCTAAATATTGCTTTGCGTCCGGTATTCTCATCTGCAGCCTCCTCAGGTGCTCTCCCTTCATCCATGACCGTATTCGCCCGGGATACTTTTGGCTGATCCCGAACGTCACCAAGGATAATGACCGAGCCGCCAGATGGATTGCCGTTGAACAAAATCCGCGCGCCCCGCATCCGGCCCATCGGTGTCGCCTGAGGACCGGCTGCAAATACATGGCCGCAGCCCCTGATCACTGACAATGCTATCTCGGCAGCCCGGCTGACCGCCGTGTCGCGCGATATACGCGCTCGTTGACTGTCAGTATGGTTATGCCGTGCGTAGAACATTGGATGTGCTGTATGGATTACCTGTTTAGTGGTTTTAGTTGAGAGTCCAGAGGAGGCCGGCTGAAGATTACCGGCTTGGAACATATTTTCATCAATACTTCAGATTGTTTTGCAATATCGATATTTGTTGGCTATAATACGGCTGAGTGCTAATCATATTTATTACTGAGAGCCGAGCAGTTTCAGGTTCTCCTCGATTGCAGGAGAATATAGTGGGCAACGTTACCAACTTTTGGAGTCCAGATGCTGAAGAATTACACGCCGACCCCGAACAAATCAAACGACAAGAATCGGCAATGCAGGTAAACCTCGATCCCATGCAAATTGACTTAGAAACATCAACCTGTGCAATCAAGGATTATGTTGTTTCCCTTGATTCATGCACCTGCAAAGATGCCTCACTCAGACGATTACCATGCAAGCATATGTATAGGCTTGCACACGAGTTAGGCGTCTTCGATCTGGGTGCAGTAAACGTAGACGGAACTCCACCCCAAACAATATTAAAATCTGCAAAGGATCCCGCCAAAGCACCATACTATAATGGCTTCACATGGGCTGTGCCAAAAGCATTTCAAGAAGCGCTTGAGTTTTGCCACTTCATGCAAGGTGACATCCTGTATGACAATGCGTCAGCCTACTCATGCAAATGGTCTGAAGCGGCGGCAAATTTTAGATATAGTATTCAGGTAAAGGCTCCATCCAGAGGAACAAGTGTTGGGAAATTCGAGGACAATTGGAATCACACCGTTTGTGTGGTATTAACTGATCATCGCAAAATGCCAGCCGAATTCCCTGAGCAGATATGGACAACACAAGGCAGACTGTATACACTACTTCAAACCGGCGATATCTCGATCATTAACAAGGATTCATTTGCGCCATTACCGCCATTACGATCACATGCCCTATTGAAAGCTATGACAGTTTCTTCATTTAAGATCAAAGCTGAAAGCTATGTAGCGCAAATATGTAAAAACGGCACAAATTTGAGCTGTTTTATGATGCCCTACGATAGTTCGGTCGCTTTGTCACGGCTAAAATTCCTTTGGATAAAATCTGCATTTCCGAGTGACAGGACATTTCTTCGTTTTCCGACACCTACAAATCTCCAGGTTGATGCATATCAAAGATTTTCGCCAACCTTACGTATAGCATGCTTTCTTTTTGCTGGATATGAAAAACATGCGGTTCTCAAAATCCTAAAGGACGTACTTTACAAACCAGACCAAACTAAGACTTCAAATGCTGATAGATTTCGTCTCAATGCACATGGTGTTTTTATCCAGCACATGTCCAAATAAGTTTGGCACCTTCGGCCCTTCAGAATTTGAGTATTGGTATACCGCCTTTTACTACAAATACCAAGTCTCCACCCCAACCCGGAAATCCCGAGACCTCTTAAATGGCAGGCCGGTTCATATTGCAACACAACGGTCGGGGGCAGGAATACCCCCGACCATCATGGTTCTCCACTCTCTGCTCTCCACACTCCACTCTCAACTTTTTCTAAAGAAGGAAGCGAGGCGTTCGGAAAGTAATTTATACTCAAGGAGACGACACTTGAGGGATTTGACGCAGAACAAATCGCTGAGTATGTTTGTGGACAGGTGCACTTCGGCACTGGAGTCGCTATATGCCGCCGCCATGTATGATAACGTTAATACCGAACCAAACTATGTGTGTGCAGAGTCTATGAAGCACATAGCGCGGATGGCGGCAGTGCTTGTGGCATCAGAAAATATGCCCGAGAATAGACCCGCAAAAGTCCCTATTTGCGCCGCCGCATATGCGCTCAGAAAGACAGCAGACAAACCCTCTGAACGGTTGAGCGCGATATATATGGAGTCGTGCCGGGCTGTGCGCAATTCTTCCGGTTATGGAGTGTTCGCGCTCGGTGATGATAACATATTGACCGACGCGGCATTTGTGCAAGGTGCGAAGTCGCTGCTGCGGCCTGCACCGGATGCACCAATAGACTCGATATTTTTCCAGACAATCCCGCTATCGTGGATAGGGTGCGCGTATCAAGGGATGCTGGCGCTGCGGCCATCAAAAGACACAGCTCATCTGGAATCCAGCAGAACACGGCGAAAAGACGCGGGCGTCTACTTTACTCCCCCACCACTCGTCAACTATATAATTGACTCGGTCGTCAATCCACATCCGATTTTGGATATCGCCGGCAGCCAAAACCAGCGCACAGTCAAAATACTGGACCCTGCGATGGGTGGAGGTGATTTTCTGTGCTGCGCGGTCGATAGATTATCAGCCGGGACGAATCCGGCTCAAATTGCATCGGAATGCGTATATGGCGTGGACATCGACCCCGCTGCTGTGGAAATATCTCGGTTTTGCGTTTGGGCATCATCACACTTTGCCGATGGGATCGCCCGGCAGATCAATTCTCACCTGATATGCGCGGACTCCCTAAACACTGACGGCATAAGCATTGACTGGAAGAGCGCTTTCGCTGAAGTGTTTGCAGACGGCGGATTTGACGCTGTGGTGGGTAACCCGCCTTATATAGCGGCAAAAAACGGCCTGGCGCATACATCGCGCGGGCAGTCGGACTCGTATCTGCTGTTCCTGAACCTGGTAATGAAAAACAACCTCGTCAGAAGCAATGGTATGCTATCGATGGTATTGCCGGACCCGATGCTGGTGCGTGAGAACGCCATGGAAGTGAGGCGGTCTCTCGTGAAGGACTGGACGATACAATCACTGCTGCACATGTCCGGCGCATTCAGAGATGCACGGGTCGCAAATATCGTGCCGGTCTGCCGTAATGCAGCGTCGTCCGACAATAGTTTCCTGGCATGCAGGATAGAAAACAAGACCGACCGCCGGGCATTCGCAATCAGGCCAAGGCAGACTTTCAAATCACTTGCGCGCAGAGTACGTCTGGATAGCATCTTATCGCAAAAAAGATATGAGTATCTATACCTGCTCGAAAATGGACGATTCGGCGAAGTGATCAAGAGAATACACGGCGAAAACGCCGCGCTGAGTAATTACCAAGTTCCGTTTGTCCCGCTTAAAGATCTGAACGTGAAAGCAATATATCGCGGCGAGGAAGTCGGCAAATCCGCAATAGGCAATGACATCGGAGATATGCCCGTTATCCTTGGTGGGCAGAGCATAAAGCCATATGAGATCATCTGGGAAGGCAAATCTACTAGCAGGTCATGGGTCAAAAAGCCGATTGAGAGATATCACAGCACCAAGATTGTTTTGCAGAAAAGCTCAGCTAAACTGGTCGCAGCGCTGGACAGAGTAAGCAAAAGCCATATAGGCTATGTATTTCCGCAGTCGGTGTATGGGATCGAACTGCGCGAGCCGGGTATGGACGAGGTTTACCTGCTGTGCATTCTCAACTCGCGCGTGATGAACGAGTATATCTGGAGGAGCGTCACAGGATACAAATTCGTACAGCCCCAGATAGAACTCGAAGACATTCGCGCGCTGCCTATCCGGCGGGTAGACTTCACTACGTCAACGGATGAGCGCAAGGCCGGTCTTGCCAAGGGCATCAAGATTTTCGAGAGCGAGTCTGGGAGGGGGATGTCGTTTCCAAGGCTGTCGAATTTCATAGCGCAGTGCATCGAATGCTCGGACGTGGTGCATGATGTGCTAGTGCATATAGGTAACATAGTAATAGACCTTACCGAGCAAAGCCGTATAACACCCAGCCCTGAGCTGACCGTCAGATTGGAATCGGCACGTGCGGCGGTCGAAACTATCGTCAGCCGCCTATACTCGAATGAGCCGGATCAGATGAACCTGGTGATATAAAAGACGTAGCTAGGCTAGAATGGTAAGGCATCAGATATGCCATGCTTCCGTTCCGGTCGCGATCAGATATCGCGCCCGAACATGGGTGATATAAAAAGTCGGGAGCAAAAATACCCCCGACTATCCTCATTCTACCAACTATCTTGACTTCACCCGGATTATGCATAAAACGCATAATGCGGGTTCAGACTCGCCCTGCTATGTGGTTGTAGTAGTCTCATGGGTCTCTTCGTGCTCAGGCGGGTTGATACCCGCAAGTCCACCCAATATGGACGCCACTAAAAAGATCAAAAATCCTCCAAAGAACCACCATGCGGCATCACTGATCACAGTGGTTATAGGCGTAGGCGCCCGTGCGTCCATGGTGGACGCCACAACGGCCGCAAGCACTCCGCCAAAAGTGATGGTGTGAAGCACCATTGCAAGGCACCATACAATAACACCATGCATTATCGCAGGGATAACGTCAGCCTTGGCTGTGCGCGCAGCAAGCATGCTGCCCAAAAACAAGCCCAATGAGCCAAAACCAACGATCCAATAGCCCATGCCGCCGACTCCTATCCCAAGCGCTATCCCCAGCGCAGTAAACAAAAAAGTCACCGACAACGCGACCAATAGACCCGCAAATGTGGGTCCCCACTGTATTCTCGTGGCAGGCACGATGATGTCGGTAATTGCAGTCACGGAAGGCTCATAGTAATGGTGTCCGTGTATAAAGGCTTCGGAGGCTCCACCCTTTTGACCCGTCATTCTTTCGCTCTCATGCTCGTCCATGTGAACCCCTCCATACTCGTAGATCGGGGATTACCCTAATCTGGTTTTCCCTTGTCAAAATTTATCTAAACACTAATGGATAGGGGTTGGGGATTGGCTTGGCCTTATGATGACCTTATTGCCTCGGTTCACTGTGACATCAAACTGCTTGCCCCGCCATTGGACACCGGTGAGCTTTATCGACTTCCAGCACTTAGGCAGACACGCAGACCAACTCAGGATTTTGCCATCGTCCTGTGCAAAATAGTCCACCTTTGCACCAGCCAGACCGAATATGATCGACTGAATCGGACCGGCAGCTCCGGTGAGAAAACACATATTTTCATATGTCTTGGAGGGTTTTTCATTGAAATAGTTGAAAGGTCCACGGAAATAGGGCTTGTAGCTCTTCACGAACTCCTTATATGCTCTGTCGCAGTCGCCCAGGCGTGCTGAAATGACTGAATATGCCGATGTGCTCATTGCCGGGCCGTTGGGATGGACATGGCTGGAATAGTATTCAAATGTGTTCTTGTATATCTCCGTCATGTCATGGTCGGCAAGCTCATACTGCAGAGGATAGACTATAAGCTCGGTATCGGCCTGCTTTGCCTCACAATTGGGCTTGCAAGCATCGTGCGCTATGAAGCGTTTGTTTGCCGGATCATATGGGATATACATCTTCTGCGCAACCTGCGACCACTGCGGGTTCGGCACAGTTCCTATTTGCTTGGCGGCCTGCATAGCGATGCGCAGGTTCATCTGGGCGATGATATTTGTGTATGCGCTGTTGTCGGTGAGTTCGGCATTCTCATCCGGCGGGACCACCTGCAGTATCTCGTAACGATCCTTGGCCTGGTTCAGTTTTGCGCGGCTGACCCAGTAATCGGCAGTGGCCTTGAGCACCGGATATCCTCGGGTCTTTAGCCAGCCCTTATCTCCCGTTGCCAGATAATACTGCCATTGGCAGAGAGCCACATCCCCATTGATGTGCCTCTCATTTGCGTAGACAAGCCCTTCGGGAGTGTCTTCCCTGCCCGTATACCCGCTCTCCCAGGCATATTCGGCCCCGGCAAAGCCATGCTCCTTTGCATTCGCAATCGCCCCTGAAAGTGTGTTATATCGATAATCCACAATAGAACGGGCAAGCCCGGGGTGCTGCAGTATCAGCGCCGGGAACATCCACAAATCGGCGTCCCAGAAGACATGCCCGTTGAAGGCATTGCCCGACAGACCCATCGGCGGTATGCTCCATCCGCTGCTTTCACGCACACTCTGCATCAGATAAAACATGCAAGAGTGAATCGCCTGCTGGTCGCGCCTGGGACCGTCTATGATTATGTCGTGTTTCCAGAGGTCGGACATGGCGGCTTTGTGTTCGGAGACAAACTCGTTGGGATGTTTCAGCAGAGCTTCCAGGCGAGATTTGGCATCTTTTGGCGGAGCAGACCTGAATAGCATTATATAGTAATCCAGAGTCAGCTTGTCACCCGGTTCTACTGCTGCGCCTGTGTCCAGTGCCATACCACCAATACCAGTCACAGAGCTTCCCGTCTTTGAAAGACATGATCCGACGACCCAATCAACACCTGTGGGAGAATTCCCGCTTGGTGGTGATTTGATTCTTACATGGCCATGGAAGTCGGCTGCAAGGCGTACATATAATCGCGCTAAATCTGGCTCCGCTCTCGACACTATGACCTCAATCTTACCCTTGAGAGTCTTGTGTCCAGCGCGCCATGTTGCGTACGTCGTAAGGCTACCTGTCTTCATGTTGAGGACCTGCTTGTAGTCGGCATTCTTGTCTATAGTAAACTCTGTCTTGCCGTCATAGAAGCGCAAGTCGCTCCAGGTGGGCGTCGGGATGAGTTTCTCGTTATCATACAAGCCTGCCATAAAGCACGGCAGAGGATCACCGTTATGACTGCCTACACCCTCGCCCATTATCCTGCAGCCTATGAATCCGTTGCCGAGATATGTGCCGTAAGGATTATCGGGATCGTATGAGACCAGCAGCCATGGGTCGTCATTAGGTGGATGGTTCGCATTCTTGTTCGACTTGTTCGGCACAAGGAGCAATCCGATTATCACTGCTGCCGCCAGAATAATCAGCGTAATGCCGCGAATGATACTGCGATTCATTACCTCACCCTTCTTGCTACGTAAAATACCCTGTCTGAACGCCTGGTAGGCTTACGGAACTTGTAGGCATGAAAAATATCTATTACGTCAAAACCTGCATCGCTCAGCATCATCGAAAGCTCTTCGAGGCTGTGGGCGCGCTGGATATGCACCTCTTTGAACTGTCGCTTCTCACCGTTCTCCATTACCTCGAAGGTCATGTTCACCGTGCAGATGCGGCCGGCATGGTCGTAGATGCTGTTCCATACATAGTGCGGATAGTGGTTGGAGGCAATATTGGCTTGATCGAAGAAATGATGCGCCAGAGCATACTCCGTATTTACATCGAATATGAAAACTCCACCATCGACTAAATGCTCCCCCACCCGTTTGATCGCATGCGCAAGGTGGGATGGGTCAGTTATATAGTTGAGTGAATCGAACAGGCTGATTGCCAGGTCGAACTTGCGCCCGTCCAAGTCCAGTTCGGCCATATCTTGAACAAAATATTCGATGCCACTGGGCTTGGACCTGGCCACTTCAATCATATCCGGCGCTATATCCGCCCCGACTACCTTATATCCCCTGTCGACCAGTATCTCACTAACATTGCCAGTGCCGCACGCCGCATCGAGCACGCTTTTGGGGCGATACTCGATCCGCGATAGGATATCCTCAATATAATTGACCCACAAATTGTATGGAACGCCCGCCATCAGGTCGTCATAATAGGCGGCTATTTGTTTGAACTGAGTTTGTGTCATGTAATCATTCATACGCTGGTTGATTTCGCGAGGGTGCCGCAGAATCCCTTCAGCACAGCCATTCACAAAAAAATTGATGGCTGCGGGGGAGACCACAGCCATCCACTACTGAAAGGAAGGAGAGAAGATGAATTACTGTATTAGGTTATGATTGCTATATAATAATTGTTTAGCCGGTGCCCGGATCGCCCATATAATTGCGTATCGTGCTGGCAGGTCACTCAGTCGCTTGGACATATCCAGGTCCGAGAACAACTCTGCGGGCGGGCAGATTAGGAAGTCGTCCCCGGTCCGACCGTATGGCTCAGGTTTTCCGCCTTACTTCCGTCGCCATGCTTATCAGTCACCGGCTATTATGATGATACCCTCATTGCCTAAACTTCACAATTAGCTTTATGCTCTATTTTTTTATTGTCCGTGCGAACTAGCTGGTAGTAATACGGAAGTATTACACGTGATTTACATTTACCTGACTTGACCCAAGCTGCACAGCAAACTACAATTAAGCGATGGAATGCAATAAGCATTTGATACTCGGAACCGCCGGGCATGTCGATCATGGCAAGACCACACTCATTAAGGCCATGACCGGTATTAACACCGACCGTCTTAAGGAAGAACAGGAGCGAGGCCTTACTATTGACCTGGGTTTCGCATCGCTTGTACTGCCGAGTGGACGGCAGATAGGCATTGTCGATGTGCCGGGACATGAGAAATTCCTCAAAAATATGCTCGCAGGAGCAAGTGGAGTCGATATCGCGCTGCTGGTGGTGGCTGCCGACGAAGGCGTTATGCCTCAAACACGTGAACACCTCGAAATACTTGAACTGCTGGAGACAAAGCTGGGAGTCGTCGCGCTCACCAAGTGCGATATGGTGGAAGATGAGTGGCTGGATATCGTTCAGGAAGACCTTGAACAATACCTCAAAGGCACATCGTTCGGCAGTGCAAAGATTGTCAGAGTGTCGGCGACTGACGGCGGCGGCATAGATGAACTCATCAAAGAAATAGACATCCTTTCGGAAAAAGCGACCCAGCGCACAACGCAGGGACCGTTCAGACTTCCCATTGACAGAGTGTTCACAATGACAGGCTTCGGGACAGTGGTAACAGGCACTCTGACCTCGGGCACAATCAGGCTTGGCGATGCCGTCACCATTTTGCCGCAAAAAATCGACTCGCGAGTCCGTCAAATTCAGGTTCACGGCAAGAAACTGGATGAGGCTTATGCAGGAAGCCGTGTCGCAGTAAACCTGGTGGGGGTCGAAGTGTCGGATATCAGACGCGGCAGCGTGCTCCTGGCACCCGGATACCTCGGAACAACCGATATGCTCGATGCAAGTGTGTCGGTGCTCAAAGACTCCCCTCGGCCGCTCAAAAGCAGGATGCGGGTGAGAATGCATATCGGCACACTCGAAGCAATTGGCCGTGTGACGGTGTTGGGCAAGGATGAGATAGGTCCCGGCGAAAAAGGGCTGGTGCAGCTGCGGCTCGAAACCAAGATTGTGGCTGCGCGGTCGGACAGGTTTGTGCTGCGATTTTACTCACCGGCTCGCGTGATGGGCGGCGGAGTTATACTCGACCCGAATGCTGCCAAACACCGAAAGAGTGACATAAACACAATACAAAGGCTCGAACGGACACTAAAGGGCAACCCGGCGGATATCGTTGAATACACTCTCGCTGCGTCAGAGATGGGACTGTCGGTAAAAGAGATTGTTCAGCACACATCTTTGGGGGAGTCGGAGGTTAATGCCGCACTCGAAGAGCTTGTCTGCAGCGGACTTGCCGTCAAATTGTCCGGCAGGTTTGTGCATAAGCCCGGGTATGATATGGTTGCATCCAGAATAATATCGACTGTGGCGGCATATCATAAGGCAAATCCCATAAAATCGGGGATGCCAAGTCATGAACTTAAGGCCGCTTTGGGACCGAGGATCGACCAGAAAGGTTTTCAGGCAATACTCTCATCCATGGCAGCAGATGGAAAAGTTGAAGTATCAGACAGCATTGCTAAACTGCCGGGTCATATCGTGACCCTTGATTCTCGTCTGGAAGAAATACTGCATGCAATTCAGAGAGCTTACCATGAAGCAGACATCAATCCGCCTCTGCTGACTGAACTTGAAAAAAAATTCGGAGTGGATGCGCGTGAGATTGTGACTTTGCTTGTGAATCGCGGTGAGTTGGTTAAAGTTGACACCGATCTATATTTTCACACGCAGGCTATTCAAAGAGCGGAATGTGCGCTCAGGACGTATCTTCAAGAAAATAATCATATCACTGTGGCACAGTTCAGAGACCTTGTCAATTCGAGCAGGAGATATGTGGTTCCGCTGTTGGAGTATTTCGATTCCAGGCGTGTTACGCGAAGGATGGGTGACCAGAGAGCGCTGTTTGGGAGATAGGAAATCCAGTTGTTCTATTTCGGTCGCGATCAGATATCGCGCCCGAACGCAGACAGAGGGGAAACTGATGGCTCTTAGCTCTCCACTCTCAGCTCTCAGCTATTTTATCGAGGAAACGATATGATACATTCAAAATCAAACGAGCTTTTTGAACGAGCGAAACAATTGATGCCCGGCGGGGTCAACAGCCCTGTACGTGCGTTCGGATCAGTCGGCGGGCAGCCCATCTTTATCAAGCGGGGCAAAGGCTGCCGCGTTTTCGATGAAGACGGTAACTCATACATAGACTACGTCTGCTCATGGGGACCGCTCATCCTTGGACATGCATATCCAAGCGTGGTCGATGCAATAAGGCAGACTGCACAAGACGGCACTACATTCGGCGCTCCGACCGCTATGGAAGTCAAGATGGCTGAAATGATCGTTGACGCGGTGCCGTCGATAGAGATGGTGCGGCTGGTAAGCTCGGGCACGGAAGCGGTTATGAGCGCAATACGGCTCGCTCGCGGTTACACCGGTCGTGATAAGATCATCAAATTCGAGGGCGGTTACCACGGCCATGCGGACTATATGCTCGCAAAAGCAGGCTCGGGGGTCGCGACATTCACCCTGCCGGACTGCGCAGGAGTGCCGGTAAGCGCCGCGTCGGATACAATCGTGATGCCGTATAACGACATGGACGCGGTCGCGAATGCCGTGAACTCGATGAAAGATCAGATCGCATGCATCATCGTGGAGCCGGTGGCTGGGAATATGGGTGTAGTGACGCCTAAGCAGGGATTCTTGAATGGTTTGCGAGAAATATGCAGCGCAAACGGCATTCTGCTGATATTCGACGAAGTAATCACGGGTTTCAGAGTGTCATATGGCGGAGCGCAGGAGCTTTTTGGGGTCACGCCGGATATCACTACTCTAGGCAAGATTATCGGCGGCGGGCTGCCGGTCGGCGCATATGGCGGCAAGCGTGAAATAATGGAACAGGTCGCGCCTGTCGGGCCTGTGTATCAAGCTGGAACACTCTCCGGCAATCCGATTGCGGTGAGTGCGGGGATAGCGACCATGGAAGCTCTCAAACACAACGGATTCTATGACGATCTGAATCAAAAGTCCGATAGACTAAAGTATGGAATCGAAAAAGCTGCAGCAGATGCAGGCATTCGGGTGAAGATAAACAGTGTCGGGTCTATGATGACTGTATTTTTCACTGATGAACTGGTATGTGACTATGCATCGGCTAAAAAGAGCAATACGCAGGCATATGCGCGGTTCTTTCATGCAATGCTGGAGCGTGGAGTATACATGGCACCGTCTCAGTTTGAGGCTGCATTCTTATCGGCTGCGCATGGGTTCGATGAGATCGAATATACTATAAAAGCCGCATCCGAAGCGTTCAGGCTTATCGTTTGACGCTGGTGACTTCCATGCAGCCGTTATATTGACCGGAGACGCCATAGTTGATCACATCCATCCCGAGGTTCTCCAGAACAGACTTCAAAGACTTGAAGGAAAAATAGTTCAGGTGTTCGCATACCCGCCACATCGCGTCCTTGTCCTTCATCACCATGGCAAATGCGCTCTCGAAGTTTGGTGTCGATACCCACAGCAGGCCGCCCTCGTCCAAAAGCGAAACTGCCTTGTTGAGCGCGGCAACTGGATCGATCGTGTGCTCGATTACATCACCCATGCATATCACGTCGTAGGTTTCGTTGGGCTGATAGTCCATAAAATCGACTGCATGCACATCGATATCGAGCATACGGGACACTGCGTCTGCATATGAAGGCCTGATGTCGATGCCGGTCACGTCAAAGAGCATCTCCTTGGCAATTGCGATCATCTCACCAGCGCCTACCCCGACCTCCAGGAAACGGTTGCCCTTTGCCGCAGACCTCAAGCCCGCGACTATTGCAGAAAGCGCGTGAAACCTCTGGGTGTTGGGGGCAAGACAGGACTGATGAGCGCTGGTGCTTAGTATTGAGCCGAGATCGGCAGGACGGTTGGCGGCGTAAATATGATTGCACGAATCGCAATACATCCACAAACGCACAGGGTCGAATCCTGCTGTAAAGTGCTGATACATCGCAACATTATAGCAGGAGTGCTCCTGCCCCTCTTTTCCACACAGAGGACATGCACCTACTTCTGTCTGCTCGGCTACAGCATATTCATAGTTATGAAAAGGATGATCCGGCTTCGTAATCGTGCTCATAAGGCGGGAGTTGACCTCGAATGCCTTGCGGTGGCAATTGAGTGAATTGCGAGGCTCCTGTCGGCGGTTGAGTATCTCACCCATGCGATAATATGCCAGCGATCCAATCTGATCCGTCCCGCGCAGTTGTGAATATAGATCAAAAGCCTGATCCTCCTGCGACCCGGCCATTAATTTCTCTGCCTTATTGAACAATTCCACCGGATTCACCTGACATGCAGTTGCACTCATCTCTTCCTCCCAAATGCAGCCTTGTTAGCTGCCATATCATTTATCGGTATGAGCGCGGTTGTACTGAAGTGCAATACTATGCGCTTACAACAATTGGGTTGACTGAGTCGGATGCAAGTGTTACGATCATGTCGGCGCATGTTACGGAGGATCATATGACCACACTTGAACGATTCGGCGTATCTATGGAAGACGAATTGCTCAGTCAGTTCGATGCACTTATCGGAAAGAGAGGCTACCAGTCACGCTCGGAAGCCATCCGAGACCTTGTCCGGCAGGAACTGGTTAAAGAAGAATGGGCTAACCCGGAGGCTGAAGTGGTCGGGACACTCACAATCGTATATGAACACCATGAGCATGAACTCTCCAACGTGCTCACTGAACTTCAACACCAATACCACTCATACGTCGTGTGCAGCACACATATTCACCTCGACCCGCATAACTGCCTCGAAGTCATAATCCTTAAAGGCGCAAGCGCGAAGGTAAAATATATCGCTAACACACTCATCAGCACACGGGGCGTTAAGCACGGCCAACTTGTCTCGACAACCACAGGTAAAACAGTTTCTTGAAGGTTTCCTGACAGCAGCAAGATAAGTAACATAAAAGACAACTGGGCAAGGTGGTCCGGGCTCTTGGCTCTCCACACTCTGCTCTCAGCTTCTCTAAGGAGACTATAATGAAGCGTTCAGAGTTAATTGCGGCTCAGGAGAGGGCACGCAAAATGTTAAAGGATGCCGGCATAGCAATTACGGCGGATGAATCGGCAAATATAGAGGTTGCGGATTTTGGACTGGGCAGGCTTGAATCCGAAGGACTCGAGATCGTCGTCTACGAAAACAATGACCGCTACTGCGCCAAAGAGATGCTGATATTCCCGTATCAGACATGCCCCGAACACAAGCACCCACCCATAGCCGGCAGACCGGGCAAGCAGGAAACGTTCAGATGCCGGAAGGGCGAGGTATATCTGTATGTGCCGGGTGAGGCAGCAGCAGCACCTAAAGCAAAAATTCCAAGTGAATACTATACCGTTTTCCATGAGATAGTGCTTAAGCCGGGAGAGCAATATACACTCGTGCCCGAGACATTGCACTGGTTCCAGGCAGGACCGCAAGGAGCTATCGTCTCCGAATTCTCCTCGCCAAGCGTGGATGAGGCCGATATCTTCACAGATCCTAATATCAAGCGGATACCTATTGTGGAAGACTGAACAGGAATGCCACTGTGATATTTGTCCGGGGCAGGAATACCCCGGACAATCTGGTCTGTGATTTGAAATCGCGGAATTATCTTTCGGGCTGGATCAGATATCCAGCCCGAACCTATCGTCTAGCTCTTAAGTCGCAACTTCAGACGCCTAATGTAACCGAGCATCATCATTCCACTTGACGCCAACATAGCGCTTGGCCACTCGGGAATTGCAGGGCTTGATGGGTATTCATATGTCATATTGTCTGCCACCCACCATCCGGCATTGGCAAAATCATCCTCATCAGCGTATAACAGTACGTAGCTGATCCTGCCGGAGGATGAATAGAGATCAAGATATGATAACCCAGTTCCATTCCAATATTTGGAATTTGCATCGCCGCTTTCCTGGTCGAGCAGATTCCCACCCAAATCATACGCCTCGATGACAAACGTATACCAGCTTGAATAGCCTATCTGGAAATGAGATATCGAATCAGTGAAATTCACCCGAACCACGTTGTCATAGGGACTGCTCAGTGCCATATCGCCTGAAATAAAAAACTCCCAGTTCGTGCTTTGCTTGCCGTTATCAGATTTGAACTTCCAGCCTTCATCGATATCGGCATATATCACGTCGTCGCCGCCTATGGTGATGAGCTGTACACCTGACGTGATCCAGCCCACGGCATCCCAATCGGTGCCGCCCTCGAAGTCGAGAGTAAATGCCCACAGTTGGCAAGCCAAACACATCAGCAGCAGGCTTATACAGGCTATCTTTTTCATTTTGTACCTCCTATGGACCGGCAATCTCAATATCCGATGCTGATCTGGGCGTGATGCTTCGGAATATGTGATCGCCGACACGAAGTATTGAACTGATTCCGGTCACTGTCACATAATCTCCCCTTGTGGGTTTCGTAAGTGTGCCGGATATGACACGCACGCCCTGGAATATGGAGCCGTCATTTGCATGCGTTCCGTCATCTATGTAGAAATAGGTCCTGCCGGCTGCAGTGACTTTACCCGTCGTTTTGACCAGAAGGCCTATGTTATTTGCGCCCGAGCAATACTCTATCCCCCGCTGGCCGGAGCCGTCGGTCGCATCATAATCAAGATCGCAGCCGCCGAGTGAGTCGTTGGTCATTACGAACGGCTCAATTGTGTAACCGGAACCCGTCACAGTCACCTTGTCGGCAATTAGACACCGCTCAAATGAAGATGTGGTGCCCATCGTTCCGCTCAATGTCAGACTGTCCCCAACACTTACTTCGCCGCTCCATGTGACTCTGATGCCGCATACACGGTCGGTCGGCTCGACATAGAAATAGCCGTCAAATACAGCCGTAACTATCAACGACTCATCTTCACCGAGCGATACGGACGCTCCGTCCGCCTCCTGCTTGGCCAAAGCCGTGGTGGTCGATGAAGTGACCTTTTCATAGATCAGAGTATATTCACCCGTGCTGTCAAAGTCGAAGATATGCACAAGGTGCTGACGATATGGGTCTTGACCTTCCTTTCGGATGGTCCGGTGTGTCGTCCAGGCGTTCTCATCGACCATGATCTCGCGGCCGTCCGACCTGATTACCCTGGTCAACCTATATCTTTCCACACCCGGGTCAGTGCCCCGGATATAACACCAACCACTTTCAGCTGAAGCGGAAAGATGAACCTGCAGATTTGTCGGCGACAGAGTGCCGCTGATAGTCGCACCGGTGACCGAAGTGACCGGAGCGGTGGTCGCATCAGAGCTGTATACGATATCAGGCAGTGAATTGATATCGGGCTCGTCGTTGACCAGGAAATCGGGCTTATTGTCATCGCCGGGAACATCGATACGAACCACATGGATCAGCTCATGGATGTCCACACCATTTATCAGCGATAGATCATCCGTCTGATCGCCGTCAACCGACGTCAGATGCAGATCACCGAGATCAGTAATATGCTCATATGTGGCGCTGTAGTCTATGAATTTGCCCTGCAGCGTTGAGGTCATAAGCCATCTCGCCACGGCAGTATCCTGCGGCGCAAGGTCGCCAAAGTCAGCCGTCAGAGACGGTGAGACTTCCTGCGTGCCGATCTGAGTGCCGATGATCTTGAAATCGATCAGCAGGCCCTTCTCGTTCTCGATTATCTGCGGCTGGGCAGACGTAATCTGGAAATCATACGCAGTGCCGTAGCCTGAGTTGGTGACCAGCAGACCCAGCGAGAACGGCTCGGCAGGTTCGACCTCGTCCGTAAACGGATCATCACTGTAGACATATTTCTGCATGAAGTAGTTCAGATGCAGGCTCGGGTTCGGCTTAACTGTGATAGCGTCAGGGAAGATCGGAACACTCACTTGAGAGCCGTTGAGCGTATAGTTTAATGTTGCGCCGACATAATATATCTTGTTTTCTGTCGGAGCCGCATCGTTCGTCGGGACAAGAGTCCATTCTGCCTTGCAAGTGGAACCGGCACTAAGAACACCATCTCCATCGACATCGGAAATTCCGTCAAGAGCCGAGTCGGTTATACCGAAGAGTGAGTTTGATGTGACGCTTTCCTCATCCTTTATACTTACAATTACCTGGACATTTTCAAGGGATGAAGAACCCGCGTTCTCCAGTTCGAGCGTGGCCTTGAAAGCATTCCTTGCAATCACGGCCTCCTGCTCGATCTGTATCTTGACACGGGCGCATATGCCTGAATCCTGATTGGTGGTCGCCTCTATATACTGATCCGACGCATATGAAAGGCCGCCGAATATCTCGGTGAAACCTTCTGCTTCCATCTCGTCAAGAGATGTCTTGGCATCCAGCAATTTGCTCTTGAACTCATCAGCAGGAATAAAGTCTGTGCTCTGGCCGTCAGGCACTTGATCGATTGTGCCGATACCGGCTGCATAGTATTCCATCGTCCTGTTCCATCGGTCGAGGAACTTTTCGACATCACTGTCGGTAAGCTGGCTGGGTCTTGTCATATTGAGCAGGCTGGTGCGCTCATCAGCACTTATGCTCTTGCCATCGGGAGTCTCTTCACCGGTCGCCGCATAAAAAGCCGTAAACCAGGTCCCAAGCGAGGTGTCGACACTCTCAGCGCTGAGCCATATCGGATCACCGAATATCTCAACATAGAGATCGAGAATGGGCTTTATCCTGTCGGCCTGCAACTCCAGATAATCGGCAGCGGCATTCAGGTCTCCGCCTACATCCTGCAGCCTCATTTTGCGGCCCGTCAGAGCGTTGTAGCGCTCTATTGCGGATGTCGTCTTGGTGGAACTGCCGCTCCAGCAGGCTGAGTACATATCTTTGATGCAGTTGTAGATATTCCATGCAGTCCCAATGATCGGAACGTCATCAAGACAACCTACAACTGTACCTGCTACGCCGTTTAGTATCGATTCAATGCAGCTTATCCAGTCCGACCCGATACAACCGTATATAGCCGTTCCAGCACTTGAAACCGCTCCAACACCGCAACCGAGTGGCAGAAAACTCATGACACAGCTGCCGAGTTTGTCCATGCACGGGTCGCATAAAGGCTCAGTGAGCACATAACTGCTGCTTACATACGGAGTGCTCGACGTTCCGCCGCCGCCGCCGGTCCAGCCGCCGCCGCTGGGACGACCTCCACCGCCACCCCACCAAGAAACGCTGGGCGGCCTGGTTGAAGAGCCGGGGCATACATTTTCAGGATACACGACATTTATCGGGATCCATTTCCACTTACCGTCATCCCCACACTTGAGCACATATAGCGCGCCGGCCTTGAGCTTGATACATGGATCGCTGGAACTCGTATCCCCCATAATCGACATCTTTGCGTCGCGTTTGCTCACATTACTTACCTGAGAAATATGCTCCTCCGGGTGCATTTCAATATCGACAATGGTGAGCGGGACCACTACGGTGGTCTGCGCAGCCAATGTGCCGATCTTGTCCGTCAGAGGCGTGAACTGATATTTCGGATTGTCGCCAAACTCAAGCTCGAACTCCTCTGCTGCAATAAGGCCATGATTGGTGATCGTAAGATCAACCTGCATCCTGCCGTCGACCATCTCGCTCAGGTCGATATTGGCAGGCTCAATGGTGACCACAGGTGCAGGAACGTTCGTCTCAAATATCGCTTCAACAGTTATCTCATATTTGTCCTCAATCAGAGTCGGGACAACCTTCCAGACATATGTGACAAGCTCGCGGGGCATAAATGCTGTGACTTCGCGCGTCTGATCGGCTTCGACAAGCACAGAACCGGTAAATGGGCCATGCTCCAGCGCCTGTAACTTTATGTTATAGTATGCCTCCGGCAGATTATTGAACTCAGCAACACCGTTTGAATCAGTTGTGCCGGTAATAACTATCGATGCATCGTCAACACGGGTAAGCGTGACATATGCATCGGCTACATTCGGACTGCCCTCAGCATAATATGTAAACTCATCGACGGCTGTCAGAACGAGATCGCCAAGCTTGTCTGATACGCAGTCGAACTCAAACGGCAGTGTCAGACTTGCCGTGGTGGAACTGATCACTATCGTTCCATCATACTCGACGAGTTCCTGAGTCTCCGAAGGTGTCAATGAAAGCACGATTGATGCCTTTTCACCCGGAGCTATCGGATCGATGGTTGTGGGAGTCGCCAGCGCCATCCATGAACATGACGGTATTGCAACATTGAGCGATGTCGTTGACACACCGCCGCTGTTTGTAATGTCGACACTGACGAGAGTCTGAGTCCCACGCAGCATCGATGCCTGCAGAGGACTTGTGCCGGCAGTGAGCACCGGTCTGTCCGGCTTTATGTGTATGGGCATCGTCAAAGATGTGGCCGCTTCCTGATCGCTTTCAAGTTCGATGGTTATCGTGCCGCTCATGTCCTGATCGCCGGAAGCAGTGAGTGTGTAACCCAGAGCTGCTATCTCACTGGCGTCAAGCTGTGAAGGACAGTCTACATCGACTGTGAGATTGGAAGGGGCATTGAGCACAGTCGCCGTTACACCCGTCAGTTCGACATCACCAAGATTCTTCAGGTCAACTTCATCGCTCAACGGCGTTCCGGGTATCACTTCCTCCGACACACTGCTCGGATTCACAGCCATGCCATAGAGCACGAATGTATCCTGAACGGTATCCGTGGTCACGTTCGGATGGTCCGCCGCAACGCTGTACCTGCCCGCTTCGTTCGCCAGCGGATTAAATGTGTATGAGAAGTTGCCGTTTGTATCCGTCTTGACGCTGTATACACGGCGCGTGTTTTTCACCAGTACGCGGACAGCAACTGATACTCCGGCGGCAGGCGTGCCGTTCTCAGTCCAGGTCGCGGAACCACTGAGATGGACGGGAGTGCCCGCAACAGCCGAATCGATATCAGCATTTACAGATGCCGTGTAACTTATCGGGACAGTGAGCTGCCAGCTCTGAGTGCCGGCGCCCGCATCGTTGGTTGCCTGGATGGTCACTGTGTAGCCACTCGGCAGGCCTTTCGGATCAGACCAGATAACTACACCCGTGCTGTGGTCTATCGTCATACCGGAAGGACCACTTATCAATGACCAGGTGACCGGGAGAGTGCCGGAGGCCAGAACCGGGGTCGGACCGGTATATGCTTGACCCTCCACTGCACTTTCATCCGCTATTGCAGCAATGACCGGAATATACATTATACGCATATCTATCGGTCCGTAGGCCGCAATGTTATTGTCTTCATCGGTCTCGGGCTGGGTATCTTCCGAATCTGCCTTGAGCAGAAGCCAGTAGTTACCGGCTGTGACCATAGGCAGAGTGACGGTGGCTGTCTGCGTGTAATTTGCATCCGGCTGGAGATTGAGTGGCCTCATCATATACACTAGTGAGATATCATCACTGCTGAGCTGGTCATCAGTGGACAAATATACACAGTCCGTCCAACTCTTCATGCTGACGGCAGAACCCACATTGGTAACCCGCCACTTGATGGAAGCCGTTAGACCAGCATATGCAATGTCGGTGGCACTTACAAACTCTGCGTCGAGATCGGGCAATGCCGGGGTTGTAAACGTACCATCATCCGATATTTGCTCACGGCCACATGAGTCCGTCGATCTGACACGGTAGTGATATGTAGTCGAAGGATCGAGGTCTGTCAGCGAAATCGAATGGCTTGTGACCATAGACGAACTGCTGACCGGAGTCAGCTCATAGCTGTCCGTAAGCCCATACTCGACAGTCGAGTCTGCCGGTATCGGGGTTGTCCACGTGACCGTCGCATCACCCTGAGATGCGCTCACGACAATATCCGTTATCTCCAAAGCAGACAGGAATATATTGAAACTTCGAGAAGCTGGAGAAGCATCTATATTACCTACAATATCTACCGCCGCCACCTCGAATGTGTGACTGCCGGTCGCAAGACCGCTCAGATCGACTGTGGTCTGAGCCGAATCAGTCGACCAAGCGCCGTCATCGAGGCTCCATCTATATACAAGCCTCGAAGTAGGCGTGGCATCATCGCTTCCAGTAAATGTGAATGTGACGGCGTCGGTGCAGGTGTAAGAATTATTACTTGGACCGCTTGTTATGGAAGTGTCGGGAGCGCTTGCGTCCTCGGTCACGTAAACTATTACACTAACCTCATCGATTCTGCCGGCGCTGTCTGTGCTGGTGAGAGCGATGACATGCTTGCCGACACTGAGAGTATATGTAGTAAATGACTGCTGCGTGCTAAGAACTCCGTCGATGTCAGAACTCCACTTGTATGTATACGGCGCAGTGCCGCCGGTGGTGGTCGCAGCAAAGGCTATATCGGCTCCATAAATATAACTCGACCCGCTCAATGGAGAAGTGATTGTGGAATGGAAGCCCACTCCACCTCTTATGGTCGATGATATGCCGGGATTGTCTGTGCTGCCGGAGTGCCACGCCACAGTGTATAGAATGCGCCCGTTTGTCTGAAGTCCAAACGGAGCCTGGCCAGACGAGGAATCATCATAAAGCTCGGTGCCCATATCGTTGGGAGTGGTCATCAGAGGACTTATGGTATCGATCGGGATCATACTCAAATCGAAATCTCCCATAAACTGCTCCAAGCCAATAAGATCGTTTATGCTGTTGATGCCGGTCTGGTATTCACTATGGCCTGTGCCCAAAACCAGACCACCGCCGTTGTCTTTTATGTTTTCATAGTAGTTTTCGGTGAGCTTTTGACCCTCGTCCTGCCATTGGCCGTTCCAGTAGGAAGATAGCATACGCGCATCACAAATAATCGCACATTCAGTATGATCGGTATACCAGTCTGCAATCGCCTGCCAATCGGATGTGTAAGCGTCATTGCCCGTCGAAAGATCATAGACCCATATCTGATCGAAATCTATGCTGCTTATTTGAGAGGCTGCCTTGCCTTCTGTGTCCAGAAGGACATAGAAAGCATTGGCTCCCGCATTTTGAAGCGTGGTGAAGATGCTCTCGCCGTCAGAATTATAACTGCCGCTGACATTGATAAAGAGCACACGCTGGACACTGGTGTGGAAGTGTCTTGTGGCGGGCGTCGGGTCGATATTGCCTGCCTCGTCTTTTGCCTTGACCTCGACTGTGTGATCGCCCTCGGAAAGATCATCATAGCTGTGGGTCGTCTGGGTAGAAAACTCCGACCATTCGCCGCCATCGATGCGCCAGGAATATTGCAGGTCACCGGCGGCTGTCGCGTTGTCGATGCCCGAGCAGATGAAATTCACCGGAAGGCTGTCGACTGTCGAACCGGCTGCAGGACCGGAGGTGATCACCGTGTCGGGAGCGCTGGCGTCAGAGCCGTAATACTCGTCCGCGCCGATATCTACATGTGATCCATTGACCCTCGGCTCGAACTCGAGGTCATACCACGTGGAATCGACTGCATTGTCGTAGCCCTTGTCGATACACCCTGAACCTTCGAGCAGACGATAGTTGTCTATAGATACGTTCGCGAACTGTGGGTCGACGGATATATCGTCACCGGCCGCACTTATACCTGAATACTGGTAATTTGTGTTTGAATAGACATCATTGCAGTGCAGAGTAACAGTTCCGCCTGAAACGTATATGCCGTAATTGTTGAAAGCCACTATATTATTTGATATGTCGGTCGTCGAGCTTGAAGCCGAAATGGCGGGCTGTGTGCCTGTGTTGTAAACTATGGTGTTGTTTGTTATAGTCGGCGACGCACCCGATGTGCGGATGCCGCCATTGCAGTCGGTTATTATATTGCCGGTGAGCTGTGGTGAAGCATCTTCGTCACAGTATATCGCCCAGGCGCTGCTGTCAGTCAGGACGCAGTTTGTTATCGTCGGACTTGCCGCCTGGCAGCGAATGTTGGCGGAATAGCTTGTCCCGGCATAACGAATCTCGGTATACTCAAGCACACTGTCGGCATCGTCGGTCTGATCTTTGAAATATATGCCGTTCCAACTGCCGGGTGTCTCGGTGGCGCCCGTCAAAACAATATGCTCATTATTGGTGCCGGCGCAGACCAGCGCACCATACCAGGGACCATAAAAAATCCGTCCTAAAACAATATAACAACCGGAGTTGAACTCGACAGTGGTTCCGGGACCTATGGTTAATATACACGGCTGTGTGGCATCGTTCTGGACGCCGTAGACTTCGATTGCACTTGTCACACGGTATGGCAAAGGCTCGTTCAAATATGTCTGGCTTGTTGTAACCGCTCCGCCTCGCACTACCACCACATCGCCTGATGCATTATCGCTGCCTGTATTGCCGTTTAGCCTGCCGAGAACATTGTTGCAATAGACGCTGATCGGATAGGTCGCATTGTCATTGATCGTATTGTCACTCAAATACGGCGCTGCGCCATTATCGGCATATATACCGTAGCCGGAGCTGTTTGTTATGGTGCAGTGCGATATAGTCGGCTCGGAAGATTCACAGCGGATATTTGCACTTGTGTCCTGACCGGCGTATGTGACGTCAGTGTATATCATTACGCTATCTGCATCATCCGTATATGTCTGGAAAATTACGCCGCGCCAACTGCCGGGAGTTTCGGACACGCCGGTAAGGATTACATGCGAGCCTTCAGTGCCCTCGCAGACCAAAGCACCATACCAGGCACCATAAAATTCTCTTCCCATATATAACCCGCAGCCGCTGTTGAACTTGACTGTGGTCCCGGATGGGAGTGTGAGTATGCTGGGCTTGGCCTCATCATTTTGAACCCCGTATACATTCACGTTGCC